>NZ_CAKKMF010000018.1 GCF_918697925.1 Arthrobacter sp. Bi26
CCCTTCCAGGGGCGGCCGCACCCGCCGGCATGCACACCACCGACCGCCCCGCTGACAGCTCGGATTCCTAAGATGCCCCTCGATATTTTCATTCCTTACTGGGGCGACCCCGGCTATATGAAGGAAACGGTCCGCAGTGTCCTGGCCCAGGAAAACGGCGATTGGCTCCTGACTGTGGTTGACGACGCCTACCCCGGAACGGAAATTTCCGAGTACATGGCCGGGATCCAGGACGCCCGTGTCCGCTACATCCGCAAGGACGTCAA
The DNA here is from genome assembly GCF_918697925.1 of Arthrobacter sp. Bi26. GTDB lineage: Bacteria > Actinomycetota > Actinomycetes > Actinomycetales > Micrococcaceae > Arthrobacter. The sequence continues at coordinate 267 of NZ_CAKKMF010000018.1, forward strand.
CGCGGGCATCACGGAGAACTACCGCACGTGTGTGGGGATGGCCAGCCAGGAAGTCATGGTCATACTGGGCTGCGACGACGTCCTGCTGCCGAACTACGTTGACGTGATTCTTGCCGCTCACCGGCGCTTCCCCGACGCAGCGATCATCCAGCCGGGGGTGCAGGTCATCGACGAACGAAGCCAGGTGGTGGCCACGCTCGCGGACTCCGTCAAGCAGAAGATCGTCCGGCCGCGCGGCCGCGGCAAGCAGCTCATCGCCGGCGAGGCCATCGCCAGCAATCTGATGCACGGGGACTGGCTGTACTGGCCCTCCCTGGCCTTCCGGACCGACAAGATCCGCGAAGTGGATTTCCGGGACGGGTTCCCGATCATCCAGGACCTCGCCCTCATCATGGACATGATCTACAAGGGCGACCAGCTGCTGATCGAGCCCACGGTGTGCTTCCAGTACCGCCGGCACTCCAACAGCGCCTCCTCAACCAAGCTCGTTGACGGTTCACGGTTCGCCGGTGAACGCGAATACTTCGCCCTGTCCGCGGCGCAGGCCGACGCGCTCGGCTGGCGCCGGGCAAAGCGCGCCGCAAATCTGAGGCTTACGTCCCGGGCGCACGCGCTCTCCCTGCTTCCGCAGGCCGTCCTGGACCGCAACTCCACAGCCGTCAGCGCACTCGTGCGCCATTCCTTCGGCAAGTAAACGCCCCGCAACGAAAGGTCCGCTGTGACTTCTTCTGAAACCTCCGCACGCCCCGGCGGAACTGTCCTTGTCACCGGCGGCGCCGGTTTCATCGGCTGCGCCATTTCCGCGTCCCTCGCTGACGCGTTCGACCGGGTCGTCGTGGTGGACAGCCTCCACCCGCAGATCCATGCCACGGGCGAGCGTCCGGCGGAGCTGGACGGGCGGGCGGAACTGATCGTCGCCGACGTCGCCGAGGCCCAGACCTGGGACACGGTCCTGGCGCAGCACTCCCCCGACGTCGTCATCCACCTGGCCGCGGAGACCGGAACGGGCCAGTCGCTTGAAGAGTCCACCCGGCACACGCACGTCAACGTGGTGGGCACGTCCCAGCTCCTGGACGGGCTCAACCGCCACGGCAAGCTCCCGCGCAGGATCGTCCTGTCCTCCAGCCGCGCCGTGTACGGTGAGGGCGCCTGGAGCGACAGCGACGGCAAGCCTTTCTACCCGGGCCAGCGCACCAGCGCCACCCTGGACCAGGCCCAGTGGGACTTCCCCGCCGCCACCCCGCTGCCGATGAAGGCCTCCGCAACGTTCCCCGCCCCCGTGAGCGTCTACGGCGCCACCAAGCTGGCCCAGGAACACGTCCTGCAGGCCTGGGCCAAGTCCTACGGCGTCGAGACCGTCATCCTGCGGCTGCAGAACGTGTACGGTCCCGGCCAGTCGCTGATCAACCCCTACACCGGCATCATGAGCCTGTTCTGCCGCATGGCGATGGGCGGAAAGTCGATTCCGCTGTACGAGGACGGCGAAGTGCGCCGCGACTTCATCCTGATCGACGACGTCGCCTCCGCGATAGTCGCCGGCGCCGTCTCCCCCACGGTCCAGGGCGAGCCCATGGACATCGGATCCGGTGAATTCCAGACCATCGGCACTGCGGCGAAACTCATCGCGGCTCACTACAACGCCCCCGAACCGCACGTCACCGGACAGTACCGGCAGGGCGACGTCCGGCACGCGTGGGCGGACATCTCGGCCGCGAAGGACGTGCTCGGGTGGACCCCGCAGTACAACCTCGCCCAGGGCATCGACCGCCTCGCCAACTGGATCGACGCCCAGCCCGACGTCCAGCCTGCCTGACCCGGACGGACCCCCAGTGCCTCAGACTGCCGCCGTCGTTTCGCTGTTTAACCCCGACGACGGCGTGCTGGCGAACGCCGCTGCCCTGCTCGCCCAGGTTGACTCCGTGGTGGTGGTCGACGACGGCAGCCCCGAGGACACCGCACGGATCCTGGCCGAACTGGAGTCCATGGGCTGCAAAGCAGTGCGGCTCACGGAGAACTCCGGAATCGCGGCCGCGCTCAACGCCGGAATCACCGCGGCCCTGGCTGCGGAGACGAAACCCGACTATGTCCTGACCATGGACCAGGATTCGCTGCTGGACGCCGGCTACGTCGACGCGCTCCTGGACGCCGCGGCGGCCGCCGCGGAAGCCGGCGTCCCCGTCGGCATGGTCGCCCCGGCCTCGGTCCGGGGCCTGCCCGTGCGCCGCGGCCCGGTCCTCAACGGCATCCAGCTCGGAGGGGAGCCCATCCAGTCAGGACTCCTGGTGCCCGTGCCGGTGCTTGAACGGCTCGGCCTCTTCCAGGGCACGCTGTTCATCGACGGCGTGGACAGCGAGTTCTTCCTCCGGTGCGAGACCCAGGGACTGCGCACCGTGCTGGCCCCGAACGCCGCGCTCAATCACGCCCTCGGCAGCCCGGCCGCAGCCAACGTCTTTGGCCGGGACGTGTCCGTCGGAGGCCGGCCGCTGAAGGTCAGGACGGCCGCCGACTGGCGCTACTACTATCTCTTCAGGAACCGGATCCTGCTCGCCCGCCAGTATGGCCGGCGCTTCCCGCTGTGGACGCTCAAGGGACTGCTGGCCGACTACCGCCACCTGGCGATTGTCACGCTGCTGGCCCCCGGCCGCGGCATTCGGCTGGCGAACGCCCTCCGCGGCGTTGCCGACGGCGTCCGTGGCGTCTCGGGACGGCGCGCGCGGCGCTAGCTGTACTGCGCCGGGAGAGTGGGACTCCGGCGTGAGACCCCGGCGGTAGCCCGCGGCGCTAACCCGCGTTCTTGGCCCGCCGCATGATCGGGCGCTCCACGAAGAACCAACTCGCCGCAGCCAGCGGGATTGTGCACAGCGTGGCCGCCACCGTGAACCACCACACGCCCCAGTGGTACGCCCCGAAGACCGCCAGCAACTGCTGGACGGGAAACGCATAGATGTAGGCGCCGTAGGAGATGTCGTGGCGGCCCACAATGGCCGGCTGGGGAAGCCAGGTGGAGATCCAGAGCAGCCCGTAGGCAATAAAGGGTGCGGCGAGCTGGCCGCCGAAGCCGTCCACGAAGAAGATCGACAGGCCAGCCAGCACGATCGAGACCGGCCCGGCCACCTTGTGGATGCCGATCTTGCTGCTGAGAACCTGCACGACGGCGCCGCCAAGGAAGTACGGGGTCAGGCGTGCGGCGAGCTCGAAATCCAGGTTCGACTGCAGGTAGGGCTTGATGACGCCGATATTGGCCCAGAGGACCACGCTGGCGATGAACGCGGCAATCACGGGCCACGGGGTCTTGCGGACCAAGGGCATGAACCCCATCACGGCGACCATCAGGTAGCACATGAACTCAAAGTAGAGCGTCCACAGTGAGCCGTTCCAGGCGCCCGGATAGGGCACGCCTGCCGGGGTGCCGGCAATGTCATAGCTGACAATCCGCAGGGACAGGTTCGCGAAGATGGAGTTCAGGGGTGTGGTGGCCGTCTGCAGGAAACCGTGCAGCGAGCCGTGTTGGATCACGTAGGCAATCGGGGCGAAGACGAACGCCATGACGATCAGGCAGACGATAAACGCCGGGAAGATGCGGGCGACGCGATGAACCAGGTACCGGCCGATCCCGCTGCCAAAGCGGCTGGCGGTAATCAGGTAACCGCTGATGCCAAAGAATCCGGCCACGGCCCAGCCGCCAAGGTTTTCACCGCGGAACCCCCAGCCGTTGCCGGCGCCGACGACGTGCCAGCTATGCGCCAGCAGGACCGAAAACGCCAGTATCAGCCGGATGAGGTTCAGGCTGTTCTTCCTCGGGTCCAGCCGGCTCCCCACTGCCGGAGCCGGCTTTGCTTTGGGTGTCAGTACAGCTGCGCTCAATCCCGGTATCCTTCGTTGCGTAGTCCAGACCCGTTACTTAGTCCAGACCCGTTATTCTACCTTGCACGGGCCCTGCACCCCCGGCGCAGGGTGCCCGGCCCAGCTGTCGCGTGCGCCCAATCCGGCTCCGAGTTTGCTGTGACCGGCTAAGGTACGGGAGGATTGGGCCCATGCGTGGAATAATTCTGGCCGGCGGTACCGGCTCCCGGCTTCACCCGATCACTCTCGGCATCAGCAAGCAGCTGGTCCCCGTGTATGACAAGCCGATGATCTACTACCCCTTGTCCACGCTGATCCTTGCGGGCATCCGGGACATCCTCATCATCACCACACCCCATGACGCGGAGCAGTTCCAGCGGCTCCTGGGCGACGGGTCCAAGTTCGGCGTCAACCTCACCTACGTCCAGCAGCCCTCGCCGGACGGCCTGGCCCAGGCGTTCGTGCTCGGTGCCGAGCACATCGGGAACGAGACCGTGGCGCTGGTCCTCGGTGACAACATCTTCTACGGCCAGGGCATGGGCACGCAGCTGCGCAAGCATGCCGACATCGACGGCGGTGCCGTGTTCGGGTACTGGGTCCGGGATCCCAAGGCCTACGGCGTCGTGGAATTCGACGACGACGGCAAGGCCCTCTCACTCGAAGAGAAGCCCGCGAAGCCGCGCAGCCACTACGCCGTGCCGGGCCTGTACTTCTATGACAATGACGTCATCGACATCGCCAAGAACCTCAAGCCCTCTGCGCGCGGTGAACTGGAGATCACCGATGTCAACCGGACCTACCTGGAGCGCGGCAAGCTGCAGGTAGAGATACTTCCGCGCGGCACGGCCTGGCTGGACACCGGAACCTTCGACGACCTCAGCGACGCCTCAAACTTCATCCGCACTGTCGAGCACCGCCAGGGCCTTAAGGTCGGCGCCCCGGAGGAAATTTCCTGGCGGCTGGGCTTCCTGACCGACGACGAACTTCGCCAGCGTGCGGAACCCTTGGTCAAGAGCGGCTACGGTGCCTATCTGCTGGGACTGCTGGACCAGACCATCTGACGTGCCCTGCTGTCCTGATGTGCCCGCCAGTGGCGGGCCGCTACTTGTCGGTGCCCGCATCAGCCCCGGGCTGAAAAGTTGAACTGGCTCCAGACGCTGCCATACGTGCTGGAGGCGATGCTTTTCCTCCTGTTGCCCGGCGGCCTGGTAACGGTCAGCCTTGGCCTGAGGGGACTGTCGGCGGCTGCCCTGGCCGGGCCGGTCACGATCTCCATTGCGGCGGTCCTGGCCGTACTCTTGCCCTTCGCGTCTATCCCGTGGACAGCCGCTGCCGTCCTGGCCGGCGGCGTTCTGCTTTCTGCCGTGATCATCGGAATCCGGCTCCCCGGGATCCGGCGCGCTGGCGGCAGCCTGCGCCACGCCTTCATTCCCTGGCACCACGCCGAGGCATCCCAGCACCCCGCGCGCCGAACAAGGAGCGCGGCCCGGGTCGCTGCGGCGTTCTTCGCGGGCGCGGCGCTGATCCTCGTTGAACTCGCCTTGGCTTTCGGTTCTCCGGAGAGTTTTTCCCAGACCTTCGACAACGTGTTCCATCTGAACGGTGTGCGGTACGTTCTGGATACGGGCAACGCCTCTTCGCTGTGGATGTCCAAGATGACCAGCGGCGACGCGGCGCCCTACTTCTATCCGGCAGCCTGGCATGGCCTCGCCGCGGCCCTCGTCCAGCTGACCGGGCTGCCGATTACGGTGGCCGTGAACGTCCTGAACATGACCGTGGCGGCAGTCGTGTGGCCGTTGGGCTGCATGATGCTGACCCGGACGGTGGCCGGCAACCGGCCCGTGGCCGTCGGCGCCGCAGCGATCCTGGCCGCAATGTTCGCGCCGTTCCCGATCCTGCTGCTGGATTTCGGCGTGCTGTATCCGAACTTCCTGGCGATCAGCATGCTGCCGGCCGCCCTGGCCAGCATTGCCCTCTTGTGCCAGGTGGCGCGCCACCTTCAGTGGCCGCCCGCGCCCCGGTTCACGCTGCCGCTGCTGATCCTTCCGGGACTTGCCCTGGCCCACCCGAACGGATTCATGTCGCTCGTGGCGCTCTCGGTGCCGATCATCCTGCAGGCCTACGCACGCCTTGCCGGCAACCGCGAACACCGGTCCCGGCACCGCACCGCCTGGATCCTCGCCAGCCTGGGGCTCGGCGTCGGGGCCGTGGCCCTGTATGTGCTGTGGACCAACATCCGGCCGCCGGAAGATGCCGCGTTCTGGGAACCCGTGCAGACGCCCCGCGGTGCTGCGTGGGATGTCCTGGCGAACGGCGCCATTGACCGCCCCGCTGCGATCGGCGTCAGCGTGCTGATGCTGATTGGCCTCTTCCTGTGCTGGCGGCGCGGCGGCAGGACGTGGATGATCGCCGGTTTTGTCATCACCGGCGTGCTGTACGTCATTGTTTCCGGCACCCTGAAGGGCGATGTGCGCGCCGCGCTGACCGGGATCTGGTACAACGACAGCAACAGGATCGCGGCGCTCCTGCCGCTGACGGCCTTGCCGTTCGCCGCCGTCGGCGTCGACGCCGTCGCCGTCTGGCTCCGCCGCTGGCTTGACCGGCTGGCAGGGTCGCCACAGAGCGCCGGCCGCGGCACCAACGCCGCTTACCTTGTCATCTGCGGCGTGCTCGCCCTGGCGGTCGCCGCGTCCCAGATCCCCTCAATGAGGACCGCGATCGGTTCGGCCCGGAAGAACTACCTCGAGACGGACCATTCGCTGCTCGTCTCAACGGACGAACAGAAGGTCATCGACCGGCTGGACGAGATCGTTCCCGCGGACGCCGCCATCGCGGTGAACCCGTGGACGGGCGGGGCGCTGGCTTATGCGATCGCCCATCGGGAGACCACGGCCAAGCACATCCTGACGGCCAACACGGCCGCCGTCGAAACACTCAACCGGAACCTCCGCAATGCGGACAACGATCCGGCGGTCTGCGCCGCGCTGAAAGCCACCGGTGTCCGCTATGTCCTGGACTTCGGCCCCAATGAAGTCCACTTCGGCGAACATCCCTTCCCGGGACTGGAGAACCTGAACAACTCGCTGGCCGTCCGGCTGGTGCTGGCAGAGGGCGGCGCCCGGCTGTACGAAGTGACGGCCTGCCGGGAGACTTGAGGACTGGGAAATGAGGACTGGGCAATGAGCGCCCCAAGCGCAGTTCCGGCTAGCTGAGCCGGGCCAGTTCGGCCAGTTTGGCTTTCACCGCTTCGGGCTCGGCCGTGTCCGCCGGGAGGGCAAGCGTCACCCTCACCACGGTCAAACCGTCCACCATCTCCACGACGTACTCCGTGGTCCCGGTCAGGCGGTTGGCGGAATACCATGCCTTGGCGCCGAGGTCCGGGACGGGCTCGGGCGACATCATCAGCCGGGGCAGCCCGAGCCCGTCCAGGCCTGCCTGGTCCGGCGCGGTGGTCTTCGACACGATCAGCGCATTCCCCAGGTCCGCGGCCTGCCCGGCAGCGACGGGGGCCAGGGCAAACGTGCAGGCGAGCTCGGCCACGCCGTCCTTCGACGACGCCTGAACGTCGGCCGGCTGAACGTTCCCGGCCACGGCACCCAGCACCCGACGGATGTCCGTCAGCGCCGGCTGCGCGCACTCGGCCCCCGGGGCCGGCACCACCGTACGGCCGTCGTGGGTCAGCGGTTCGTTTCCGGGGGCGACGCCGGACGTCCCCGTCGGCGTCGGGGCCGACGGGGCCGGCGTCGTACCCGCGGCTGAAGGCCCCGGCCCGGGCGCCGGGGCTGCAGTGCAGGCGCCCAGGGCCAGGCTCGCCGCGAGGGCGAGCAGGCCGCAGTAGCGCACCGGACGCCGGCGGCCCGGAGCGCCCTGCCGGGCAGGGACCTCATGTAGAGGGACTGGGTTGGCTGAACTAATGCCGGCGGAGCTAATTGAAGATGTCATACGCGACCCCCATGACAAACCGGTCGCCGGGATGCGCCGTCCTCAGATACTGCAGGAGGTCGCCGTCGTTGAGCGAAATACAGCCCCAGGTGGGGAGGTTGTTGCCGTGGAGGAAAATCGCGAAACCCGCATTCATGGTGATGGGCGCATCCGGTGGCCGGTTGTAATTGATGACGACTCCCTGGCGGTAGTCATGCGACGGTCGGGTCGCGAAGTACCACATGTTCTCGTCCGGGAAGACGTCCGAGCTCGATTCGAAGTACTTATTGTAGTTCCCGTTGAGCCGGCCGCCCCAGCGCGAATAGGGATTGAGGGTCCGGTAGGAAAGGGCCGTTCCGGGGTTGCCCAGGCCGAAGGCCTGGGTGACGGTGAACGATCCCGTCGGGGAGAACATCTGCCAGGTGGGTCCTGTCGCGACGCCAGGCGCGGCGAAGCCGGACTCGCCGGCATGGCCCAGCGCGCCCCACTCCTTCGCGTAGCTTCCGTCCGGCTGCCGGACGCACGTGATGAAGGTGATCCGGGTGGACCGGTAGGTGTCAGCGATCGCGAAGGACACGCGTGAGGCTCCGCCTGTGCGGTACTTCACGGCCCCGGAACTGATGGCCGGGCAGTACGCGGCCGGGGTCAGCCGGTAGCGGACCCCAGTTCCGGGAATCCATTCGAGCCGGCCGTATTGGAAAGACTGGCTGCAGTAACCGCTCCGGTTGCAGGCCTCGGCCGTGACGGGATATCCGAGGGCGCCGGCCTGGGCCTTGCGGGCCGTATAGAACTGTCCGAGACCTCCCCACACCGCCTGGGTGCCGGCACCGGCCGCGTAGTAGATCCGTCCGCGCTGGAAGGCCTGGGAGCAGCCGCCGCCACGGAGTCCGCATTTTTCCTGGCCCGTCGGGTAGCCCAGGTAGCCGCGGCTGCCGCCAAGGGCGAGGTAGCGGGCATTGATGGCGCCCCACACCGGGAAGGTACCGGCGCCGGGAGCGAAGTACACAGCGCCGCGTTGGAAGCGCTGCGTGCAAGCCCCGCCGGTCAGCCCGCACGTCTCGACCGCTATCGGGTAGCCCAGGTACCCCTCGAGGCCGCCGAGGGATTCATAGGTGGCGTTGATGGCACCCCAGACAGGGTAGGTTCCCTTCCCGGTCACGCTGTACAGGCTGCCGTGTTGGAACGCCTGCTGGCAGACTACAGGCGCCCCGCCACAGCGGGCAGCCCCGAGCGGGTAGGCGAGATGGCCCGTGACACCGCCGGCCTTGAGCCAGGCATTTTCGATGCCCGCGGACAGCAGGCGGGCGCCGGTGGCTTCGCTCCAGACAATCGTTCCGTGTGCGAAGCTCTGCTGGCAGCCGCCGCCGGCAAGCCCGCACTTCTGCCCTGCCGTGGCCGGGCCCACGGGGCCCGTGGCGCCGCCGAGGCGTTCGTATTCGACGCCGATGGCGCCGGGGACGCGGATGGCCGCCTCCGCCGCGGCCGGTGTCGGTGCCGCGGTCGCTGCCTTTGCTGTGGGTCCGGCTGCCGTAGCAGCTCCGGACGTCGGCGACGCAGTCGTTTTCGGCGTGGGCGTGGGCGTGGGCGCTGGTGTCGGTTTCGCCGAAGCCGTGGCCGAAGGTGTCGGTTTCGCCGAAGCGGCGGTGCCGGGCGCGGCCGCGGCCGTGGCCGCGGCCGGCGACGGGCTCGACGGGCCCGGTTGGCTCGTTGCCGGCCGGGACAACTGCTGGGCCGGTTGAGGTGCCGGGGAGCTATCCGCGGCGGCTCCCTGGGCGAGGCTTGCCGCCACGATTCCGGTGGCGGCCGCGATCGCCACGGCCCTTGTCATTGTCCGCAGCCGGCCGGGCCACGAGGGCCTCCGCCGCCGGTCTCGCCGCTCCCTGGACCCCACAGCTGTCATTTTTGCTCCCCGCATCCCCCGGTACGGGGCTGAGCCCCCGTTTCGGGCCCATCCTAACGGACGGCCGGGCCGGGAGCCGGCCGGGCACGCCGCTAGAGGGCGGGCCGCTGCAGGGCGGGCCGTTACAGAGCGAGGGACCTGCGCCGGAGCTCGTTGACGACGTCGTGCACTTCGCCGTCCATAACAATCTTGCCGTGTTCGAGCAGGACGCCGCGCTCACACACGGTGGCCACCAGGTCCAGGTCATGACTCACGACAAACAGGGTCTTCCCCATCTCGGAGAGCTCCTTGATCTTCGCGATGCACTTGCGCTGGAAGGGCTCGTCGCCCACCGCGAGGATCTCGTCGATCAGGAAGACCTCGGGGTCCGTATGCACGGCGATGGAAAACGCCAGGCGCAGGTACATGCCGGAGGAATAGAACTTCACCTCGGTGTCGATGAACTCACCGATTTCGGAGAATTCCACGATCGAGTCGAACTTCTCGTCGATCTGCTTTTCGGTCATGCCGAGGATGGCGCCGTTGAGGTAGACGTTGTCCCGGCCGCTGAGGTCATGGTGGAAGCCTGCGCCCACTTCGATCAGCCCGGCGACGCGGCCGCGCGTGCGCACCGTGCCGCCGTCGGGCTGCAGGACCCCGGAAATGAGCTTCAGGAGCGTCGATTTTCCGGAACCGTTGAGCCCCATGAGTGCAACCGTTTCGCCCTGTTTAACCTCAAGCGAGACATCCTTCAGGGCCAGGAACTTCTTCGAGAGGTCGCCCTTGCGTCCCTTCACGAGCCAGACGAGGGCTTCCTTCAGGGAACGGGTGTGGCGGAGTACGAACTGCTTCCGGATATCGGTGCAGATGATGGCGACGTGGCCGTGCGCGGTCATGTCAGAGCTCCTGTGCGAAGTGAACGGCAAGCCGGCGGAACGTCCACTGCCCGAGGAAAAGCACGGCCAGCGTGATCAGCAGGGCGACGGGCAGCCAGAATGTCAGCATGCCCGGCGGCGAGGCGTCGTTGACCAGCTGGTCCGCCTTGAGTGTCGGTTCCCAGAAGGCCCAGTGGAAGACCTCGACGGCGACCGTCATCGGGTTCAGCTGGTAGATCCAGAACCAATCGCCCATCACCTTTTGGACCATTGACCAGAGGTAGAGAACCGGGGAAGCCCACGTGACCACCATGACGATCATGTCCACGATATTTTCGGAGTCCCGGAAATAGACGTTGACGGCGCCGAACAGCAGGCCAAGGCCCGTGCCCAGCACTGCCACCATGACGAAGATCAGGACCACCGCGGCGAGCTGCAGCAGCGTCGGGGCCCACCCCACCACCAGGCACGCGCCGACCAGCACCAGCAGCTGGGGCAGGAAGTGCGCTGCCGACACCCACACGGTGGCCACCGGGAACAGTTCCCGGGGCAGGTAGATCTTCCGGATCAGGTCACGGTTGTCCACGATCGAGCGGGTGGCGTTGGACAGCGATTCCGTGAAGAAGTTGACCAGTACAATGCCGGAGAACAGGTAGATCGCATAGTTCGGCGTTCCCCGCTGCAGGTTCAGGAAGATGCCCAGCGCCACGAAGTAGATCAGGAACTGCACGAGCGGCTTCACGTAGGACCACAGCAGGCCCAGCACCGAGCCGCGGTAGCGCACCTTGATTTCCTTGCGCACCAGCAGCTTCAGCAGGAAGCGGTCGCCGTAGACGTCCAGCAGCCCGTGCCCGGTTCCGGGCTTGATCAGCTGGTCGGTTTGACCAGCCATCTACCTGCCGTCCTCGGAATTCGCCTCGAACGTCTTCTTCCACGCGTCGATCGAGCTGATCTCGGCCACCGCGCGGCGGTACTGTTCAGCAAGGCTGTCCCATTCCCGGAACAGCTTCGCGTGCAGCATGGTCGCCTCGGTCAGCATCGCCTTCAGCTTCTTCGGGTCGCGCTGGTACCACGAGGCACCGGTGCCCTCCGCGTTGGAGACCACAACGCTGTCGTAGTGCGCCACCCGGTACCACCGGTTGTCCCGGTGGGCCAGGTAGCCTTGGGGCCGTTCGGCGCTTTCCGGTCCCGGCGCCTTGATGAGCTGGCGCGCAACGGTCTTGATGCCCCACGGAATGAGCTGCTTCTTGCTGGGCAGCCCCACAACGGTCCCGCCCATCGGACCGCGGCCGATCTTTGGCGCCGGGAAGTCATCGACGTCTTCCTTCAGCTGGGCGTCCGGGTACTGTGCCTTCAGCGCGTTGATTTCCGGCAGCTTGGTGCCGAGCACCTTGTGGAGGTCGTCTGGTCCGTTCAAGAGGTCGCGCAGCGCGTCGATCCGGCCGTGTTCGGTGAAGTACTGCATCGAGACGAGGTGCTTGACGTCGGACTGGAAAGATTCGCGCAGCACGCGGCCGCCCTTGGGGTACGGGCTGTGGATCAGCGTCGTGATCAGCCGGTTGCGTGCGTGGAAGTAGGCCTGCCAGCCGACGAGGTCGTCCTTGTCGATCCAGGACACGTGCCAGACGGCGGCACCCGGCATTGAGACCGTGGCAAAGCCGGCTTCCCGGGCGCGCAGCCCGTATTCGGCGTCGTCCCATTTGATGAACAGCGGCAGGGACAGCCCGATTTCCTGGATCACCTTCGTGGGGATCAGGCACATCCACCAGCCGTTGTAGTCAACGTCCACGCGGCGGTGCAGCCACGGCGTCTGGCGCAGGTTCGCGACGCTGAAATCGTGCCGCGTTTCCATGTCGGCGTGGGGCAGGGCCGGGACGATCCGGTACGGGTCCACGACCTCGCCGAAGGTGTGCAGGACGCTGCGGTTGTAGAGGTCGAACATGTGGCCGCCGACAATTGTCGGCTTCCGGCAGTGGTCGGCGAACGTCAGGAGCCGCACGATGCTTTCGGGTTCGACGACGATGTCGTCGTCGAGCAGCAGGGCGTAGTCGCTGCCGTTTTCGACAGCCTCGAACATGCCGCGCGCGAAGCCTCCGGAGCCGCCCAGGTTTGCCTGGTTGATGACCCGGAGCTTGCCGCCGAGGGCGTCCCGGACGGCGGCGAAGCCCTCCTGGTCCTCGACCTTCTGCGTGCCCTGGTCCACGATCAGGATTTCCTTGACGTTTTCAAGGACGTCCGGGTTATCGGCCAGGATCCGGGCGTTGTTCAGGCAGAAGTCGGGCTTGTTCATGGTGGTGATTTCGAGGGTCACCTGGCCCTTGGCCGCGGGACCGCCCGTGGCCTCCCACGCACCGTTGTTCAGGACCAGGTCCCCGGTGCTGGCGGCCAGGTCAAACCAGTACCAGCCGCCGTCGCCGAAGGGCTTGAGCGAGAGTTCGAACGTGGAGGTGGCGTCGCCGTCGACGTGCTTGCCGTCGACGCGCTGGACCGATCCGCGGGCGTTCGACTTGTAGACCGTGACCGTTCCCGGACCGCTGGTCTCCACGACCAGGCGGACGTCCCGAACCGAGGTCCACCGGCGCCAGTAACTCGCCGGGAAGGCGTTGAAGTAGGTGCCGAACGAGAGCTGTTCGCCGGAGCGCACCCGCATGGAGTGCCTTCCGAGGAGGTCCTCGAAGTGCGCTACCCGGCTCTCGGAGCTGAACATCTGCAGCTTGTCCTCGAGCAGTTTCGGGGTGCGGGCGAATTCGTCGTTCTCCCGGAGCCGGATGCCGCTGGCTGTGCCAGCGTCAACGTAGAGGGGTACGGTGTCGGTCTGGTCGGTCGATGGCAGGATGACCCGCTGAATCGGGTTCCAGCCGGGTGTCGTTTCAGCGGCGCTCATGCGTCCACTCCTCCGCTTTCAATCGTGGCGCCGGCCTCGAAATGCGGCCGGATCTTGTTCTCGAACATGGTCAGGGCAGAGCCGATGGCCATGTGCATGTCCAGGTATTTGTACGTGCCGAGTCGTCCGCCGAAGAGGACATCCTTCTCGGCTGCCGCGAGGTCCCGGTACTTGAGCAGGCGATCCCGGTCCGCGGCGGTATTAATCGGGTAATAGGGCTCGTCGCCCTTCTCCGCCGCACGGGAGAATTCGCGCATGATGACGGTCTTCTCCGTCTGGTAGTCGCGTTCCGGGTGGAAGTGGCGCGGTTCGATGATGCGCGTGAACGGCACGTCGTCGTCGTTGTAGTTGATCACTGAGGTGCCCTGGAAATCGCCGACGTCGAGGACTTCTTCCTCGAAGTCGATGGTTCGCCAGGAGAGATCGCCTTCGGCGTAGTCGAAGTACCGGTCAACGGGCCCCGTGTAGATGACCGGGATGTTGCCGACCACCTTGTTTTTGCTGTACTCATGCGACTCGTCGAAGAAGTCCGTGTTCAGCCGGACCTCGATGTTCGGGTGCTCGGCCATCTTCTCGATCCAGGCCGTGTAGCCGTTGGTCGGCAGGCCCTCGTACTTGTCGTTGAAGTACCGGTTGTCATAGTTGTAACGGACAGGAAGGCGCGAAATGATGCCCGCGGGCAGGTCCTTGGGATCCGTCTGCCACTGCTTGCCGGTGTAGTGCTTGATGAACGCCTCGTAGAGCGGCCGTCCGATGAGCTGGATGCCCTTGTCGTTCAGGTTCTGCGGATCGGTGCCTGCCAGTTCGCCGGACTGTTCCTTGATCAGTTCCTGCGCCTGGCCGGGGGTGAGGTTGGCCCGGAAGAACTGGTTGATCGTGGCCAGGTTGATGGGCAGGGAGTAGACCTCGCCCTTGTGCACGCCGTACACCTTGTGGACGTAGTTCGTAAACGTGGTGAAGCGGTTCACGTACTCCCACACACGGTCGTTGGAAGTGTGGAAAAGGTGCGCACCGTAGCGGTGCACCTCGATGCCGGTCTGCTCTTCCTTTTCGCTGTAGGCATTGCCGCCGATGTGGTGGCGGCGGTCGATGACGACTACCTTCAAGCCCAGCTCCGTGGCGGCCTGTTCTGCGATTGTCAGGCCAAAGAAGCCCGACCCTACGATGACGAGGTCAGCGGTCACAAACTCTCCTGATTCGAATGCGGGCAGCCCAATGTTGCGCATTGTCTGCTGCACTAGCCTACCCGAGGCTCCATTGCAGTCGGCGCCCGGCCCCCGCCGCGCGGCCCGCGTCCGGCCCGTGTCCGGAGCTCGTACGGAGCGCGCTCGGAGCCGGCCGGGGCGCGTACGGGGCGCGCTCGGAGCCGTCTGGCCCGTCGCCGGGCTGCCCCCGTTTATCCACATGGCCTAATTTCCGGCGCGCAGCCGGGCCGAGGCATCCCTAACGTGGAACCCGGGCCGCCACGCAGGAAAGGATGCCCCGGATGATCTTCCACTGCACTCTCGCACCTTGCACCCTCATGGCAGGTTCGACGCCGGACGGGCAGCTCATTGAGCTGTCCGTCGAGGTCCCGGAGCCCTGCCCGGGCGCGGACCTGGAGGCCGCCATCGCCCGGCGCTACGGGACCGGCGGGCTGTCCGTCCGGGGAGCCCCGGTCACCGCTCTGACGGTTGGCGTGCCTCCCCTGGTCCAAGGTGCCGTATTGGTTGACGGTGCGTTGGCCGACGGTGCAGGGGTCGTTAATACGTCGGGCGCAGCATCCCGCCCCGGACCCGGCCACCCCGAAACAGCCACTTTGCTGCTCGCAGTGGACAGCGGTCCCGGCGCGGGCACGCTTGTCGCGCTGCGCCGGGGCCAGCTCCGGATCGGACGCAGCGGTACCGAGATCGTGATCCCGGATGCCGCACTTTCCCGGGAGCACGCGCGCCTGGACGTCTCGGACTCGGACGTCACGATCGTGGACCTCGGCAGTGCGAACGGAACCAGCGTCGACGGCCGGAAAGTGCGAATGGCCCCGGTGACCACGGCGTCCGCGATCCGCTGCGGCGACTCCACCATCTCGCTCCGGCTCGGCCCGCCGGTGGTGCCCAATGCTGCCGCGGACTCCGTGACGGCGCTTGCGGGCTCCAGCGTTGCCGCGCCGCTGGTCGTCCGGGGCAACGCCGCCCCCGGCCACCGGGCCGCCGTGGCGTTGACGGCGGTGCTGCCGCTCCTGGTCGGCATCGGTCTGGCGCTTCTCACCGGCATGTGGATGTTCCTGGCCTTCACCGCAGTCTCAGGCGTATCCGTCCTCGTCCCGTTCCTGTCGGGCCGCCGCCAGCGCCGCGAGCTCAACGCAGCTGTGGCGGAGGCCGCCCTGCAGGACAGGGAACGACGCCGGCGTGCGGCTCCTTCCGCGGCGGACCTGGTCATCGGTTGCGTGGCCGGGGCACCCCCGGCTGCCTGTGCACCTCACGGGGAGCCAGCGGACGTCTGCCTGCGGCTCGGGCTGGCGGATCAGGCGGCGAACATCCGGCTGGAACCACCCGACTCCGGCTTCCGGCCGCCGCCGCTCGGCCAGGTGCCCCTGACCTTGGACCCGCCGCCGGCGGTGGTGACCATCCACGGCCCGGCGCCGGCCGTGGCCGGGCTGGTGCGCTCGTTCATCCTGCAGCTGGCTGCCTATCCCCTCGGCGGCAGCACCCGCCTGGTGCTGCATGGCCCGGCGGACACGGTGCCGTTGTCAGCGCGTTTCCTGCCCCGGGTCACGTTGTCCGCAAATGACGCCACCACCGCGACCCTGTTGGCTGCCGGTCCCGGCGGATTGAATGGCGGTCCGGGCGAGGGATTCGACCGCGGAGTCCTCATCCTTTGGGACACTCCCGGCCAGTCAGGGGCCTCGCCCGGGCCGGACAACGCTGATGCCGGGCCGGCGTTCCGGACCCTGGCCGCGGCACACGGGTGGAGCGTGATCGAGTGCTCGCCGGAGCAGGGTCCCGCAGAACACCCCGGCATTGTCCTCGGCCGGCGCAGCACCCTCATCACCGCCGGGGCCCCGCCCCAGGACTTCGTCCCGGATCTGGTCCCGGCGGTGGTCTTTGACCGCTTTTGCCGAGGCATCAATGCCACACGGCGCACTCCGAAGGCTCCCCCGCCGTCCATCCCACGGCACTGCAGCCTGGCCGATGTCCTTCCCCTCGCGGCGCCGGACATCTCCCGGCGGTGGTCCCGGACCGGCGCCGAGTCCGGACTGGGCACAGCGGTCGGCACGGGGAGCCAGGGGACCCTGCAGATCGACCTGAAGGCGGACGGTCCGCACTTCCTGGTTGCAGGGACCACCGGTTCCGGGAAGTCGGAGTTTTTGCGGACTCTTGCCGCCGGCCTCGCGGCTGGCCATCCGCCGGACCGGGTCAACCTGCTCTTCATCGATTTCAAGGGCGGCTCGGGCCTGGGCCCGCTGACCGGGCTCCCGCACTGCGTGGGCATGCTGACGGATCTGGGCGCTGCGCAGGTGGAGCGGACGCTCGTTTCATTGCGGGCAGAGGTCCGGCGGAGGGAGGAACTGCTCGCCCGGGTGAATGCCCCGGATCTCGCGGCTTATGAGTCGTCGCCGGCGGCAGGCCCGCAAGTCCCCTATCTGGTCATCGTCGTGGACGAGTTCAGGATCCTCGTGGACGAAGTGCCCGGCGCCCTCTCAGAGCTCATGCGGATTGCCGCCATCGGCCGGTCACTGGGAATCCATCTCATCATGGCCACGCAGCGCCCGCAGGGAGCCCTGAACGCCGATATCAGGGCCAACGTCACCACCCGCATCGCCCTCCGCGTCCAGTCCGGCCCCGAATCGTTCGACATCATGGGCTCCGGGCAGGCGGCCGCCATCCCCATCGCACGTCCCGGGCGCGCGTTCCTGATCCGCGGCGCACAAGCCCCGGAGGAGTTCCAGACGGCCACCCTGACGCCCCGGACCGCCGTGCGGTCAGACGGAGCGGTCACGGTGCGCACGGTCACGGACCATCTCACGGGGCCGCCGGCAGTAGCCGATCGCCTGACCGGCGGCTCCTGCAACGATGAAGCCCACGACAGCGGCGCGGCCCTGACGCCGGCACACGGGGCGGCGCCGCTCATCGACGCCGCCGTGGGCCTGTGGCAGGAACTCGGCGGCCGGCCGCCCCGCCGGCCGGTGGCAGATCCCCTGCCGGCCCTGCTGCCGGATCCGGGTCCCGGGCCCTCCGACCGGGACACGGTCCGGCTGGGGCTGGTGGACCTGCCGGAACTCCAACGCGTCAAGGAGCTGGGCTGGAGTCCTGCCGGGCACGGGCATCTGGGCCTTGTCGGCGCTGAAGCCGGCGCCAGCGACGCCGCCCTGGCCCTCGCTGTCGATCAGCTCCTGGCCGGCCGTGTGGAGTCGCACCTCTACATTCTCGACGCCGCCGGTGTTTTCAACGCCGCCGCGACGGCGCCCCGGGTCGGCGCGGTGGCCGGCCTGCATGAATTGCGCCGGGCCGCCAGGGTGCTGAGGCGGGTGGCCGAAGAAGTCACGTCACGGCTGAGTGCGCCCGCGGCCTGGTCGCGGACCCGGCTGGTCCTGGTGCTCAGTGGCTGGGGCGCCTGGGTTTCGGCTTTTCGTTCCGGACCGCAGGCATGGGCCGAAGAACTCGTTCATGACATTGTGCGGGACGGCCCCCGGGCAGGGATAACGGTCATCGTCTCTGGCGAGCGCGAGCTGGTGACCGCCAGGTTTTTCGGGGGCCTGCCCAACCGGATCTTCTTTCCCGCAGGCTCTACCGACGAGGGCCGCCTTGCGTGGCCCCGGCTTCCGGCGTTGGAGCCGGTCCCCGGCCGCGTGGCCGTGTTCGGTGTTTTTGTGCCGGCCCCTCTGGCGACCGGGCACGCGGCCCAACTGTTCGAACCGACGGCCGCGGGCGGGCAGTGCCCCATAGGCGGAGCCGTCACGACGAGGCCCTTCCGGGTGGACGCGTTGCCTGTGTTCGTGAGAGTGGACGAGGTGCTGGCCCACTGCGGCACCCCCGGGCCAGGGCAACGGATTCCGCCGCCCGCTGGCTTGCCCGCAGCCATGCCTGGCGCCGCGCACTCCCCCGTCCCAGCGGCGGCACTGCTGCTCGGGCTCGGCGGAGACGAACTCCGGCCGCACGGGATTCGGCTACCGGCAGGCAGCGTCCTCGCGGTCCTCGGCGGCCCGGGTTCCGGAAAAAGCACGCTGCTGGCCGCGCTCCCGGGAATGAACCCGACGTGCACCTGGCTCGCGCCCCGGCCGGGGTCCGAACCCGGCCAGTACTGGTCCCGGCTCCGCGCCAGCGCACTCGCGGGCACCCTGGACCGGACAGCGATTGCGCTCGCAGACGACGCCGACCTGCTGGCACACGAAGCCAACAGCGCCCTGGCGGCCCTGAACAGTCTGGGCTGGAGGGTGATCCTCACGGCAGGATTCGGCCCGGGCTTTGGGCAACGGGTGGATCTCGCTGCCGTCGCGCGCAGCCAGGGACGGGCGGTCCTGATTCGCCCGCGGGGGCTCCTGGACGGCGAGCCGTTCGGGGTCCGGATCGAACCAGAGCACAGTCCTCCGCCGGGACGCGCCGTCGTCATTTCCGACGGCCAAGCTACGCCGGTCCAGCTGGCTGCCCCGTGCTCTCCTGTTCAGCTGGGGGCTGCCCTCCCGCTGGCTCCGATCCGGCCTGCCGGCGGACCGGACCGGGTCTCCCCCGGGCAGGTCCGGCTCTCCCCCGGGCAGCACGCCGCGCGGGACGGCCCGTTACAGGGCGGGCGGGGCCCCTGCTGCCCGTGACGCGAACGCTATGACCCGCTTGTCGAACAGGAGCACGATCGCCGTCACGGCGGGGATCAGCATGGCCAGTCCGGCCAGCGGATAGCCTCCGGTCAGCGTCGGGAAGCCAATGGTCAGCACGAAGAGCTGGGCCACCAGGGCACCTGCCCGCGGCCAACGGAAGCCCCGCAGCAGGAAGCGTGCCACGGCAAAGAGCCATGCGGAGAACGCCAGCAGCAGGCACAGCGTGAAGACGGCACCCCAGAAGGAAAGCACCGGGGCTCCGGTCAGGAGTTGGGTCCCGTACCAGCCGCCGGCCACGAGCAGCGCCAAGGCCTCCAGCGCGACGACGACGGCGATGACAACAATTCCTCTTGGCCGCACAGAGTCTCCGGCAGCGGCTCCGGCAGGGGTTCCGTCCGGATGCCGGCGCGAACTTTCGCCGGGATGCTCGCCGTCACTGTCGCCGCGGCTCTCTCCGGGATTCTCGTCGCCGCGGCTCTCTCCGGGATTCTCGTCGCGGCGGCTCTCTTCGGGATTCTCGTCGCCGCGGCTCTCTCCGGGATTCTCGTCGCGGCGGCTCTCTTCGGGATTCTCGTCGCGGCGGCTCTCTCCGGGATCTTCACCGGGGCGTTCGCTGGGATTTTCACCGGGGTTTTCACGGGGGTCTTCAGGGTTCACAGGGGGCCTTGACACACTGGCACACTACCGGACATAGTCGTCTAGATGTGAGGACGCCGCCACTGAATGTGATGCATCGCTCACGGTCTCGAGGCATCTTGACCTCTATTACCCCTTGTTTACACAGCGTTAACATGACACGCTTAATCCAGATGACCGAGGGGGCCCCAATGGGCCCTTTTCTTATGAAGCCTCTAGTGAATAATTTCACAAAGGCGTTTAACGAGTTCCCACGAATGGAGTGACTGATCAGCATGGATTGGCGTAACCGCGCAGCCTGCCTTGACAAGGACCCGGAGCTGTTCTTCCCCGTTGGAAACACGGGCCCTGCCCTCCTGCAGATCGAGGAAGCGAAAAGTGTTTGCCGCCGCTGCCCCGTTGTGGATACCTGCCTGCAATGGGCTTTGGAGTCCGGCCAGGACGCCGGAGTGTGGGGCGGCATGAGCGAGGACGAGCGCCGCGCCCTGAAACGCCGCGCTGCACGGGCACGACGCGCTTCCTGATCCCGCTGCCCAAGCACCGGCAGCTACAGCGCCGGCAGCCACCGAACGACCCTGCAGCAATGGCCGCGGACCCTAAGGTCCGCGGCCATTGCCCGTTTAAGCCGCCGGGTGCAACGTCAGCGCGACGTGAGGCTCAGGACAATCTGGACTGCGGTTCCCCCGCCCTCCCTGGCCTGCCAGTGGATGGTGCCGCCGAGTTCACTCATGACCAGTGTGCGGACAATCTGCAGGCCAAGGCCCTCGACATACGGCGTGTCCGGCAGTCCGACGCCGTCGTCCTCCACCGTCACGGTGAGAAGTTCGTCCCCGTCCTCGGTCTCCGAGCGGTCGGCGAGCAGCGAGACAGTACCGGTCCGTCCCTCCAGCCCGTGCTCGACGGCGTTCGTGACCAGTTCGTTGATGACGAGGGCCAATGGGGTGGCGAAGTCGCTCGGCAGTTCCCCGAAGAGGCCCGAACGCTGGGTTTTGACCTGCTGTGAGGGCGAGGCGACCTCGGCCGAGAGGCGGAACTGGCGGCCGATGAGTTCGTCAAAATCGACGCTCTGGGTCAGGCCCTGCGAGAGCGTCTCATGCACCAGGGCAATGGTCGCCACCCGCCGCATGGCCTGCTCGAGCCCCTGCTTGGCCTCGTCGCTGACCATGCGCCGCGACTGCATCCGCAAAAGAGCCGCGACGGTCTGCAGGTTGTTCTTCACCCGGTGATGGATCTCGCGGATGGTGGCGTCCTTGGTGACAAGCTCCATCTCCCGGCGGCGCAGCTCCGAGACGTCCCGGCACAGGACCAAGGCACCGAACCGCTGCTGCTCGTCGCGCAGCGGGATGGCACGCAGCGAAAGACTCACACCGCGCGACTCGATTTCGCTGCGCCACGGCATGCGGCCCGTGACGACGAGCGGCAGGGTTTCATCGACCATGCGCCGGTCCCGCAAAAGTCCCGCCGTCACCTCGGCGAGGGACCGGCCCTCGAGGGACTCGCCGTCGCCGAGGCGGCGGAACGCAGAGACCCCGTTGGGGCTGGCGTACTGCACGATCCCCTCGGCGTCGAGCCTGATCAGGCCGTCGCCCACACGCGGGGCGCCGCGGCGCGAGCCTGTGGGCGACGCGAAGTCCGGCCACAGCCCCAGGGTTCCCATGCGCAGCAGATCGTAGGCGCATTGCCGGTAGGTGAGCTCGAGCCGGGAGGGCATCCGTGAACTGGAGAGGTCCATGTGGGAGGTCACGATCGCCAGGGTGCGGCCGTTGCGGACCATCGGCACGGCCTCGACCCGCAGCGCCATATCGCTGCTCCAATTGGTCTCGTTGGAGCGCTCGATCGCGCGGCTCTCCCACGCCTTGTCGACCAGCGGTTGCAGGTCCGACCTGATCCCCTCCCCCACGAAGTCGGCGTGGAACACCGTGTGCGTGGTGGAGGGGCGGACGTGGGCGAGGGCCACGTAGCCGAACTCAGGATGCGGAAACCACAGGGCGAGATCGGCGAACGCGAGGTCGGCGACCATCTGCCAGTCGCCGACCAGGAGGTGCAGCCATTCGGCGTCCCCCGGGCCAAAATCAGCATGTTCCCTGATTGGGTCCGTAAAGATTGCCACAGCACCTCCATTTGCGACACCAGGGACGGCAGTCCCTTAGCGTCGGACGATTGACCTCAAGAGCCTCAATGCTACCGACAGTGAGGCCATGTCATCGGCCTCGAGCGCATTGACCTCATCAAACATGGACTTCGCCCGGCCCAGCTGCTCCGCGTTCTGGCCCTCCCAGGCCAGCAGCCGCTCTTCGGCCGGAGCCCCGGCCGGAGTGTTCTCCAGCACCGCCGTCGTCATGTCCGAGACCGTGGAGTAGAGGTCATCGCGCAGGGCTGCACGGGCCAGTGCCTGCCAGCGGTCCGCCCTCGGCAGCTTGGTGATGCGTTCGAGGAGGGAATCTGCATGGAAGCGGTTGAAGACCGTGTAGTAGACGTGGGCAATATCGGCCACGGATTCCTTGCTGACATGGACGATCTTGGCGATGTCCAGGAGCACGAAGCTCTCGAACAGTTCCGCCCAGCGGTGTGCCAGGTCTTCCGGAAGGTCCCAGCTGCGCGCCTTCTGAAGCCATTCGGCCACACGGGCGCGGTCGTCGCCCCGGAGGTAATCGAGCAATCGGGCCCGCATGGGATCCATCAGCGGCTTGAATTCGGCCACGATCTCGGCGATGGGACGGGACGCGGAACCCTGGCCGAGGAGCCACCGGACGGCGCGGTCCAGCAGCCGCCGGATGTCAAGGTGGACGGTGCTCCAGTGTTCGGTCGGGAACGACGCCGGCAGTTCGTTGAGTTCCTTGACCATGATGTCCAGCTCGTAGACCTCGCGGAGGGCAACGAACGCCTTGGCGAGGGCCGCTTCCGTGGCCGAGGTTTCCTCAATGGCGCGGAACGCGAAGGTGATGCCGCCGAGGTTGATCATGTCGTTGGCAACCACGGTCGCGATGATCTCGCGGCGCAGCGGGTGGGTATCCAGTTCGGCGTCGAACCTCTCCCGCAACTGCTCCGGGAAGTAGGCCCGCAGCGTCGTGCGGAACCACGGGTCATCGGCGAGGTCGCTGTCGCGCAGCGCGGTGGCAAGTTCGATCTTGGCGTAGGCGGCCAAGACCGAAAGTTCCGGGGAGGTCAGCCCCTGGCCCTGTTCCAGGCGCTCCTGCAACGTGGCCGTGGTGGGCAACGCCTCGAGGTCCCGTTTGAGGTCCGCCGACTTTTCCAGCCAGTCCATGAGCCGTTCGTAGCTGGGGCTCCATTCGGAGACCCGCATCCGGTCGTTGAGGAGCAGGATGTTCTGGTCGATGTTGTCCTCGAGCACCAGCCGGCCGACCTCGTCGGTCATCGAGGCCAGGAAGTCCGCACGCTCGGCGGGCTCAAGCTTGCCCGCCGCGACCATCCGGTCCACGAAGATCTTGATGTTGACTTCGTGGTCCGAGCAGTCCACACCGGCCGAGTTGTCGATCGCATCCGTGTTGAGGATGACGCCCTGCAGCGCGGCCTCAATGCGTCCGCGCTGGGTCATCCCCAGGTTTCCGCCTTCACCGACCACCTTGACCCGCAGTTCGCGGCCGTCCACGCGGATGGAGTCGTTGGCCTTGTCGCCAACCTCGGCATTCGTTTCGGTGCTGGCCTTGACGTAGGTGCCGATGCCGCCGTTGTAGAGCAGGTCCGCCGGGGCGAGGAGGATGGCGCGCAGGAGCTCCGGCGGGCTCAGCTCCGTGGTGCCCTCCGGGAGGCCGAGGGCGGCGCGGACCTGTGCGGACACGGGGATCGACTTGGCCTGCCGGGCAAAGACGCCGCCGCCTTCGCTGATGAGCGCCTTGTTGTAGTCATCCCACGAGGACCGGGGCAGTTCGAAGAGCCGTTGGCGCTCCGCGTAGGACGTTGCCTCATCCGGAGTGGGGTCGAGGAAGATGTGCCGGTGGTCGAAGGCGGCCAGCAGGCGGATGTGCTTGGAGAGCAGCATGCCGTTGCCGAACACGTCGCCGGACATGTCGCCGACGCCCACCACGGTGAAGGGCTCGGCCTGGGTGTCGAGGTCCAGCTCGCTGAAGTGGCGCTTGACCGATTCCCAGGCGCCGCGGGCCGTGATGCCCATGGCCTTGTGGTCATAGCCGACGGAGCCGCCGGACGCGAAGGCGTCGCCGAGCCAGAAGCCGTATTCGCCGGCCAGTCCGTTGGCGATGTCGGAGAAGGACGCGGTGCCCTTGTCGGCCGCGACCACCAGGTAGGAGTCGTCGTCGTCATGGCGCACGACGTCGGCCGGCGGCCTGACGGTTTCGCCCTCGGCCGTCACGATCAGGTTGTCCGTGATGTCCAGGAGTCCGCGGATGAACGTCTTGTAGCTCTCGACGCCCTCGGCCATCCAGGCGCTGCGGTCGGCCGCGGGGTCCGGGAGCTGCTTGGCGTAGAAGCCGCCCTTGGCGCCTGTCGGGACGATGACGGCGTTCTTGACGGTCTGCGCCTTCACCAGGCCCAGGATTTCTGTGCGGAAGTCCTCGCGCCGGTCCGACCAGCGCAGGCCGCCGCGGGCCACCTTGCCGAAGCGGAGGTGCACGCCCTCGACCCGGGGCGAGTAGACCCAGATCTCGAACATGGGCCGCGGGAACGGCAGGCCCCCGATGAGGGACGGATCCAGTTTGAAGCTCAGGTGGGGCTTGTTCTGGTAGTAGTTCGTCCGGAGCGTGGCTTGGATCAGGTTCTTGAACGTGCGCAGCAGCCGGTCGGCGTCGAGGGTCGCGACCTGCTCGATCGCAGCGTCGAGTCCGGCGAGGACCTCGACTTCCCTGAGCACGCGGTCGGCGTCGCTGAGCGCCGGGTCAAAGCGTGCCGCGAACAGGGCGCTGAGTCCCCGCGTGACATCCGCGTTCGCCAGCAGGGTGTCGGCCAGGAACCCGAAGGAGTTGGTGTTGCCCATTTGCCGCATGTACTTGGCATAGGCGCGCAGTACGACCACCTGGCGCCAGTGCATGCCCTCCCGCAGCACCAGCCGGTCGAAGCTGTCGGACTCCACGGCGCCGGTCACGGCAGCGCCGAAGGACTCGCCCAGCAGCTGCCCGGTGGCTTGGGGATCCACACCGGCGGGGTACTTGAGGCCGAGGTCGTAAAGGAAGAAATCCCGGTGATCCGCGGTCTCGATCTCGAACGGGCGTTCGTCCAGGACCTCGAGGCCCAGGTTGTGGAAGTACGGCAGGATCTGGCTCAGGCTCTTCGGCTCCAGCATGTAGAGCTTGACGCGGGCGTCCTCTTCCAGCGTGGCGCCGGCGCCGTCGGGCAGGTAAACGTGGACGCCGGGCTGCTCCTTGACGCCTTCACCGGCCCGTTCGGCCGCGGCACCGTACTTTTCGAAGCGGTCGATGTCCTGCAGCGCGTCTTCGATCTCGTAGTCCACCCGGTAGCCGGCAGGGAACGCCTCCGCCCAGACGGCGGCCAGTTCCTTGGCGCCGTTCTCCCGGACGCCGGCGCCCCCGCCGTCGCCGCGAGCGCGCAGAACTTCGGAAATGCCTTCGCCCCAGGAGCGGGCGGCCCGGACCAGGCGCTTCTCCAGCTCGTCGCTGTTGACGTTGCTGACGTCGGCGTCCTTGGGCAGCCGGATCCGGAAGAAGAGGCGGGCCAGAGCGGACTCTGTCATGCGCGCCTCGTAGTCGATGGACACGGCGTTGAAGGTCTCCCGCAGTTCCTGCTCAATGCGCAGGCGGACGTTGGTGGTGTAGCGGTCGCGCGGCAGGTAGACGACGGCGGACATGAACCGGCCGTAGATGTCGGGACGGAGGAAGAGCCGCGTCCTGCGGCGTTCCTGCAGACGCTGGATGCCGGTGGCGATGGCGGCGAGGTCCGGGATTTCGATCTGGAACAGCTCATCGCGCGGGTAGGTCTCGAGGATGCCCAACAGGTCCTTGCCCGAGTGCGAGTCCGGCGGGAAGCCGGCGTCATGGAGGACAGCGGCAACTTTTTCCCGGACCACGGGGATGTCGCGGACGGAGCCGGCGTAGGCGGTCGTGGCGAAGAGGCCGATGAAGCGGCGTTCCCCGTTGACGTTGCCGGCGGCGTCGAAGCTCTTGACGCCGATGTAGTCCAGGTACGCCGAGCGGTGCACGGTAGAGCGGGAGTTTGCTTTCGTGATCACCAGCGCGCGCTTCTCGCGCGCCTTTCTCCTGCCGGCGTCGGTGAGGTGCTGGACCTGGCGGCTGTCCGCGCCGGCGCGGAGCAGGCCGAGGCCGCTTTCCTCGCGCAGTTCCAGCACATCCTCGCCGGATACGTTCACGAGGTCGTATTCGCGGTAGCCGAGGAAAGTGAAGTTCCCGTCATCGAGCCAGCGGAGCAGGTCCTGGGCCTGCCGCAGCTCGGCAATCTGTGCCCGGTTGGCCACCCTGTCCAAATCCGCGGAGATCTCAAGGGCCTTCGTCCGCATCTTCGGCCAGTCTTCGACGGCGGCGCGGACGTCGCCGAGCACCCGGGTGATGCCCTTGACCAGCTCGGCGCGCTTGCCCTCGCCCACGAGGTCGATCTCGACGGCGATCCAGGATTCCATGTGCGAGGCGTTGTCGCCCTCGGCGATCAGGTGGGAGAGGTTCGGCATGGCCGCCGTGTCGCCGCTGGAGATGCCCAGGTGGGAGGGTACGCGTGCCACCTTGACCAGGTCGCCGGTAGCGCGGTTGCGGGTCACCACGAAAAGCGGGTGCAGCACGAGGTGGATGGGTGCGTTCTGGCGGACCAGTTCGGCGTTCACCGAGTCCACGAGGAAGGGCATGTCATCGGTGACGATGTAGAGGACACTGCAATCGGCCTCGTCACGGACGGCGATGTTCGCGATGCCTGGCCTCCGCGTCGCCGCGATCTGGCGGTGGGTATCGGCCCTTGCCGTCAGGACTTCCTGGGGATAGGCCCGGAAATCCTCCTCCGCGAGGTGCTCGTAGTAATCCCCGAGGTAGCTTTCGCTACTACCGATCGAAACGGGCTGATCCTCCACGCTGGACCCAGACGACATCGAAACGCCTCCATAAAAGAAGTTCACAGCCGCTTCTTTGCGGCCCTTATGTTGACCCTAACCCTTTGCCCGGCGCTCTGCTGTGGAAGAAAAGACAAAGGATTTCTTGTTTCGCTGGGCAGGTGCACAAACCAATCCGGCGATCGCACGCCGCAACTCAGATTCGGGGGCGGATTCAAGCAAAAGTGCCCCGGACAGCAGGGCGGCGTCGCTCGCTGCGGGGTCGGACGGCAGGAACGCCGACAACGGCGCCGAGGGGCCGTACCGCTCCCAGGCAGCCCGGAGCTGGCGTTCGGGCGACCGCCCGACGGCGGAGGACCTGACTTTGTTCATGACCACCTGGGGCGCTGCCTGCGGGACGGCCGCCTGGAGCTCGGCCAGACCGCGGACGAGCCTCGGCACGCCAATGGAATCGGCCGCCCCGACGGCAAAGACCGTGTCGGCCAGCTCCAGGCTCCTTAAGGTCGCGGCGTTGCGGCGCGGCGCCCCGCCGTCAAAGCCCAGCTCGTCATCGGATTCCAGGCAGAATCCGGTGTCCACCACGGTGACTTCTGCGATCTCCCGGGCCCGCTCCAGCACCAGCGTGAGCGCCGCGGGGCGCAGTTCCGTCCAGCGGTCCGCCCGCGTGATCCCGGTGAGCACACGAAACGTCCCGGCCTTGGTCGCCACCGTCGTGGCGATCCTGAGCAGGGCGTCGGCGTCGAGCAGTCCCTGGTCTGCCAGCCGGCAGGCCTGGGCCAGCCCGGCAGCCTCATCGAGCAGACCCAGGAGGGCGGCCACGCTGGCACCGTAACTGTCGGCGTCGACCAGCAGCACCGATTGCCCGTCCGCGGCCAGCTCCCCCGCCATGTTGGCGGCCACCAGGGTCCGGCCCGGCGCGCCAGCCGGACCCCAGACCGCGATGATCCGGCCCTTCGCGGCAGTGCCTGCGGCGGTTGGGTGCGCCCCGGAAGACCGCGGCACCTGCCCGGCGGCCGTGACGGCGACGGCGGAAGCATCGTCGGTCCCAGCGAGCCCGGGCCGGAGTCCGGTGCCACTGAGCTGCGCCACCGCTGCGGAAATCCGCGCCGCAAGGGCCGCGGCATCAACAGCGCGGGCTTCCGCCGCCACGCCAATGGTCCGCAGGCGGGCCGTTTCCTCCGGATCATCAGTGAGGGCGATGACGACGACGCCGACGGCGGACAGCCGGTCCACCAGCGAGGCCGTCAGTTCTTCGCTGCCCGCCGCGACGACAGCGGCGCGGGCCAGCCCGCTCTGGCAGGCGGCCAGCAGTTCCGCCAGTTCGGTGCACCGCCGGACAACGGACACGGGTCCGTGCAGACGCTCCAGGCCGCCCACCAGGTCATCGCGGGAGTCCCCCACCGTCACCACGGGAATGCTCATCGCGCGGTACCGCCCGGGTTCCACACGACCGCGATCTTTGCCTTGTTGGCCTGGGCTCCCAGCAGCTTCGGCATCTGGGCGTCCGGGACCAGCACCATGACCACCATCGACCGGGAGGACCCCAGGGCAGTGCTGCCCGAGGTGATCTGGGCAATTTCGGCGCCGGAGAGGAGCAGCGTGGGCTCGCTGAAGCCGTTGCGGGTATCCGGCAGGGCCACCCAGACGTCCACGCGGGAGCCCGCCACGGCCTGCGCGGGAAGATTTTCCTCGACCGTGACCGCGACGGGCTTGCGGTCAAGCCCGTCGAGCCGGCCTGTGCTCTCGCGCGGCAGCAGCTGGTCCTTGCCGATCCGCTGTACGGCCACGAGGCCGGCATCCAGACCTGACTCCGGGGTCAGGTAGTGCCGTTCCACCTCGCCGAGCCGTACTTTGACCCGGTGCAGCTTGTCGACGGTCAGCGTCTCGCCGACGGCGATCGGCTCCCGCGCCGCGTACGCTTCGGTGGTCTGGTCCGCGGCACCGACCAGCGAGACCACACCCACCACGGATGCCAGGACCAGCAGGATTCCGACGAGGAGCCGGGGGTCTTTCCAGGACGGCTTCTTCAAACGGGCCCCTTCGGCTGCCGCGCTTCCACTCATGCGTCCGCTCCCCCTGTCGTCGCCGCCCGTTCCCTCGATGCCGGGCACCCCTATTGTTGCGCCCGGGCGGCCCGCGCGGAAGATCCAGGGCCAAACAGCCGCAAACTGTGGATAACCGCACCAGTAGGCATCAACGGTGGCAAAATGGACTCATGCCCCGATTCCTGACTCTCGCTGACGTTGCCGAGCAGCTCCAGATCAACTCTCCGGCTGCCTACGCGCTCGTTCGCAGCGGCCAGCTCAAGGCAATCCAGGTGGGCGGCCGCGGCCAGTGGCGTGTCGAGGAGAAGATGCTTGAGCAATACATCCAGGAACGCTACGCCGAGGCCAGTCGCATGATCGAAGAGGCCAGGTCGAAGTCTGCCGGAAATTGAACTCGGCGTTCTGACTATCGGCCCGCGGCGCTGACGGATCTGATGCCCGCCAGGGCGCGAAATGGAATGGCCACCACCTGCCGGTCGGTCGCCGGAAGCCGGTCGCCGCCCTCCCGCGTCACGGCCAGATCCAGGAAATCCCGGCCAACTGTGTCAATGACGCCGTGGAGCGCGGCCTCTGCCCGGCCGGGAGAGACAAATATTGCCACCCGCGCCCGGTTCCTGGCGAGTCCCCTGAGTGCGCTGCCCAAACCGAGCCGCCGGCGGACGGCTGACGGTTCGGAGACCGCCATCCGCGAAAGGCCCACATACTGCGCGGCAGCGGCATAGGGAATCAGCACCTGGTGTTGGGGCTCATCAAGGACCAGGGCTTCGCTGCCCGCGTGGCTCAGCACCCCCTCGAACGCCGCCCCTGAGGACACGTGCACGCGGATACTGAGCCCGAGGGATCCGCGGAGCCGGTCCGCGAGCTCCACGCCCGCAGAGTCCACCAGTGCGCGCTCCGCTACTTCTGCCTCAAAATCCAGCCGCTGGCGCGCCGCCAGCTGCGCCTCCATGTCGTCAAACAGGGCGTCCCACCGCATGGCGTCAGCGTAGGCGCGCCTCCCGCACCGGTCAATCCACAGGCACCGTGAATCAACGGGCTCCAATTCATCCACAGGCACCGAACTGCATCTAGACAAACCGGTTCCTACAGGCCCAGACTTCAATCAACAGCCTTAAAAGTCATCAAATGACATCAAACAGCATCAAACAATATTCGGATCGAGTGAGGGAAGCAGCCATGGACCGGACAGCAGCACCGCAGACCCGGACCCAGAGGCTGCCCTTGCCCGCGCCCAGGCAGACGGTTCGGGCCGACGCGGCCATGGCCACTGCCATCCTGCTGCTGGGGATCTTCCTCGCGACTGCCGGCGGCTTCCTCGTCCAGCGCTGGCAGTCAGGCTCGGCACGCCGGCAGTCACTTTCCTTCGAGGACCAGCTGGGGATCTTGGCAAATACCGCCGGACTAATCGTCATCACCTGGTGGGTGATGACGCTCGCCATCGCCGCCGCAGCTGCGCTGCTTGACCGTCTCGGCCGGACCCGTGCAGCGGCCGTCACAGGCCGGTTCAGCCCGGCCTTCATGCGACGGCTTCTTCTCGCCGCCGTCGGCCTGCAGTTGCTGACCGCGCCGCTGGCCACCGCGGCGACTGTCTCCGACGGGCCCGGGCCGGGCCTGCCTGGCCAGGCAGCGGTGTCGGCATCGTGGACGCCGCCACCCGGGTGGGCCGCGGCGCCGGGGCCGCACGATCCGGCCGCCGGTTCCGCGGTAGATCCGCGGTGGAAGCCAGTGAGTCCGGCCGTGGATGCCGGCCCCCTGGCCGCGCGCCAGGTACGCTCGCCGGACACACCCGGCGCCCGCAGGGAGGTCACGGTCCGGTCCGGTGATTCGCTGTGGAGCATCGCCGCGGCCGCGCTGGGGCCGTTAGCTTCCGACGCCGACATCGCAAGAGAGTGGCCCCGGCTTTATGCGGGCAACCGCGACACCATCGGAGCCAACCCGCACTTCCTGCGTCCCGGACAGGTCCTCGTCCTCCCGCCGCCAAACTAGGGACGCGCCGCACTGCGGCCATGGCCGGAACCACAGCCAAGGCCGCAGCCAGGACGAAAACCAGGGCCCGACGGAATTTCAGGAGCAGGAAGTTCAGGATCAGGAAGTTCAGCCAGCACCAGCATCGCCAGCCATCAGCCATCAGCCATCAGCAAAGGAACCGTCATGAATGCAGTCACCGGGATCCGCTCAGCCGCGGCGACCACAGCCCCGCACGCCCCCGCCCTCCGGGTTGTGTCCGGCACGGCGGCGGCGGCCGTGCGCGCCGCCGCGGCCCCGCCGCCCCTGCGCGTTGTTGACGAGGCACGCGAGATTTGCGCGATTTCCCGCAGCACCGTGCAGGCGGCCATCGAAGTGCTGGCCGGAACGCGGCCCGCACAGCAGCTCTCCCGCCGCCTGGACCCGCGCTGCCTGGCGGCCCTGCAGCACCGCGCCGCGCTGACCCGCCGGGTGGCCTCCGGCAGCTCGCCCACGGCCGGCCGGCTGCACCGCAACCCGTCTGTCCGGTCCGTCCGGGCCTGCCGCGTTTCGGATGACGTCTACGAGGCCAGCGCGGTCGTGGTCGAGGAATCACGGGTCCGCGCGGTGGCGCTGCGGCTGGAGCGCGGCACGGCGGCCTGGCGTGTCACCGTGCTGGAGATCGGCTGAACGGCGGGGACGCAGGCAGAAGCCGGCAGAAGCGGCCGAAGGCAGAAGCGGTCAGAAACCGGGCCCGGCCTGCCAGGGAAAGGAGGCACAAAACACGGGAGGACCGGAGCTGTTGCTCCGGTCCTCCCCCATGTTGGCGTCGTGCCTAGCGCCGCTTCTTCTTTGCCGTGCGGCGGCCGATGTCCTGCGCCGCGGCCTTGGCCGGGTTTCCGGAGCGTCCGGTGCCCTTCGCCTCGATCCGGGTCTGGGCGGCACCGTCTTCGCCAGGGGCGGTGTACTGCAGCTGCGCGGGCTTCTCGGGGGCCTCGAGTCCGGCGGCATGGATCTGCGGCTCGTGGTGTTCGGTGTGCTGGCCCTCGGCATCGGCCACCACAACGTCCTCGGCCGGCGTCACTTCGACGTCGAGGTTGAACAGGAAGCCGACGCTCTCCTCGCGGATGGCCTCCATCATGGCCTGGAACATGATGAAGCCCTCGCGCTGGTACTCCACCAGAGGGTCGCGCTGGGCCATGGCGCGCAGCCCGATGCCCTCCTTGAGGTAGTCCATCTCATAGAGGTGTTCCTGCCATTTCCGCCCGATGACGGACAGGACCACCCGGCGCTCCAGTTCGCGCATACTCTCGGAGCCGATCGCCTGCTCCCTGGCCTGGTAAACCAGGCGGGCATCGGAGAGGATCTCTTCCCGGAGGAAGTCGACCGTGACGCGGGACTTGCCGCCGGCCTCGTCAATGACGTCGCGCGGGGTGAAGCTCACGGGGTACAGGGTCTTGAGATTGGACCACAGGAGGTTGAAGTCCCAGTCATCGCCGGTGCCCTCGGCCGTGGCCTCGTCGATGAAGGCGTTGATGGTGTCTTCGAGGAAGTACTGGACCTTCTCGTGGAGGTCATCGCCTTCGAGGATGCGCCGCCGGTCACCGTAGATTGCCTCGCGCTGGCGGTTCAGGACGTCGTCGTACTTCAGGACGTTCTTGCGCTGTTCGGCGTTGCGGCCTTCCACCTGGCCCTGGGCCGAGGCGATGGCGCGCGAGACGAGCTTGGATTCGAGGGCGACGTCGTCCGGCACCGAGCTGTTCATGAGCCGTTCTGCCGCGCCGGAGTTGAACAGGCGCATCAGGTCATCGGTCAGCGAGAGGTAGAACCGGGACTCGCCTGGGTCGCCCTGGCGTCCGGAACGGCCGCGGAGCTGGTTGTCGATGCGGCGGGACTCGTGGCGTTCGGTGCCGAGCACGTAGAGTCCGCCCAGGTTCAGGACTTCCTCGTGCTCGTCCTTGACGGCCTGCTTGGCAGATTCGAACGCCTCGGGCCAGGCGGCCTCGTATTCCTCGGAGTTATCCTCCGGGTCCAGGCCCCGCTTGGCCAGTTCGGCGACGGCGGTGAACTCGGCGTTGCCGCCGAGCATGATGTCGGTACCGCGGCCGGCCATGTTGGTCGCGACCGTGACGGCGCCCTTGCGGCCGGCCTGGGCCACGATGGACGCTTCCCGGGCATGGTTCTTGGCGTTCAGGACCTCGTGCCGGACGCCTTCCTTGGCCAGCAGACGGGAGAGGTATTCGCTCTTCTCGACGCTGGTGGTGCCGACGAGGACCGGCTGGCCCTTTTCGTGGCGTTCGGTGATGTCCTTGACGACGGCGTCGAACTTGACCGTCTCGTTCTTGTAGACGAGGTCGGCCTGGTCGATCCGGGTCATGTCGCGGTTGGTGGGGATGGCAACGACGCCGAGCTTGTAGGTGCTCATGAACTCGGCGGCCTCGGTCTCGGCCGTGCCGGTCATGCCCGCGAGCTTGTCGTACATGCGGAAGTAGTTCTGCAGCGTCACCGTGGCGAGCGTCTGGTTCTCGGCCTTGATCTCGACGCCTTCCTTGGCTTCGATGGCCTGGTGCATGCCCTCGTTGTAGCGGCGGCCGGCGAGGATGCGGCCGGTGTGCTCATCGACGATCAGCACCTCGCCGTCAAGGATGACGTAGTCCTTGTCGCGCTTGAACAGTTCCTTGGCCTTGATGGCGTTGTTCAGGAAGCCGATCAGCGGGGTGTTGGCGGACTCGTAGAGGTTGTGGATGCCGAGGTAGTCCTCGACCTTTTCAATGCCGGCCTCGAGGACACCGACGGTGCGCTTCTTCTCATCGACCTCGTAGTCGGTCTCGGCGTGCAGGCGCGTGACCACCTTGGCGAATTCGCTGTACCAGCGGTTGGTGTCCCCCTGGGCCGGGCCGGAGATGATGAGCGGGGTGCGGGCCTCGTCGATGAGGATCGAGTCCACTTCGTCGACGACGGCGAAGTGGTGGCCGCGCTGGACGAGCTCGGACTTGTCCCACGCCATGTTGTCGCGCAGGTAGTCGAAGCCGAATTCGTTGTTGGTGCCGTAGGTGATGTCCGCGGCGTACTGTTCGCGGCGCACCGCGGGATCCTGGTTGGACAGGATGCAGCCGCTGGTCAGGCCGAGGAAGCGGTAGACACGGCCCATGAGGTCGGACTGGTATTCGGCGAGGTAGTCGTTCACGGTGATGACGTGGACGCCGTTGCCGGCGAGGGCGTTGAGGTAGGCCGGAGCGGTGGCCACCAGGGTCTTGCCTTCACCGGTCTTCATTTCGGCGATGTTGCCCAGGTGCAGGGCGGCGCCGCCCATGAGCTGGACATCGAAGTGGCGCATGCCAAGGGTACGGGATGAAGCTTCGCGGACAGCCGCGAAGGCTTCGGGCAGCAGATCGTCCAGCTTCTCGCCGGCCTGGTGGCGTTCGCGCAGGCGGTCAGTTTCTTCACGGAGCTCGGCATCCGTGAAGGTCTGGAAGGAGCTCTCCAGGGCATTTATGGAATCGGCATAGTTCCGCAGTTGCCGCAGGGTTCTTTTGTCACCTGTGCGGAGAAGTTTTTCGATAAGTGATGCCACGTGAAGTTGCTCCCAGTCTCAAGCTGCCGAATTCTGGCGTGTTTAGTCTACGGGAGAGACGCAGGGCCGGTGGCGCCTGTTCCCTCACAGCGGATAGTGCGAATTACCGGGCAGCGACGGCTTCGGCGAGCGCCGGCGCGAGGTTCCCCGTTGGCGAGACAACTACCCCGTCCAGCCCCAGCCACTCTGCCATGAGCTGCAGTTCCGCGGCGAGTTCGACGGCGGTGTCCGCCGGCGCGCCGGCTTCCGCATGGGCGGTCCTTACCAGGAGCAGGCCGCCGGCCCGGTCCGCTTTGAGGTCCACCCGGGCGACGATCGCGTCGCGGAGCAGGAACGGCAAAACGTAGTAGCCGTACTTCCGCTTCGGCTCGGGCGTGTAGATCTCGATCCGGTAGTGGAACCCGAACAGCTCCTCGAGCCGCCGGCGTTCGAACACCAAGGAGTCGAAGGGGCTCAGGAGCGCCCGGCCGGTGGCTGAGCGCGGAAGCTTCGCCTCCGCGTGGCGGTACAGGGGCCGGTCCCAGCCGGCCACTGCGACCGGTTCCAGCCTGCCGCTGTCCACGAGGTTCCGCACTGCCACGGCGGCTGCCTTCTGCGGGGTCCGGAAATAGTCCGCGAAGCACCGCACGGTCCCAATACCGTGGGCCCGGGCCGCGGCGTCGATCAGCCGGTCCATCGCGGCAGCCGCGTCCGGTTCTGGCGCCGCCGCTTCCACGCCCGGGCCGGGGAGCACCCTGGCGGTGAGGGTGTAGCGCCGTTCGAAGGATTCGGTCCGGGAGGAGGCGGAGACCACGCCCTCTTCGAAGAGATGTTCCAGCACCCTTTTGACGGCGTTCCAGTTCCAGCCCCAGTTCTCCCGCTGCTGATCCTCCACGTGGCCGAGCCGGGCTGTGAGTTCGGCGGCGGTCATCGGTTTCCCGGCGGCCAGGGTTTCCAGCACCTTGGCCGCCACCCCGTTGCGCAGTTCGGGGTCCATGCTGTGCGCGCCCACCCATTTGCGGTTCTGCCACTGCACGAGGTCGTGGAAGTGGTCCGGCCGGATGAAGCAGGCTTCGTGGGCCCAGTACTCCATCATCCGGGGCGGGTGGGTCCCCGCCATCCGCGCCAGGATCGCTCGGTCGTAGTTGCCGAGCCGCGAGAAGAAGGGCAGGAAGTGGCTGCGGGACACCACATTGACGGAGTCGATCTGGACCAGGTGCAGCCGGGTAAAGGTACGGCCCACCGCCCGTGCGCTCACGGGTCCGGCGGGCCGTTCCTTCTCCAATCCCTGGGCTGCCAATGCGATCCGCCGTGCCTGTGCCAGGCTCAGCGATGCTTGCACGTTAGTCCCTTCGTCGGAAAAGTCTGCACCAGCTTATGCGCTGGCGGGCTCATCCTCTGAACGGTAGGCCAGGATTTTCTCTTCCAGACTCGAATGTCCGGGCTCGCACGTCTGGTCAAGGGAGATGACCCCGTAGGTCCAGCCGTCACGGCGATACACGACCGACGGCGCCTTGGTCTCCTTGTCCACGAAAAGGTAGAAGTCGTGACCCACAAGTTCCATGTTGTCGACGGCGTCATCGAGGGTGAGTTGGGCCGCGGCGAACACTTTCCTGCGGATCAGCACGGGCGAATCGCCGGCCGGAATATCGTTTTCGACATCGTACGGCGACTTCTCTGCCGCCGGCGCCTGGGCCTGAAGCTGTTGCGCCGCCTCCACGTAGAGCGGTTCGCTGGGGCTCGCCGGCTCCAGGGCTGCCGTGGCCTCGGTGACGGACTTCGGCGTGTGCCGGCCGTGGTGGACCTTTCTGCGGTCCCTGGCCCTGCGCAGGCGTTCAAGAAGCTTGTTGTAAGCGAGATCGAACGCAGCGAACTTGTCGGCGGCACTCGCTTCTGCGCGGATTACTGGGCCGCGCCCCAGGACTGTCAACTCAACCGTGAGCGATTCGGCGGTCTGGCGGGCTTTGGTCTCTTTGGTGACCTTCGCGTCTACCCTCTGGACCTTGTCTCCCAACGACGCGATCTTTGAGATCTTGTCGTCGGCATATTCGCGGAACCGGTCTGAGACCGTCAAGTTGCGTCCGCTGATCATGAACTCCATGGTGCCCTCCAAATGACTTCGGTGACACGACGGCGGTACTTCCCGGGGCCGATCTGACTGACAGTCGAGCCCCTTTCCGAGCCGCTATCGACAGGTACATCTGTTCTTGGTACCCATCTTCGACGTTAGTTCATAGACACCTGTTATTCATCCTTTTACGGTTTATTTTTTTGCGTCCCGCCGTTCCCCTGCGCCACCGCGGGGCTGGCGGCGCCGACGTCGGCGGTGGCCGGCGGGCGTGTCGCGGCCACCACGACGGCGCCGCTGACAATGGCCCCTGCGGCCCGAAGCGCACGGGCCGCCTCCGCCAAGGTGGCACCGGTGGTCAGCACGTCATCGACGATGATGCAGGAACGTCCCACGACTCGGGCAGGCCATGGGCCGGACCTGGTCCGCATGGATCCGCGTACGCGCCGGGCGCGGGCACCCCGGCCCAGTCCTTTCTGTCCGCCGGACAGGTAGCCGTCCGCTTTCCGGCCGGCCCGCAACCAGTCCAACAGTGGCAAGGCGGGGGGCATCCGGCTCCGCGCGGGCGGCATGGTTTTCCGAAGCGCGTCCGCGACGGTGAATCCTGGGATTGCATGGCCGCGGACCAGCCGACGGAGCAGGAGGTGGACGGGACTGAATCCCCGCTTGCGGAATGCGGCGGTGCTCGTGGGCACGGGGACGAGGACGAGTCCCTGCGCCGGCCCGGCCGCGGCATGGAGCGCCCGCGCCAGGCCCCGGGCCAGCTCGGCGCCCAGCCGGGCCTGCCCGTGGCTTTTGAAGGACAGCAGGCACTGCGCCAGCTCGGCCCGGTACGCCCCGGCCGCCACCACGGGCAGCAGCACGGACCCGTCCATATCCATCAGGGCCGGAGCCTGGGCCTCTGCCCGGAAAGGCCTCAGCGTCAGCAGGCGGAGCTTCCGGGAGCACGCGCCGCAGAGTGCCAAGTCCTCCGCCCCGCAGCAGGCGCAGTCCACTGGAAGGGCCAGGGCGAGCACCTCCGCCGCTGCCTCGGCCGTCAGGTCGCACAGCCTCGCCAGCGGCCGCGCGTAGCTGCCGCGGTGTCGCGCCGCTGTCGGTGCGGGCGGGGCAAGGTCCGGGTCCGCGGCCGGCCGCCCCTGGCCGGCGCCCTGGCCCGTGTGGCTGTTCATCCTTCGATCCTGGACCGTGGGCGCCCCCGGTTATAGCCCCGCGGCCCGCTATGTGGACAACACGCCGTCCGGCGCCCTCACCGGCCCTGGCTGGTAGCCGCCCACCAATAGCGGCCCACGGATAGCGGCCCAGCGCCGCGGCCCGAAGGCGCTGGCTCGGAAGGCGCCGCCGCCCGAAGGCGCTGGGTCAGAAGGCGCTGGCTCAGAAGGCGCTGGGTCAGCCGGGGAAGGACGGGTCGATAGGGCCCTTGAGCTGCGGTGACCAGCCGTTGCCCAGCCGCTGGAAGATCCCCTCGGCGGACTGGCCGTAGAGCTCGGATGTCCCGTTGCCTGCGCTGAGGGCCGTCAGTCCGGGCCACGGTGCCAGCTGCTGCGGCTGCGCCGAGGTCAGGGACAACAGTTCCGGCGAGACGGCATCGCTGCCGGAAGCCTTCATGACCGCGACCGTGGTGTCATCCACCCAGACCCCTTGATCCGGATCCCGGGGAGTCAGGAGAGTCAGGGGCGTGGTCAGATCCCTCGGGGTGCCGTCCGCGTTCCGGATGATCCCGGTGATCTGGACCTTGCTCTTGCCGTTCTGCTCCGAAATGACCAGTGCACGCGTACCGTCCCGGGAAATCCGAAACTCCTTGACGGTCCGGCCGGCGAGCCATCCCGGCGACAGGGTCACGGTGGGCACGCTGGCGTTCTCCGCCACACCGACCGGCCGGTAGGCCACTACCTCGGTGGCGCCGGCAGCACCCGGCCCGGCGGTCCAGACCCAGTCGTAGCGGCCGAACGAAGGCCGGGACAGCGTAGCCCGCGTGGACAGTGCCCTGGCGGGCTGGCCCGGAACGATCGAGTACATCGTGGTGCGGGCGGCGTTGAGGAACGCGGCGGCCTGGGACTCGGTCGACTCCGCCGGGGCCCGTGGTGACAGTGCCGCGACGGACTGGATGTCCGGCAGCGGTGAGAGCCTGTTGTTCTCGTACCGGACCAGGTCATTGTTGCTGACGGCGATCTGGTAAGCGGGGACGCTTTCGTCCCGGACCGGAGGCAGGACCGTGCCGTTGTCCTCGACGCGCACCAGGTCCTGATTGGCACGGAGCTCAACATTGACGACATCCGGCTGGCTGCGGAACGTCAGGGCCAGCTGTGTCTGCATCCGCAGCCGGTCCTCGTTGGAGGCCTCCACCAGGTCCTTGGCGGTGAGATCCACCTGCGCGGCACCGGAGACGACGGGCACAGACTCGCGGGCCAGCTTGATGCCCGAGGGGAACGCGCTGACGACGGCGCCCTTGAGGTAGGGGGCGGGGCCGCCCAGGAGGGCGCTCGTCATCGCCTTGACGGTCTTCTTCCGGATGAACCACCGGACATCGGGTACGGCGTACGTGAATGTGGGGTCGTAGAAGTAGATCGGGTAGGCGCCGTAGATGACCTTGAAGGTCTCTTCCGGAATGGCCGTGCCGTCCGGGAGATCGGAGATTCGCCACTCGCCGTCCACCTGGGTCAGGGTGACGGGGATGTTTTCGGTAGTGCCCTCGGGAAGCTGCGTGGCCACGCCGTCGGCGTCCACCGAATAGGCGACGTCGAGCTGGTAGTTGAAGACGTTTTCGACGCCGGTGGCCACCACAGCGGCCTTCCGGAAGACGAGCGCCCGCTGGTCCGGCTTCCACGCCACCGATGAAGCCTGCGTGAGGTACTGCCGGGCCACGGCGTAGTCGTCCTCGTAGCCGCTGCCGGCGAGGTAGAAGTCCTCGATCACTGCTTCGGGTCCGGCGCCGGGACGGGGCGCGGCCGGGAAGAAGACCGGGGCGTTGGGGTTTCCCGCACTCTCGTCCGTGCTCTTGCCCACCGGCCCCGAGCGCGGAATCTGGGCGCACGAGGTCAACAGGAGCAGGAGGAGAGCCAGCAGCGCAGCCCCCACGCGGGTGAACTTGCCCGAAACCCCGTTCATGCCCTGCCCTCCATGCCGGTTTCCCGGGGGCCGGCCGAGCCGCCGTCCGGGGTTGCCCCGCCGACGGCGCCGCCGCCGTCGCCAGAAAAGTCGCCACTAAATCCCCTGAACCCGTCAGCCATGGTCCCGCGGGCCGCGGCCCCTGGTGTCCCGGCCCCTGGTGTCGCGGCCGGGGTCTCCGCGGACCGTTGCGGGTCCAGCAAGACCATGGTCCGCTGGCGGCCCGTCTCCGGGAGCCCGACGTTGACGGGTTCGAGGTGGAGCGGGGACCTGGTGATCGGCTCATGCCGGCGCAGCGGAAGGGTCAGGCGGAAGTTCGACCCGTGGCCCTTGCTCCCCCAGGCCTGCAGCCAGCCGTCGTGGAGCTTGGTGTCCTCGGCGGCGATGGACAGCCCCAGCCCGCTGCCGCCGGTGGTGCGGGCACGGGCGGGATCGGCGCGCCAGAAGCGGTCGAAGACGCGGGCCGCCTCAGCCGGTGTCATGCCGATTCCGTGATCCCGTACGGCCACGGCCACTGCTGTGTCGCTTGCGGCCACCGAGATGTTCACCGGGCGGCCCTCGCCGTGTTCGAGGGCGTTCAGGATCAGGTTGCGGAGGATTCGGTCGATCCTGCGGTCGTCCATGTCGACAATGACGCTCCCGGCCGGGGCGTTGAGGGTAACGGCGGAGCCGTATTCGGCGGCGACGGGTGCCACTCCCTCAATGACGTGCGCGACGAGCTGCACAATGTCCGTGGGTTCGGCGTCGAGGGTGGCTGCGCCGGCGTCGAAGCGGGAGATTTCCAGCAGGTCCGCCAGGAGCGACTGGAAGCGTTCCACCTGATTGTAGAGCAGCTCCGCGGACCGCTTGTTGATGGGGTCGAAGTCCTCGCGGGCGTCATAGAGGACTTCCGCGGCCATGCGCACGGTGGTGAGCGGCGTGCGGAGCTCGTGGGAGACATCGGAGACGAACCGCTGCTGCATTTGCGAGAGCGTGGCCAGCTGCGTGATTTGTTCCTGAAGGCTTGCGGCCATGTGGTTGAACGAGGCACCAAGCCGGGCGACCTCGTCCTCGCCCTTGACCACCATGCGCTCCTGCAGCTGTCCGGCCGCGAGCTTCTCGGAGACGACGGCAGCATGGCTGACCGGGCTGACCACGTTGCGGGTGACATACCAGGCGACGCCGCCGATCATGAGCACCAGCACGGCACCGCCGGCCAGCAGGACGTTCTGGATCTCGTCCAGCGTCTTCTGCGCCGTGTTGAGGTCATAGATGAGGTAGAGCTCGTAGACGGTGCCGTTGAAGGTCACCTTGTTGCCGACGGCGATGCCGGGCCGGTCTTCGGTCCCCACGGGGAACTGCGTGGACGCCCAGTACTGGTCCTTGCCCGAGTTCTGCACGGCCTTGCGCAGGTCCGGGGGGATGACGCCGATGGTGAGTTGGTCCGAGGCCCGGGATTCAACCCAACGGTTGCGCGGCTTGGTCTGCTCCGGCATTGCCTCGAAGACGTAGCGCCTCTGGATCACGGATCCGCGGCCTTCGACCGCGTTCAGGGTGTCATAGACCAGGGTGATGACGCTGGACTGGTCCGTGACCTGGGCGCCGTCGAACGTGTCCTGGACCTGCTTGACGTTGTAGCGCGTCTCGGATTCGGCCTGGGCGAGCCGTTCCTGGAACAGGTTGTTGGCGATCTGGTTGGACAGGTACGCGCCCACTACCGCGAATGAACCAATGGCCAGCATCAGCGTGGTCAGGACGGTGCGGAACTGCAGCGAACGCCGCCACTTCCGCTGCACGGCCCGGAGCAGGTACCTGATACCGGGCAAGAGACGCTGCATCGCGGTACGGACCAACCGCGCGACCCTGACGCCAACGATCCTCGCGCGTTTTGCCCACAACCGGGTCCGGAAGGCGAGTCCGCGCCGAAGTCCCGGCCCGCTGCCGGCAGGCGGCGTTCCGTGCCCGGGTGGGGTGGACGGCCCTGCGGTTGACGACGCGGATGACTTTGCGGATGATGCCGC
This sequence comes from Arthrobacter sp. Bi26, assembly GCF_918697925.1. GTDB lineage: Bacteria > Actinomycetota > Actinomycetes > Actinomycetales > Micrococcaceae > Arthrobacter. The sequence goes on from NZ_CAKKMF010000018.1 coordinate 41,790, forward strand.
GGATGGCTCTGCCGTCGTCGTGTCCGGCGCTGTGTCCGTGTCTATGGCCTGCCGGACACCGCGGTCCGCAGGCTCAGGAACCTGCTTTATAGCCGACACCACGGACCGTCAATACAACTTCGGGAGCTTCGGGGTCACGTTCGATCTTCGACCTCAGCCGCTGGACATGGACGTTGACCAGCCGGGTGTCTGCGGCGTGCCGGTAGCCCCAGACCTGCTCCAGGAGCAGCTCACGGGTGAACACCTGCCACGGCTTGCGGGCCAGGGCGACGAGGAGGTCGAACTCCAGCGGGGTCAAGGAAATCCGGTCATTGCCGCGGCTGACCAGGTGGCCGGCGACGTCGATCGTAACGTCGGCGATCCGCAGGGTTTCCGGAGCCTTCTGGTCACCCGGACGGAGCCGGGCCCGGACCCGGGCGACAAGCTCGGCGGGTTTGAACGGCTTGGGCACGTAATCATCGGCCCCGGACTCGAGGCCGCGGACCACATCCGAGGTATCCGCCTTGGCGGTCAGCATCACGATCGGGACGTCAGACTCGGCACGGACCTGCCGGCAAACCTCAATGCCGTCCATTCCCGGAAGCATGAGGTCGAGCAGGACGAGGTCCGGCTTGGAGGCGCGGAACACGTCCAGCGCCTGTCCGCCGTCCGCGCAGAAGACGGGTTCAAAGCCGTCATTGCGCAGCACAATACCGATCATCTCGGCGAGCGCCTCGTCATCATCCACTACCAGAATGCGTGCCTTCATAGTTATATATTCCCCCATTGAATTGGCTTTGTCGTATCGGGCGGCCCACCGGCATGGCGCAGGCGGGCCTGCCACCGACGCCGGACCCCGCCGATGCACGGGACGCTGTGACAATCGCCGCGTTGTCCTGCATGCTGTGGACAGGCCAAGTGAACCGGCCCGGACCGCAGGAGGAACCCGTGAACACCCCCATCTACGAGCGCGCCCTGGGCAGCGACTTTGCCCGACTACAGCCTGAGCTCCAAGACTACTTCGCCCTGGCACCGGGGTCGGGCCACTACGGCGTCGGCGAAGGGGTGTTCGACGTCGTCGGCTGCCGTCAGGCCTGGCTGCGTCCCCTGCTCCGGCTCACCACCGGCGAGCAGGCCTTCTTTCCCGAGTACGGCGAGGGCATTCGCTTCCGGATCGAGAACCACGCCCACCTGGACCCGTTCGGCAGGTCAAGCCTGACGGCCCGGCGGGAAATCTTCTTCCCCGGTACCACCCGGCTGTTTCAGGACACCACCAGTTTTGATGACTCCGGGTTTGATGACGGCGGGCACACGCCGGGGCTGGTCGACTATGTAGGGCGTTTCCGGCGGCTCGTCACGGACCTCAATCTCAGCGTCACGCCGGAGGGCCGGCTCCGGGGCGTGTCCGAGGCGTCCCGGCTGTTCCTGGGCCCGCTGCGGATTCCGCTGCCGGCCGCCGTCGATGCCAAGGCCTATGCCGAGCAGTGGTGGGAGCCCCAGGACGGCGGGCGGCACCGGATCCAGGTCAAGGTGATCCAGCCCCAGCTCGGCCTGGTACTGGTGTACGCCGGCCATTTCGACTACCGGCTCGAGCCCTACCCCGGTGGAGTTGCGACGCCGGGCTACCTGCCAGCGCACGCCCGTCCGGACGGCTGGGAGAGCAGGATCTGACGGGAGCATCCGGCGGCCCCGGCAGGCCCTGCGGCGCCGGCAGTCCCTTCGGCTGCGCTAGCCGAGGGCCAGCTGGTTGAGGCCGTCCGCCACCTGGGTCAGCCGGGTCAGGACCGCCGTCGCCGCGGCCGGTGAGTGCCCCGCCAGGCCCTCCGACGGCGTGACGCGCAGCGCCCCCAGCGTGGACGCGGGAAGACCCAGCTGCCGCCACGGGCGCCACACGTTTTCCACGACGTCGCCAACCCTGGGCAACCTCGCGGTGGGATCAGACACGTCCAGCGCGCCGGCCCAGAGCCGTTTGCCGGCCTCCACCGCGCCCGCGAGTTGTTCCCACTGGCGCGAGGTCAGGGCCCGGAGCGGCACGGCGATTCCGTCGGCGCCCGCCGCCAGGATCCGCTCGAAGGGCGCCTCGACTTCGGAGACGGCCACGACGGTTTCGACGGCGCCCGCGGCCCGGAGCGCGTCGACGACCAATTGCCAGGACTCGGTGACTTCCCGGCCCGGCACCGAGCGCAAGGTCCGGTAACCGCTGGAGGTGGGAATCGTGCCGGCCAGCACGGAGGCAATCTCCGGTTCGTCGATTTGCACCACGATCCGGGCACCGGGGGCAGCCTCTGCCACCCGTTTGAGATAGCCTTCCACACCCGCTGCCAGCGAAGCCGCAATCTCGCGGCGGGCGCCATAGTCGATCAGGGCCCGTTCCCCGTTGTGCAGGTGCAGGCCGGCGGCAAGGCTGAGCGGCCCGCGCAGCTGGATCTTGATATCCTCCGACGGCACTTCCTCGACCCCGATCACGTCCGCCAGGATGTTTATGTCGGTGGACAGGGCGGATTTCGCCCGCTGCAGGTCCTTGCCGGGACGGTCCACGAACCTCCAGCCATGCGGCTGGACGTCGACGGCCAGCTCCACGAGCAGGGACGCGGTCCGGCCTAAGGCATCTGAGCCGACGCCGCGGTCGGGAAGTTCGGCAAGGAACGGCAGATGCGGGCTGCCCAGTTCTCCGCGGATGATGCGGGCGGCCTCGGCCGGGTCCTCGCCGGGCCACGGGCCCAGGCCCGTCGCGGTCACTTGGCCCGGTGCGGGCGAGTCTGTTCCGGCCATGGCTAGGCGTCTGCGGCGCGGGCCGCGTCCGCGGAGCCGGAGGCCTGGGCGGCCTGATGGTCTTCGGCGATGGCCTCATGGTGGCGGATGACCTCACCGATGATGAAGTTCAGGAATTTCTCCGCGAACGCCGGGTCCAGGTGGGCCTCGGCCGCGAGATGCCGCAGCCGGGCGATCTGCGCCGTTTCGCGGCCCGGGTCCCCTGCGGGAAGCTTGTGCGCGGCCTTGAGGAAGCCGACCTTCTGGGTGGCCTTGAAGCGTTCGGCGAGGAGGAAGACGAGGGTAGCATCGATGTTGTCGATGCTTGAGCGGATCGACAACAGCTCCGCCATTACCGCGGGATCCACGGAACCGGCCAGGGAGCTTGCCGCCGGGTCGTAGGAATCGGTTTCAGGAAGATTGAGGTTCTGCTCGGTCATTGGTCCAGTCTAGGGGCACGGCGGCCAATGCCTCCCGCTGTTAAGCGCCGTTGCAGTCGGCCGCCGGAGACACCAAAATGGGCATGCCCACCGTTCGTTGAAAGGTGGGCATGCCCATTTGGCAGTGGCCCTGCACGAGCCAGGCCCGGCGCTGCATCGGCCCAGACTCGGTCGTGGCAGTTAGCTGTGGAGCACGGCCTTGAACGCCTCGCGGCGCCTGGCCTGTTCGTCGGGATCCGGAACAGGCAGCGAGGCGATGAGTTTCTTCGTGTAGTCGTGCTGCGGGTTGCCCATCACCTGGTTGCCGAGGCCCTGCTCCACCATCTTTCCCTTGTAGAGCACGCCGACCCAGTGGGAGAGCATGTCCACCACGGCGAGGTCGTGGCTGATGAACAGGCACGCGAAGCCGAACTCCTGCTGGATCTCCTTGAACAGCTCCAGCACCACGGCCTGCACGGACACGTCCAGGGCCGACGTCGGCTCATCGGCGATGAGCAGCTTCGGGTTCAGGATGAGCGCCCGCGCCAGCGAGGCGCGCTGGCGCTGCCCGCCGGAGAGTTCGTGCGGGAACCGGTCAGCGTACGACGCCGGCAGCTGCACGGACTCGAGCAGCTCGCCGACCCGCTTGCGCGCCTCAGCCGCGGTCGGTTTGGAGTGGATGATCAGCGGTTCCGCCACGCAGTCGCCGATGGTCAGCTGCGGGTTGAACGAGGCCGCCGGGTCCTGGAACACGAAGCCGATCTCCTTGCGGAGCGGCTTGAAGGTGCGCTCCTTGAAGTTCAGCATTTCGTAACCCAGCACGTTCAGGCTGCCCCCCGTGGTCCGATTGAGACCCGCGATCGCCCGGCCGATGGTGGTTTTGCCGGAACCCGACTCCCCCACGAGACCGAAAACTTCGCCTTCAGACACGGTGAAGCTGACGCCGTCGACGGCCTTGAAGGCCGGACTGCCCAGCCGCCCAGGGTACTCGATGGTCAGGTTCTTGGCCTCAACTAGCACTTTGCCGCCCTGGTGGGCGCGTTCCACCATGCCCTCCGACGCGGAGTTGCGGCCCAGGTGCGGCACAGCGGCGAGGAGCTTCTTGGTGTAGTCCTCCTTGGGCTGGGCGAAGAGCACCCGTGAGGATGCCTCCTCCACGACGTCGCCCTGGTACATGACCACGACGCGGTCGGCGAGGTCGGCGACAACGCCCATATTGTGCGTGATCAGCACGATGGACGTTCCGTAGTTGTCGCGCAGGTCCCGCAGCAGTTCAAGGATCTCGGCCTGCACGGTGACGTCCAGGGCAGTCGTCGGCTCGTCCGCCACGATGAGGCCAGGGTTCAGGGCCAGCGCTGCGGCAATCACAACGCGCTGTTTCTGGCCGCCCGAGAACTGGTGCGGGTAGTAGTTGACCCGCGTTTCCGGGTCCGGGATGCCCACTTTGCGGAGGGCTTCAATTGCCCGCGCCTTGGCTTCCTTGGCCGAGACCTTGCTGCGGCCGCCGGTGCCGGCGTGTGCGCGGATTCCTTCGGCGATCTGCCAGCCCACGGTGAAGACCGGGTTAAGGGCGGTGGATGGTTCCTGAAACACCATGGCCACATCGCGGCCCCGGATCTCCCGCAGTTTCGCCTCGCTGACGCTGATGACGTTGTTGCCGTTGATCAGAACCGCGCCCTGGCTGATGGCCGTCTCCGGCAAGAGCCCCAGGATGGTCTTGGCCGTCACAGTCTTGCCGGATCCCGATTCGCCAACGATGGCCACGACCTCGCCGGGGTTGACCTGGAGGCTGACGTCTTTGACGGCGTACACATCCCCGGCATCAGTGGCGAACGTGACCTTGAGGCGGTCGATGTCCAGGACCGGGCCTGCGCCCTGGCCGGGCTTGTCGATGTTGATGGTCATAGAACTCTCGATTCTGCTTCGAGTGCAGCCTGGGCACCGGCGGTGGAGTCAGGTCCGCCCTTGCCTGCCACAGCCTTCTTGCGGCCCCGCAGGCGGGGATCGTTGAGGTCGTTGATGCTCTCACCGACGAGGGTCAGCCCAAGCACGGTCAGGACGATCGCCGTACCGGGGTAAACACCGGTCCACCAGATGCCCGAGGAGGCGTCTGCTATGGCCTTGTTCAGGTCGTAACCCCACTCGGCGGCGGACGTCGGTTCGATGCCGAACCCCAGGAAGCCGAGGCCCGCCAGGGTCAGGATGGCCTCGGACGCATTCAACGTGAAAATCAATGGCAGCGTGCGCGTTGCGTTCTTGAAGATGTGCCGACCCATGATGCGAATGCTTGAGGCACCCACCACCTTGGCTGACTCGACGTACGGCTCCGCCTTTAGCCGTATGGTCTCGGCCCGGATGACGCGGAAGTACTGCGGGACGAACACCACCGAGATGGAGATGGAGCAGGCAACAATGCCTCCCCAGAAACTGGACTGGCCGTGGCTGATGACGATTGACATCACGATGGCCAGCAGCAGGGACGGGAAAGCGTAGATCGCATCGGCGATCACCACGAACACCCGGTCGAGCCAGCCGCCGAAGTACCCGCTGACAAGGCCGAGGGCTACGCCGAGGAAAATCGACATGGCCACGGCGACGATGATGACCACCGCGGCGGTCTGGGCACCCCAGAGCACTCGGGAATAGACGTCATAGCCACCCACCGTGGTGCCCCAGATGTGCGCCGGGCTGGGGGGCTGCTGTGTCGGGAAGGGACCCGCGGCGTCGCTGAGCTGGGCAAACCCGTAGGGCGCGATCCACGGCGCAAACACGGCGACGAGCAGGAAGACGACGGACAGGACCAGGCCGGTGACGAGCATGCCGCGCTGAAGCCCGACGCTCGAGCGGAAATGCGAGATCACCGGCAGCCGGTAGAAGAGGGGCTGCTTGCGCCCGCTTACTTTGGTTGCATTCATGGCTAGTACCTCACTCGCGGGTCGATCAGGGCTGCGACGACGTCCACGATGAAGTTCGTGACGGCAACGATGACCGCCAGCATTACAACGATTCCCTGGACGGCGACGAAGTCGCGGGCGTTCAGGTATTGCACCAGCTGGTAGCCGAGGCCCTTCCACTCGAAGGTGGACTCCGTGAGGACGGCGCCGCCTAGCAGGAGGGCAATCTGGAGCCCCATGACCGTGATGATCGGGATGAGGGCCGGTTTGTAGGCATGCTTGGTCACGAGGCGGTAATTACTAACGCCACGGGACCTGCCGGCCTCGACGTAGTCCTTGCCGAGTGTGCCGATGACGTTGGTGCGGACCAGCCGCAGGAAGACCCCTGCCGTCAGCAGCCCCAGGGTGAGTGCGGGGAGGACTGAATGGGCCGCGACGTCGCCGAACGCGGCCATGTTGCCGCTGCGCAAGGCATCCAGCCAATAGATCCCGGTCGGTGCGGCCAGGCTTCCCATGGCCAGTTCGGTCCTGGTGGAGGCCCGTCCTGCGACGGGCAGCCAGCCGAGCCAGACGGAGAAGGCCAGCTTCATCAGCAGGCCAGCGAAGAATACCGGGGTGGCATAGCAGAGGATGGCGAAGAACCGCAGGACGGCGTCGGGCGCCTTATCGCGCTTGTAGGCGGAGATGAGCCCGAGCGGGATGCCGACCAAGAGCGCCACGATGAGGGCATTGATGGCCAGTTCCAGGGTTGCCGTGCCAAAGGTGATGATCATTTCGACAACGGGCCGGCGGTCGGTGATGGTGGTGCCGAAATTGCCGGTCGCCACCTGGCCAACGTATTCGAGGTACTGCACGAGGATCGGGCGGTCGTAGCCGGCCTCGTGGATGCGCTGCGCGAGCGCCTCCGGGGGAAGCCTGCCGCCCTGGGCTGCGGTGATGGGGTCGCCGATGACCCGCATCAGGAAGAAGACCAAAGTCACCAAAATGAAAATGGTCGGAATGATCAGGAAGAACCGGACCAGGATGTAGGTCCCCAAGCCCCCACCCGAGGATTTTTTCTTGGACGGAAGAAGTCCGTCGGCGTCGTTTAGCGGCGCCTCAGTCAATGTTGTCATTGGTACCTAAGATTGTGCTGTCGCGGCCTTGGGCGGGCCGGCGTGAACTGCGGGGTGCGGCAATGACCAGCAAAGGCGGGGCGCCTTGAGGGCGCCCCGCCTCGCAGGCTGGTCAGGACAGCAAGGATGCAGCCTTACTTGGAAATAGTTCCCAAACGGAACTTGAAGGAGGCATCGAGGGTGGAATCGACACCCTTGACACCGCTGCCGGAAATGGCAACCTGCGCGCCCTGGAGCAACGGAAGCGTGGAGATGTCCTTGGCGAGGGCATTCTGCGCATCCTTGATCGTGGACTCGCGTTCAGTCTTATCAACGGTGGTGAGCTGCTTGCTGATCAGGTCGTTGACGGTCGGGTTGTTGTAGTGGTTCTTCAGGAAGCCGCCCTCCGGGAAGAACGGGGTCAGGTAGTTGTCGGCGTCGCTGAAGTCCGGGAACCAGCCAAACTGGAACAGCGGGTATTCATCGGCGCGGCTGGCCTTGCTGTAGGTGACCCATTCCGTGGACTGCAGGTTGACCTTGAACAAACCGGACTTCTCCAGCTGGTCCTTGATCATGGCGTACTCGTCGCCGGAGGACTTGCCGTAATGGTCCGGGTTGTACTGCAGGTTCATCGAGACGGGGGTCGTCACACCGGCGTCGGCCAGGACCTTCTTGGCCTTGTCCAGACTCGGCTTGCCGGCGTCGCCGTATGCGTCCTTGAACGATTCGTTGGCACCGAGGAAACCGCTGGGAACGTTGGAGTACAGCGGCAGGTACGTGCCCTTGTAGACCTGGTCCGCGATGGACTGGCGGTCAACGAGGTTCGCGATGGCCTGGCGGACGGCGAGCGCCTTGGCCGGATCTGCATCCGGAGCCTTGGCGCCGAACGGCATGGTGTCGTAGTTGAACGTGATGTAGCGGATTTCGCCGCCGGGGCCAACGTTGACCTTGACCTTGGAGTCCTTCTTCAGGTCATCGACGTCGGTGGCGCTCAGACTGCGGTTCGCGACGTCGATGTTCCCCTGCTGGATGTCCAGCTTCATGTTGGTGGGGTCGGCGTAGTACTTGATCGTGGCGGCATCGTTGGCCGGCTTGCCGAGGACTCCCTGGTAGTCAGGGAATGCCTTAAAGCTGACCAGCTCGTTCTTCTTGTACGTGTCGATCACGTACTGGCCGTAGAACGCCTTGGCCTTGACGATCGAGTCGTCGTCAAGCAGTTTGTCGGCCGGGAAGACTTCATCGTCTACGATCGGCGCGGCGGGGCTGCTGAGGATCTGAGCGAAGGTCTGGTCGTTCGCCTGCTTCAGCTTGAAGACCACGGTGTTGGCATCGGGGGCGGTGATGCTTTCGATGTTGGTCAGCAGGCTTGCGGGACCGGCAGGATCGTTGATCTTGGTCTGCCGGTCGAAGGAGAACTTGACGTCCTTGGAGTCGAGCGTGTGGCCGTTGGCCCACTTGAGGCCCGGCTTGAGCTTGACCGTGTACTCGGTCGGCGAGGTGAAGGACGCGGACTCGGCCAGGTCCGGCACGGGATCTGCGCTGCCGGGCTTCGAGTTGAGGAGGAAGGAGTAGATCTGGTTCATCACCATGAACGAACCGTTGTCATACGCGCCCGCCGGATCCAAGGCAGTGACCTTGTCCGTGGTGCCGTAGGCGATCGGACCGCTAGCTGCGGCTGATGACCCGCCAGCGCCGCCGGTCGGCCCGGTGCAGGCCGTCAGTGCAAAGGCGGAAACCCCGGCCAGCGCGATGACGCTCTGCCAGGCCTTTTTGTTCATTGCCATCTGTGAACTTTCTGTTCGATGCGTTCTAGCGCAGCCCGAAGTGAAACGAGTGACTCGTCGGGCGGCACGCTTTGCTGATCCCTAGATTCAACCAGACAATCATTCGGTGAAACGTTGCATTTTGTGAGTTGAGACACAAAATTTACACGATTCGAAGGTTTCTCTCATTTTCTTCAGGATTCCGCCCGGATCTTCGGCAGGGTCCTGCGCATCCGGACGCCTGGACGGCCGAGGCCACACGACAAAGGGCCCCGCCACGTGGCGGGGCCCTTCGCTGGATTCGGTGTGGCGGGCGCCTAAAGCGCTGCCCGCTGCAGCGAGCGCGCGGCATCGATTGTGGCCTGGCCCAGCACGCGGCTGCCCTGGTAGAGCACCACGGTCTGGCCGGGAGCCACGCCGCGCAGCGGCTCGGTGAGGGTGACCACAAGCTCGTCCCCCGCCATGTGGGCGCGGGCCGGGACGGGGTCGCCGTGGGCACGGACCTGGGCGTAGCAGTCGAACTCCTCGCCAGTGGCCACTTCGGCGATGGGCAGCCCCGCCCAGGAGACCTTGATGCCGCGGATTTCGTCGATGGCGAGCAGCGCCTCCGGGCCCACGACCACCTTGTTTTCCTTGGGCCGGATCTCCAGCACGAACCGTGGCTTGCCGTCCGCGGCCGGGGTGCCCAGCTTCAGGCCCCGGCGCTGGCCCACGGTGAACGCGTTGGCGCCCGGGTGCTCGCCGACCTTCGCCCCGGACTCGTCCACGATGTCGCCCGTGGTCATTTCGATCTTCTCGGCGAGCCAGCCGGCGGTGTCGCCGTCGGGGATGAAACAGATGTCGTGGCTGTCGGGCTTGTTCGCCACCGAGAGGCCGCGGCGCTCCGCCTCCGCGCGCACCTCGGCTTTGGACGGCGTCTCCGCGAGCGGGAACATCGAGTGCTTGAGCTGTTCGTGGGTCAGCACGCCCAGCACATAGCTCTGGTCCTTGGCCCAGTCCGCAGCACGGTGCAGCTCGGGGTTGCCGTCGGCGTCGGTGATGACCTTGGCGTAGTGGCCGGTGCAGACGGCATCGAAGCCCAGGGCGATGGCCTTCTCCAGCAGGGCGGCGAACTTGATGCGCTCGTTGCAGCGCATGCACGGATTGGGAGTGCGGCCGGCGGCGTATTCATCGATGAAATCCTGGACCACATCTTCCTTGAACCGCTCGGAAAAGTCCCAGACGTAGTAGGGGATCCCGAGGATATCGCAGGCACGCCAGGCGTCACGGGAGTCCTCGATCGTGCAGCAGCCGCGGCTGCCGGTTCGCAGGGTGCCCGGCATCCGGGACAGCGCGAGGTGGACGCCGACGACGTCGTGCCCCGCCTCGACGGCGCGGGCGGCGGCAACGGCGGAATCAACGCCGCCGCTCATTGCTGCAAGAACTCGCATACTGGCTTTCTATAGGGTTCAGGGTGTCGCAGGCACCGGGCTGTGGCTCGCTGAAAGTCCGGGGAAATAGCACAATGCCTGCGACGCCATTCTATCGCCACGCCGAATCCTCCCCAAAAAGCCTTGACGGGGCCGCTTCCCGCTTCTAGCGTCAGGACTAGCGGTTTTAGAATCGGAAGCGCGCAGACGCGGGAATCGAGCGGACATGGCTGTTGAAAACATCGTGATCGTGGGCGGCGGACTGGCCGGTGCCACCGCAGCCAAGACATTGCGGGGGGAGGGATTCAGCGGCCCGGTGGTGCTGGTGGCCGCCGAGTCCCACCAGCCGTACCTACGCCCGCCGCTGTCCAAGGAGTACCTGCTGGGCAAGGCCGGCGACGACGCCCTGCCGGTGGTGCCCGAAGACTGGTACGACGCGAACGACGTCGACCTCCGGCTCGGCGTCCAGGTCACGGCTCTGGACCCGGCTGCCCGGGCCGTGGTTCTGGACGGCGGCGGGCAGCTGGAGTACGCCTCCCTGCTGCTCGCCACGGGAGCGCGGCCCAGAAGCATCCCCCTGCAAGGCATCGGGCTCGACGGCGTCAGCACGTTCCGGACGGTGGAGGACAGCCGGCGCCTCCACGCCCGCCTCGCCGACGGCGGCCTGAACGTGGTCATGATCGGGTCCGGCTGGATCGGGATGGAACTGGCCGCCGCCGCCAGCACCTACGGAAATTCCGTCACCCTGCTGGGGCTGGAGGAGGTGCCGCTCGGGGCGGCGATCGGCCCGGACCTGGGTGGCTTCTTCCGCGAGCTGCACGAGGCCCACGGCGTGCGGTTCCGACTTCCGGCGGCCGCTGCCGAGATTCAGGGGCGGTCAGGACGGGTCACCGGGGTGGTCACCGACGCAGGCGAGGTCCTGCCCGCCGACGTCGTGGTCATCGCCGTGGGCGTGGTGCCGGAGCTCAGCCTGGCCGAGGCGGCCGGCATCGGGATCCGCAACGGCATACTCACCGACGCGTCGCTGCGGACCTCGATGCCCGGGATCTTCGCCGCCGGCGACGTCGCCAATGCCCTGCACCCGTTCACCGGAGAGCACCACCGCAGCGAGCACTGGTCCAATGCCCTGGGTGGCGGCAAGGTGGCTGCCAAGGCGATGCTCGGCCTCGACGCCGCACTGGACACCATCCCGTACTTCTACACGGACCAGTACGACGTCAGCATGGAGTACTCGGGCTTCCCCACGCTGGTAGGCGGGCCACCGGTCATCCGCGGCTCGCTTGCGGACAAGGAGTTCATTGCCTTCTGGCAGCGGGGCGGCGAGGTGGTGGCCGGAATGAACGTCAACTGGCCCCGCTCCGCCAAGCCGCAGAAAGCGATCAAGGCGCTGATCAGCGCACGCACCCCCGTGAGCCCGGACCTGCTAGCCGATTCCTCGGCACCGCTGGATCAACTCCTGAATTAGCTCCCCGCGGAAGCCTGACGGGCAGATTCACGGGCCACCGTTCCCGCGGTCTGGATGCTGGACTCATGCCCGGCCATGCCGGCCTGGCGGGCCCGCGCGTAGGCGCCCGGCAGTGCGGCGAGCAGGGCATCGACGTCGGCGTCGGTCGAGGAATGCCCCAGCGTGAAACGCTGCGCACCCCTCGCCGTGTCCTCATCCAGGCCCATGGCCAGCAGCACATGTGAGGGCCTCGGAACACCTGCAGTGCAGGCGGAGCCCGTGGAGGATTCGACGCCGGCGAGGTCCAGCAGGAACAGCAGCGAGTCTCCCTCGCAGCCGGGGAACGTGAAATGCGCGTTGCCTGGCAACCTCCCGGGGCCCGGGGCGCCCCGGAGCACGGCTTCGGGGACGGCCTCATGGACGCCGTCGATCAGCCGGTCCCGAAGGGCCGCGATCCTGGCGGCCTCCTCGGGGAGTTTCGCGGCGGCTGCCTCGGCGGCCGCGGCAAAGGCGGCGATCGACGCAGTGTCCAGGGTCCCTGAGCGGACGTCGCGTTCCTGGCCGCCGCCATGCTGGACCGGTGTCAGCTTCACCGCCCGGCCCAGGATGAGTGCGCCGACGCCAACCGGTCCCCCGATCTTGTGCCCGGAGACGGACATCGCGTCCAGGCCCGTCCCGCGGAAGTCAACGGGTATGGAGCCGAAAGCCTGGACAGCGTCGGAGTGGACGGGCACGCCGGCAGCGTGGGCCAGTTCCACAACGCGGGCGACGGGCTGGATGGTGCCGACCTCGTTGTTGGCCCACATGACGGTCACCAGGGCGATCGACGCCGGATCCCGGGACAGCTCGGCCTCGAGCACCGCCAGGTCCACGAGGCCCTCGGCGTCCACCGGGAGCCAACAGACCTCGGCACCTTCATGCCGTTCGAGCCATTCGACGGTGTCCAGCACCGCGTGATGTTCGACGGCGGAACACAGGATGCGGGTACGCGCAGGGTCCTCGGCGCGCCGCGCCCAGTACAGGCCCTTGACTGCAAGGTTGTCCGCCTCGGTCCCGCCGGAGGTAAAGATGACTTCCGAGGGATGGGCACCGGCGGCCGCCGCCAGCACTTCCCTCGCGTCCTCTACGGAGCGCCGGGCACGGCGGCCCGATCCGTGCAGCGAGGAAGGGTTGCCGGTCCGGGCCAGTTCGCGCGTCAGTGCAGCCAGCGCCTCCGGGGCGAGGGTGGTGGTGGCGGCGTGGTCGAGGTATACAGGCACAGCCCAATTCTACCTGCGGTGGCGCCTGCGCCCCCCTCGGCGGCGCTGGGCGAAGACGCCGGGGAAGGGCGCGGGGCTGGTGTACATTCAAGCGGTGAAATCGCCCCTCTACCTTGTGCTGGCCACCTTGTTCTGGTCCGGCAATTACGTCGTCGGACAGGCCGCCGTCGCCTCCATGACGCCGCTGGAGCTGACCTTCTGGCGCTGGAGCCTGGCCGCCGTGCCGCTGCTGCTCCTGGCCCACTTCGTTGAGAAACCGGACTGGCGCGCGGTGCTGCGCCGCTGGCCCGTGCTCCTGGCGCTGAGCGTCCTGGGCATGAGCGGCTACACGCTGCTGCTCTACAGCGCGCTCGGATACACGTCCGCGATGAACGCCTCCCTCATTACGGCGGCCAACCCGGCCCTGATTGTGGTCATGGCGATCGTCCTGCTCGGCGAGAGGACCACCCGATTGGGCTGGCTCGGCATCTGTCTTGGCCTGCTGGGTGTGCTGCTCGTCCTGACCCAGGGTGAGCTGGCACGCGTGTTCAGCCTCTCCATCAATACCGGCGAACTCCTGATGACCGGTGCGATCATCGTCTGGGGCTTCTACACAATCATTGCCCGCCGGCTGAAGGTGCCGGCCATCTCCGCCACGGCCGTACAGGTGGCGATTGCGACCGTGACGCTGGCGCCGTTTGCCCTGGCCATGAACGTCCAGTTCCCCGACACCGCGGGCGAAGGCTGGTCACTGGCGTACATCGCCCTGTTCCCCTCCCTTGGTTCCTACCTCCTCTGGAACCTGGCGCTGAGGACCACGCCGCCGGGGACCGCGGGCAACTACCTCAACCTGATGGTTGTCTTCACGGCGATCATCACCGTGCTGCTGGGGACGCCGCTCACTCCTGTGCAGATCGTCGGCGGCCTAACGGTGATCGGAGGCGTCCTGCTGACCGGGATCAAGGGCCGGCCCAGGCTCGGAGCGCCGGCCGCCTCAACGGCGGGGGCGCGGGGCCGGTAGCCGCGATGCCGGGCGGTCCGGGTCCCACAGGCGGTCCGGCCATGCCGGCAGTACGGCCACGCCAGGCAGCCCTGTCATGCAGGCAGGATGCGGGCACAGCACTGCCCGGGCTGCGCGCTCCCCTGCTCCCTGAGATCTTCGATGGCGAGCGCCTCGATCCGCCCCGGGTCGATCCCCAGGGCCGCGGATGCCCCGCCCAGGTAGGCCCCGTTCATGGCACAGACCACATCTGCATGCCCGGCGGCGAGGCGATGGAACGGGCAATTCATCAGCACCAGTCCCCCGCCGCCGTCGTCCGCCGGGCAGTAGCCCTGCCCCGTCAGGAAGTCAGCGAACGGGCCGGCACCTTCGGGCCCGCCGGCGGTTTCCGCATCCCCCGCCACGATGGCCCCTGCCGGCTCGCGCCCGGGTGCACGGGCTGCCGACTCAGCCGCTGACTGCCCCTTAGCGCGTGCGGCCCGGAGCAGGGCATCCTGCGGCGATCCGCCGTCGCTGGTTGCAGCTTCGATCGCGGAAACCAGCAACTCGCCGGCGAGATCATAGTGGCGGTCGGGGACGGAGGCCTCCACCTCATCCACGGCGGCCCGGTACAGCTTGGCGGGCCGGCCCGAACCGGGGCCTTCCCGCCCTCCGAGCTTGCGGAACTCCACGGCCAGCAGCCCGTCTTTCACCAGCCGGTCCAGATGGAACGAGGCTGTGCTCCGTGCCAGGCCCACCGCCTTGGCGGCGTCGTCCCGGCCGACGGCGTCTGCCGCTGAGGCGACGTAGTCAAACAGCATCCTGCGGCTCTCGTCGCCCAGGGACGCGACCGCCGCAAGCCTGCGGTTCCACGGAAGTTTGGTCATGGAACAAGAATATCTCTAAAAACAAGAATCATTGCTTAATCCTCCTGCAGCGTTCTAAAATCGAATTATCCATTTTTAGAAGGAGCATGCCATGAAAGTTTCCCCAGCCCTCGCCACTGACGCACAGCAGCTCGCGGCGGACCCGCACCGCCAGGCATTTCTCTTGTTGCGGACCGTCTTTACGGTTGCGCCCATCCTGTTCGGTCTGGACAAGTTCACGAATCTGCTGACCGACTGGACCATGTACCTGGCCCCCGTGGTAACCTCGGTAGTCCCGCTGCCGGCCCAGACCATCATGTACATCGTTGGCGTGGTGGAAATCATCGCCGGCGTAATGGTGGCGCTGCGCCCGCGCTTCGGATCGGCACTCGTGGCCGCCTGGCTGCTGGGCATCATCATCAACCTGATCGTCCTCGGCGGCTTCTATGACGTCGCACTGCGTGATTTCGGACTACTCGTGGGCGCCCTGGCACTGAACAGGCTGTCCCCGCGCAAGGCCGCGCAAGGCCGCGCCGGCCACGACGCCTAGCGCCTAGCGCCTAGGCCAAGCCGCTACGCCGGGCCACTACGCGAGAACACAGACGGCCCGCGGAACGACCTCGATGGTCATCGGGAGCGCCCCGATCCGCTCGCCGTCGGCGTAGGCCACGATGTTGCTGGCCGCCAGTTCCACGGTGCGGACCCGGCGAAGCTGCACGGCGGGGTGGCCCACGTGCTTGCCGGCGAACACTTTCGGGAACACGGCCAGCAACCCGGTCCGGGACAACCGGCTGACAATGAACAGGTCCAGGCGGCCGTCATCAAGGACGGCCTCCGGGACGATCCTCATCCCGCCGCCGATCGACTGGCCGTTGGCGACGGAAATCAGCATGGCGTCCTGCTGCCACCGCACGCCGTCGGCCGTCACCGTGTAATTGATGGCCCGGAACGAGGCCAGTTCGCGAAGCATGGCGAGCTGGTAGCGGATCTTGCCGCGCGGCCAACGCCAGTGGTTGGCCCGCTCATTGACGGCGGCATCGAACCCGGCCGAGACCACGCCCGCGAACCAGCGGGAGGTTCCTCCAGCGGTGATCCTGCCGGCGTCGATCATCCGGCCGCCGTCGGCCAAAGACTCCAGCACCCGTTCGCAGGCCGCCGGGAGGTTGTGCAGCGGCAGGCCCAGCGCCCGGGCCGTGTCGTTGCCCGTCCCGGTGGGAATGATGCCCAGCGGAACCCGGCCGCCGTCCCCGGCGCCGGCGCCGGCGCCGGCACGTGCAGCGGCACCGGCAAGCGCATTGAACCCAAGGTGGACCATGCCGTCGCCGCCCACCATCACGAGGGTGTCCACGCCCGCCTCCAGTGCGTCCTCAACCGCCTGCGCGAGCCCGGCATAGTTGTCCGCGCACAGCAACAGGACCTCCGCCCCGGCTGCGCGGAAATGCGACGCCGCTTCCTTCCCGGCGTGCCGCGCCCGGCCAAAGGATGCGCGCGGGTTGACGGCGACGGCGATCAGCATGCGCGCAATTATGCCAGCCGCCGGGAACCATCCCGGTACGCGCGCACGTTATTCCCCCAGCCGGTTAAACTGGGCCTGCCGGGCGCCCACGAACGGTCCGGCATTCTCAACGCCGGCACCATCGATGAAAAGGATCTCTGTTTGACGCAGGGCAGCAGCTCGCATTACCAGGTCCTCGGGATCCCCGTGACGGCGACGGAGAAGGACATCAAAGTGGCGTACCGCAAGGCCGCCCGGCTCGCGCACCCGGATCACGGCGGCGATCCCGCAGCGTTCCGGCGTGTCACCCTCGCGTACGAGACACTCATCGACGCAAAGCGCCGCGCGGACTATGACCGCTCCTACGGCAGCGCATATTCCTCAACCGCCGGCGACGAGGGCGCCCACTTCGACGCCCCGGCCGCAGGCAGCAGGGCCTCCGCCAACGTGCGCCGCCCGAACACGCCGCGGAATACGGCTGCCGACCCGCCCGTCTATGTGCCCCCGTTCGAGCAGTTTGGCGACGGGACGGCGGTGCCGCTGATTCCCGCCGGTGTAGCCCGACAGCAGGTCCACGGCATGCCGCGCAAGCGCGGGATCTTCGGGGCCGAGGCCCGGATCCAACGCGAGATGCGGACTGTGCAGCTCATCAGCAGGCAGATCCTGACCACCATCCCGTCGGCGCGCCTTGTCAACGGGCTGCAGTCCCCGGCGGACAACAGCCATATCGACCACGCAGTCCTTGCCGGGTACCGGCTCGCAATCATCGGGTCCATGCTGCTGCCGCCTGGCGCCTACGCGTGGAACGGCAGCACGTTGACACACGGCGGACGCTCCGTCGCCCCGCCCCAACTGGCCCATGTCGTGCGCCGGATGCAGGACATTTTTCCCGAGCTCAACGTCACGGGCTGGATTGTTGTCCACAGCACGGACGGCAACCTGCATCAACCGGTCATCGACCGGCACCGCCGCGCACCCGGCGGCCAGGGCAGCGGGTACGGGGAAGGTTCGGGGCTGGTCGAGGTGGTCAACGCCGCGGGCCTGGCCCGCGGCCTCAAGCAGTTCCTCGGCTCGGGGCCGGCCCCCAACACCGTCAACGTGCCCGTGCTGGCCCGCCTGCTGCGCGGAATGCACTAGGTTCCGCCGCTGGCCCTCCCCCACGGGGCTCCGGGACGGAGGGCCCGCGGCACGGCCGACGCCGGCGGCTCGCTAGGATGGAACGGTGTTCCGCATCCTCTTCCACACCCCCGAAATCCCCGGCAATACCGGAAACGCCATCAGGCTTGCCGCCATCACGGGCGCCGAACTGCACCTGGTGGAGCCCCTGGGCTTTGATTTTTCCGACGCCAAGCTCCGGCGGGCGGGCCTGGACTACCACGACCTCGCCGTCGTGACCGTCCACCCGGACATCGACGCAGCCTGGGCGGCGCTGGAGCCGGAACGGGTATTTGCCTTCACCTCCGACGGCGAGACCACCTACACAGACATCAGATACCGCGCCGGCGACGTCCTGCTGTTTGGTCCTGAATCCGTGGGTTTGCCCGAGGACATCAAGCACAGCCCCCGGGTGACGTCCCGCGTCCGCCTGCCGATGCTGCCCTCCCTCCGGTCGCTCAACCTGGCCAACGCGGCGTCCATCGCCGTCTATGAGGCATGGCGCCAGAACGGGTTCGCTGGGGCCAAGCTGTAGCGAGTCCGCCGCGTACGGCCGGTTGAACCGGCGGCTGCCCCCTAGGGAGCCCGCGGGAAAGAATCCCGCAGATCGCGCCCATCCGGGTTCCGGGCTGCGCCGAATCACTTCTGAAGGCGGGCACACGAAACCGTCGACTCAGCGTTTTGGGAGAAGCGGAAGGGAGCGAGGAGAGGCGGGTGAGAACAGTACATCTGTATAGACACCCCGCCCGGGAGGCAGGGGCCGGCCTCCCGCCGCATGCAGCACGCCTTGGCCCTCTTGCGCCGCTGGGCGCCTTATGCTTGGGAGTGATGGATACTCCGAATGCCCCGAACCCCGAGGCCGCAGCACCTGCGGGTACCTCAGCCGACATCAACGGCCGGCTCGGCAGCCTGCTGGAACTGATTGCCCAGGGCGACCAGGCGGCGTTCGCAGAGTTCTACAGCCTCACTTCCAGGCGCGTCTTCGGCATGGCACGCCGGGTCCTGATCGATACCGAACTCAGCGAGGACACCACGCAGGAAGTCTTCCTGCAGGTTTGGCAGAACGCTGCCAAGTTCAATCCCGCGGCCGGCAGCCCGCTCGCCTGGCTCATGACCATCTCGCACCGCCGTGCCGTTGACAAGGTCCGGTCCTCGCAGTCCGCCACGGACCGCGAAGCCAAATACGGGGCCAGCAGCCAGGAGATCGACCACGATTCCGTCTCAGACGAGGTCGGCAGCCGGCTTGAGGCCGAGACCGTGGTCCGGTGCCTGGAGACGCTGACCGATACGCAGCAGGAGTCCGTGCGGCTGGCATACTACGGCGGCCTCACCTACCGGGAAGTGGCCGAGCGGCTGAACGCCGCGGTTCCTACCATCAAGTCCCGCATCCGCGATGGACTGATCCGACTGAAGACCTGCCTGGGGGTGAGCTGAATTGACCGACATGAACCCACATGAGAACGACAACCGCCTCCCGGGCGGCTTCACTGCCGAGATCGCCACCGACCTGGCTTCCGGCCGTGTCGTGGACCTTGCCGAGGTCTACGCCCTCAACGCCGTGGACGACGCCGAACGCGCCGCGATCGAGCAGTTCCTCGCCTCCGCACCGGCCGCAGACCGCGATGCCTTCAATGACCGCGTCCGGCAGGCCAGGGAGACCCTGGCCACCAGCTTCACGGCCGAGGAAGAGCCTCCGCCCGGGCTGCTGGACCGGATCATGGCCTCCCTGCCGGCGCCGGCGGCCCAGCCGTCCCCCGCGGCAACGCCCCTGCCCGGCACGGGTCCGCAAACGACACCTGTGATGCCACATCCGGTACGCGAGAGCTCGGGAATAGCCGCCGCTGACGAGCTCGGCGCGGCCCGCAAGCGCAGGGAAGAACGCCGCCGTCCGCAGGGCATGCGGAACTGGCTTGTCGGCGTCGCCGCTGCAGCCGTGATCGCCCTGGGCGGCGTCGGCGTGGGCGCGTATGTGGCAAACCAGAATGATCCGCTGAACCAGGTAATGCAGGCCAGCGACGTCCGGCAGGCCACTGTCGACGTCAACGGCGGCGGCACGGCCACCGTGTCGATTTCCCCGTCCAAGGACGCCGCCGTCGTCAAAATGAACGGCGTCCCGGCTCCGCCCGCGGGCAAGGTGTACCAGATGTGGCTGATCCCGAAGGACGGCTCGGCCCCGGTGTCGCAGGGGCTCATGGACGCTGAAGCTTTGTCCAAGCCCGCGGTGGTCAAGGGCATCGGCTCCGCCGCCGCCCTGGGCATCACCGTGGAACCCGAAGGCGGATCCGCGACACCAACCCTGCCGACCGTCGCCGCGGCGCCGCTGAACGCTTAGCCACCGCAGGACCCAGCCATGCGCGGTTCACACAGGCCGCCCGGACGCAGAAAGCCGCCCGGGCCTTGGCTCCTTCCGAGGAAGGACTCAAGGCTCGGGCGGCTTCTGCGTTGGCGCGCTAACGGCTTGTCCGGCTGACTTCGTGACCCGGCTAAATGACCAGCGAGAGCAGCATGACCAGGCCGAAGCTCACCACGGAGATCAACGTTTCCATGACCGACCAGGTCTTGAACGTCTGGCCCACCGTGAGTCCGAACAGCTCCTTGACGAGCCAGAACCCGGCGTCGTTCACGTGCGAGAAGAACAGCGAGCCGGCGCCGATCGCGAGGGCCAGCAGGGCGGCGTGCGTCGGCGTCAGCGAACTGGCGAGCGGCGCCACGATGCCGGCGGCCGTCACGGTCGCGACGGTGGCGGAGCCTGTCGCCAGGCGCAGGGCAACGGCCACGATGAAGCCGAGCAGCAGGACGGACATGTTGGTCCCCTCGGCCCAGGCCTTCACGGAGTCACCCACGCCAGCGCCAATCAGCGTCTGCTTGAAGCCGCCGCCCGCGCCGACGATCAGGATGATCCCCGCGATCGGGCCCAGGCTGGCAGCAATCTTGCTCGTAATCTTGGCGCCGTTCAGGCCCACGGCGTAGCCAAAGGTCACCATGGCCAGCAGGACGGCCAGGGTCATCGCCACCAGCGGCTGCCCGACGAAGTCGAAGAACATCCGGATGGCCGGGGCGGTCTTGGGATCGGGCCAGATGATGTCCACGACAGCCCTGAGCAGCATGAGCACCACCGGGAAGAGGATGGTCGACAGCGTCACGATAAAGCTCGGCGGGCGCTTGACGCCCTCCGTGTCCGCGCCGTGCACGGTGTCGACGCCGCCGGCGACGGCGGGGGCGCCCACGGGCACCCACCGGGCTGCCAGGCGGGAGAAGAGCGGGCCGCAGATGATCACCGTGGGGATGGCGACAAGGATGCCGAGGGCCAGGGTGGTGCCCAGTTCCGCCTTGACGGCGCTGATCGCGATGAGCGGTCCCGGGTGCGGCGGCACCAGGCCGTGCAGCACGGACAGGCCGGCCAGCGCCGGGATCGCGATGCGCATCAGCGGCATCTTCGAGCGCTGCGTGACCAGGACGATCACCGGCAGCAGCAGGACGAGCCCAATCTCGAAGAACATCGGCAGGCCGATGATCACGGCGACGAGCGTGATGGACCAGACCAGCTTGTTTCCGGTGGCCTTGGCCAGAAGAGTGTCGACCACCCGGTTGGCGCCGCCGGAGTCGGCGAGCAGCTTGCCCAGCATCGCGCCGAGCGCAACCAGCAGGCCCACTTCCTTCAGGACGCCGCCCACACCGTCTTCGAAGTTGATGATCACCTTGGCCGGTTCCACGCCTGCGGCAAGGCCGACGAATCCGGACCCCAGAATCAGGGCCAGGAAGGGGTGGAACTTGAATTTGGCGATCAGCACCACGAGCAGGGCGATGCCCAGGCCCGCGATGATGAGTAATTGGGTGTTGATGCCGGACCCGGCCTCAACGGCAGCCGGAAGCTGCGTTGCTATCAGTGATTTCACAAAAAATTCCTTGGTGGCGGCGGAACGCGGGAAGGCTCAGGGCCTGGCGTCGGCAGCGTCGAGATTAAGTCGGGTGATGATTTCCTGCGCTTCTTCCGCCGGCGTTGCGGAGACGGACAGGGAAATGAAGTTTTCGTCCGCTGTGGGCGCTTCGAGCGCGTCGAACTGGGACTCCAGCAGGGCCGGGGGCATGAAGTGCCCGTGACGGGAGGCCAGCCGGTCGGAGATCTTGTCCCGTGATCCCTCGAGGAACACGAAGACCACCCCTTCGCCGCGCAGAATGTCCCGGTAGCGCTTCTTCAGCGCCGAACAGGTTACGACGCCGGGATTCCCGGCTTCGGTGCGGGACCGGATCCAGTCGGCAATGCTTTCGAGCCAGGGCCACCGGTCCTCGTCGGTCAGCGGCTGTCCTGCGTGCATCTTTGCCACGTTTGATTCGGGGTGGAGGTCGTCGCCCTCGGCAAGGTCCCAGCCCAGCCTGCCGGCCAGGAGTCCCGCGACAGTTGATTTGCCGGATCCGGAGACGCCCATGATCACAAGAACGGGGTGTTGCGCAGTCTTCGCCATCAAAGTCTGCCTTCCATCAATTAAATATGATTTAAACAGAGGCCAGCTTATGGCAGAGGTTGTGCTGCGGCAACACTAGAAGCCGGCGATGGTCCCCTGGCCGTTGACTGTTACGACATGGAAGGCCTCGGCACTGCGTCCGGCGGGAAGTCCGGCGCGGGCCCCGGTGCCGAGCATGAGGCCGCGGACCGTGCGCTCCATGGCGTCGACGTCGGGATGCTGGCTGACGTGGATGTGGATGGCGGCAAGCTTGCTGTCCACGTGCCCGGTGACGTCCACGAAGTGGTTCTCGCGCTCTTCCGGCCCGGCGAAGAGCCACAACCAGGGCAATTTGTAGGCCTCCAGACCGGACTCGGCCAGTTCCGGGTACGCGAACGGGTTTTCCAGCGCGGGATACACGGCACGGGTCACGGCCTCCCCCACGGCCAGGTGATCCGGGTGGCTCTTCTGGATCCTGTTCCAGTTCCGTTCCGGATGCATGGACACCACGACGTCGGGCCGGAGCTGCCGGATCAGGCGCACCACCTCGCGCATCACCTCATGCGAGGGTTCGAGGTAGCCGTCACGCTGGTGCAGGTAGTGGATGTCCGTGACGCCGACCAGCGCGGCGGCGCGCTGCTGCTCCGCAACGCGCAGCCGCACGATTTCTTCGCGCTGCGCGGGATCAAAGCCGCCGGCGTCGCCGTCGGTCATGATGCAGTAGCTCACCTGGACTCCTGCGGCGGTCCATGCGGCCACTGTGCCGGCGGCGCCGAAATCGATGTCGTCGGGGTGGGCGGTGAAACAAAGCACCCGCTCGATCCGGGAGGTCTCCGGGTCGAACGGGCTTTGCGCCGGAACGGCGTTGGTGCTCACGCTGTCAGCCTTTGCGCTTCTTGATTTCCGCGGTTGCCTGCGGCAGAACCTGGAAGAGGTCGCCGACAACGCCGAAGTCCGCGATCTCGAAAACCGGCGATTCGGCGTCCTTGTTCACGGCCACGATCACCTTGGCGGTCTGCATGCCGGCCTTCTGCTGGATGGCTCCGGAAATGCCCGCGGAGATGTAGAGCTGCGGCGAGACGGTCTTGCCGGTCTGGCCGACCTGCGCGTCATGCCCGATCCAGCCCGCGTCCGTGGCGGCCCGCGAGGCGCCGATGGCCGCGCCCAGGGCGTCGGCGAGTTCTTCCAGCGGACCAAAGTTGCCGTCCACGCCACGGCCGCCGGCCACGACGATCCGCGCCTCGGTCAGGTCGGGGCGACCGCTGGCGGGCTTTTCGTTGCGTGCGGTGATGCGTGCGGAGGCGGCGGTGGCCGTCTCCGGGACCTCAATCGTGACAGTCTCCGGTGCCGTACCGGAGACGGCAGGCTCGGGAGTGATGCTGTTGGCTTTGACAGTGAGAACGGCCACGGGCGTCGTGGCCTTGGCCGTTGTGGTGTACGAACCAGCCAGCACGGACTTGTGGGCCGTTCCGTCGGGGTCCACGGCCACGACGTCGGTGATGACACCGGCGCCGAGCTTGATGCTGAGCCGGGCGGCGATTTCTTTGCCCTCGGCCGAGTTTTCGGTCAGGACCACGGTGGCACCGGAAGCCTGGACCGCGGCGGCGAGGTAGGAGGCCTTGGGGCCCACAAGATAGTCGTCGAGGTCGGCCGCGGACGGGCGGTAGAGTGCCTGGACGCCGTACTCAGCAAGGGCCGCAGCGGCATCATCGTGCAGTTCGCCATTGAAGGCGACGGCCGGTTCGCCGAGGGAGCGGGCGATCGTGAGCAGTTCCAGGCTCGACTTCTTCAGCGCCCGGCCGGGGTTGTCGATGAAAACGAGTACTTTTGCCATGTTCGGATAATCCCCTTTAGAGCAGCTTCTGGGCGGCCAGGAACTCGACCAGCTGGATGCCGGCGTCGCCTTCGTCGGTGATGATGGTGCCGGCCGTGCGCGGCGGACGGACCTCTGCGGTCTCGACGGCGGTCCAGGAACCGGACTTGCCCACCTGGGCCGCGTCGACGCCGATGTCGGCCAGGCTCAACGTGGTGATGGTTTTCTTCTTCGCCGCCATGATGCCCTTGAAGTTCGGGTAGCGGGGATCATTGATCTGGTCGGTGACCGAAACGACGGCCGGCAGGTCGGCCTCGATGGTGTCCGCGTGGGTGTCGCCGTCGCGCCGGGCGGTGAGCTTGCCGGCGTCGAGCTCCAGGGACGCGGCGAAAGTTACCTGCGGGAGCCCCAGCCGCTCAGCGAGCTGTGCCGGCACCAGCGAGGTCTCGCCGTCCGTGGAGGCCATGCCGGTGAGGATGAGGTCTGCGGGGGCGTCCGCGCCCAGGTGGCGGATCGCGGCGGCCAGCGCCAGCGACGTGGCCGCGGCGTCGGAACCGGCAAGGGCCTCGTCGCTGAGGTGCACGCCTTCAGAGGCGCCGATCTGGAGGGATTTCTTCACCGCGTTGACGGCCCCGGCCGGCCCCATACTCAGGGCGATGACCTTGTTGCCGGCCGCTTCTCCGCCGCGGGCCTCGCTCAGCTGCAGCGCCGCCTCCAGGGCGTATTCGTCCAGTTCGGACAGGATGCTCTCGGAGCGGTCCACCGTGTTGGCCGCACCGGTGAGGTGGCGGTCGAACTGCGCATCCGGCACGTGCTTGACCAGCACAATGATTTTCAGAGTTTCTTCCACTGTGTCTACAGCAGCCTTCCATGCGGGTGGATAGCCGCCCCTGCGGGGACATGGCCACGGAATGCCCGGCAGCCGGGCTGTTCCTAGCTAACCATATAGCTGCCGGGCAGCGCGGCCACGGTTAACGTCTGTGTCAGCGCCCCGCCGCGTCCGGGGGTCCTCGTCAACAGGAGCCACCCCGTGAGCGGAGGCCGGGCACGAATGCGGCCGGGCACGGAAAAGGCCGGGCCGCACCGTTTGGTGCCGCCCAGCCCTTCCTGCTGCTGCTCTGCTTCTACTGCTCTGCTTTTACTGCTCGGCTGCAGTCCCGAGGGTCACGTCGAGGTCCTTCAGCTGGCCGCCGCGCAGGACCGTCACCTTGACCGTGGCCCCGGCGGGCTGTTCCCGCACTGCGGCGGTCAGCTGGTTGGGATCGCTGATGGTCAGGTTCTGGAACTTCGTCACGACGTCGCCGACCTTGACGCCGGCCTTGTCAGCGGCCGAGCCGGACTCGACGGTCGCGACCTCCGCGCCCACCGAGAATCCGGAGGAGGACGAGCCTGCGGCCTTGGGCTTCACGCTGACGCCGAACTGCGCGTGTGTGGCTTTTCCGCCGCTGATGATCTCCTGGGCCACGCGTTTGGCGTGGTTGATGGGGATGCTGAAGCCCACGCCGATGTTGCCGCTGCTGCTGCCGCTGGCCGAGTCGCCGCCGGCGGAGGCGATCGCGACGTTCACGCCGATGACTTCGCCCTTGGTGTTCACCAGCGCGCCGCCGGAGTTGCCCGGGTTGATGGCCGCGTCCGTCTGGATGACGTTGATCGAGATGGATCCCTGATCCGCGGTGCTCGGGGTCTCGCCGCCGCCCGGAGGCGCGAACTGGAAGCCCTGGTCCCCGCCCTGGGAGTTATCCGCACCGTCCTTCGGCGCAGCCGAGGATGCCACGCTGATGGTCCGGTTCAGGGTCGAGACGATGCCGTCCGTGACTGTGCCGGTGAGTCCCAGCGGCGAACCGATGGCGACGGCGGTGTCGCCGACGTTCAGTTTGCCCGAGTCACCGAGGGTTGCCGGGACCAGCCCCGAGGGGTTGTCGATCTTGATCACGGCGAGATCCGAGAGCGGGTCGGTACCGACGATCTTCGCGGAGAAGACCTTGCCCTCGCTCGTCCGGACCTCCATCGTGGCGTTCGCAGCCTTGCCGTCGAGGGTGACCACGTGGGTGTTGGTCAGCACGTGGCCCTGGGTGTCCAGGATGATCCCGCTGCCGGTACCGCCGTCACTTCCGCTGGTTGCCTTGATGGTCACCACGCTGGGGGACGCCTTGAGTGCGGCGGCGGTGATGGCGTTGACGTCTTCCCTGTTGTTGACGATCACCGGACCGGCCTGGGTTGTGTTGCTCGAGGCCGCCGTGGAGGAACGGTCCAACAGCAGCGCGTTACTGCCGGCCACCACGCCGCCGCCGATCAGGCCGGCCGCCACGATGCTGGCCACAAGGGTCGGGACGCCGAACGCCGCCTTGCGCTTCGGGGCGTGCGCGGGGTCGTTCGCAAAGCCCGGGACGGAAGCATAGGACGGACCCGACGCCGGCTGGCCGCCGGAGTGGGCACCGTACTGGGACTGGCCATACGAGGACTGGCCGTACGGGGCCTGGCCATACGGGGACTGGGCTTGCTGGGACTGGGCTGACTGGGACTGGCCGTAGGG
>NZ_CAKKMF010000019.1 GCF_918697925.1 Arthrobacter sp. Bi26
GATCAACGGCGTCGCCTGGGCCCAGGTCATTATCGGCAACACGGTGTTCGTCGGCGGCAATTTCACCGAGGCACGGCCCGCCGGCGCCGCTGCCGGCACCGGCACCGTCCCGCGGAACAACATCCTGGCCTACAACCTCACCACCGGTGAGCTGCTGAGCACGTTTGCGCCCAGCTTCAACGGCGAGGTGACGGCACTGGCAGCGTCCCCGGACGGGTCGCGGCTGTACGTCGGCGGCGCGTTTACCGCGTACAACGGCTCCACAGTGTGGCGGGCCGTCGCCCTGAACCCCGCTACCGGTGCCCTCATTACTAGCTTCCTGCCCCGCATGTCCGCGTCGGTCCGCTCGATCGTGGCAACGTCCACCACGGTGTACCTTGGCGGCCTGTTCAACGCCGTCGGCTCCGTGACCCGCGGCAATCTCGCCGCCGTGAGCGCCTCCAACGCCGCGCTCCTGCCCTGGAACCCGGTTGCCGCCGGCGGCCGGGTCAACGCACTCGCGCTCTCCCCGGACGGCGCCAGCATGGTGGTGGGCGGGGCCTTCACCTCCCTCAACGGCTCCAGCAACCCCGGCTACGGCGTGGCCAAGGTGGACACGGCCCTCGGCGCCGTCCAGCCCTTCCAGATCAACAACATCGCCCGCAACGGCGGCTCGACCGGCGCCATCACCACCCTCGCCACCGACGGCGTCAACGTCTACGGCGCCGGCTACACCTTTGGCCGCAGCAGCACGCTGGAAGGAATGTTCTCCGTCAAGTGGTCCGATGGCTCCACCACCTGGCTCGAGGACTGCCACGGCGACACGTATTCGATCCAGCCCCTGGGCGACGCGGTCTACCTGGCCGGGCACGCCCACTTCTGCGGCAACATCGGAGCCTTCCCGCAGGCCGAACCCTGGCAGTTCAACCGCGGCATCGCCTTCAGCAAGAAGGCCACCGGCACGGTGACCGCCGAAAGCCACGGGTACACCAACTTCGCCGGGAACCCGGCACCGTCGCTCCTGAACTGGTTCCCGATCCTGAACGCCGGCACCTTCACGGGGCAGGACCAGGGCGCCTGGTCGGTTACCGGCAACGCCGACTACATCGTGATGGCCGGCGAATTCACCACCATCAACAACCAGCCCCAGCAGGGACTGACCCGGTTCCCGCGCACCGGCCTCGCGCCGAACCTGCGCGGGCCGCGGCTGAGCGGCGTGAACTTCAACCCGACACTGTCCAGCCCGGCCGCCGGCACCGTGCGGGTCCGGTGGCAGGCCAACTGGGACCAGGACAACGAGAACCTCACCTATGAGGTGCGCCGCAACGGCGCCGTCATCTCCACCGTCAACCAGGCCTCCACCTTCTGGAACCGGCCCGGCATGACGTTCCTGGACTCAGGCCTGACCGCCGGCCAGAGTTACGGCTACCGCATCTTCGCCCGGGACCCCTTCGGCAACGAGGCCCGCAGCGAGACCGTCACCATCACGGTCCCCGGCTCCACCACGGCACCGGGGAGCTACGCCCAGCAGGTGCTGGCCGACAAGCCTGGCAACTACTGGCGCCTCGGCGAAACCGGCGGGGCCACCGGCGTGGACCTCGCCGGCAAGGACGATCTGATGGTCCGGCCCGGTGTCAGTTTCGGCGCCGCGGGTGCGATGACCGGGGACGCAGACAACGCCGCCGCCTTCAACGGCACCACCGACTCCGTGGCCAGCAGCCCGACGCTTTCGATGCGCCCCCAGGTCTTCAGTACCGAGGCCTGGTTCCGGACCGGCACCAACGTGGGCGGCGAGATCATCGGCTACGGCAATTCACAGACCGGACTTTCGGCCGACTTCGACCGCAACGTCTACATGGACAACGCCGGCCGGCTCTCCTTCGGTGTCCGTCCAACCGGCACCAGCGGGACCGCCTCCCGGATCACCGTCAGCACAACCAAGACGTTCAACGACAACCAGTGGCACCATGTCGTGGCGACCCTCGGCCCCAACGGGATGCAGCTGTTCCTCGACGGCGCCCTCGCGGCCGGGCGGACCGACACCACGTCCGCGTGGCCGATCGACGGTTTCTGGCGCATCGGCGGCGACAACCTGAGCGGCTGGCCCAACCGTCCGACCAGCCGCTACCTGAACGGCCAGATCGACGACGTCGCCATCTACCCGGCCGTGCTGCCGCTGTCGCGGGTGCAGGCGCACTTCGTGGCCTCGGGCCGCACGGTCAACGCCCCTCCCGCACCGCCCGTGGCCGGTTTCACCTCTGCGGCCAGTGGACTCACGGCATCGGTGGACGGGACCACGTCCGCGGACGCCAACGGACCCATCGCCACCTACGCCTGGGACTTCGGCGACGGCGGCACCGGCACCGGCGTGACTGCGCAGCACACGTATGCGGCAGGCGGCACCTACACGGTCAGGCTGACGGTGACGGACAACACCGGAAACACCGCGAGCGTCGGGCATCCCGTGACCGTGGTGGCCCCGCCGGCGAACGTGGCCCCGACCGCCGCGTTCACCTCGACCGCCGCCGACCTTGCCGCTTCCTTCAACGGCTCGGAATCAGCGGATTCGGACGGGACCATCACCGGCTATGCCTGGGACTTCGGTGACGCAAGCACCGGAACCGGGGCGACGGCGTCGCACACCTACGCCAGTGCCGGCAGCTACGCCGTCACCCTGACGGTGACCGACGACGACGGCGCCACGGGCACGCTCAGCCGCACGGTCACCGTCACGGCCCCGGCGGCCAACACCGTCGTCGCCGCGGACGCCTTCGGGCGGACGGTCACCGGAGGCTTCGGCACGGCGGACACCGGGGGAGCCTGGACGCTCTCAGGAGGCAACACCAACTTCGGAGTGAACAACGGCTCCGGTGCTGTGAGCCTCGGGGCCGCCGGAGCCAGCCGGAGCGCGTTCCTGAACTCGGTGTCCACCGCCGCCTTCGATGGAACCGTCACGGTCTCCGCCGACAAGATCGCCGACGGCGGCGGGATGTTCGCCTCCCTGCTCGGCAGGCGGGCGAACAACAACGACTACCGGGCCAAGATCAAGGTCGGGAGCAACGGTGCCGTCTCCCTGTACCTCACCCGGGTCATCAACAACGCCGAGACGACCATTGCCGGGCCCCTCGCGATTGCCGGCCTGACCATGGCACCGAACGATCCCGTGATCATCCGGCTCAGCCTGACCGGCACGGCACCGACGGCGCTCAGCGCGAAGGTCTGGCGGGCATCGGCAGCCGAACCGGCAGCGTGGCAGCTGAACGGCAGCGACTCGACGGCCGGGCTCCAGGTGGCCGGCGGCGCAGGACTCGTCGGTTACCTCTCGGGATCGTCCACCAACTTCCCGGTGGTGTTGCGTTTTGACACCCTCTCCGTGAAGATCCCGTAGGCCTAGGGCATTGGGGGAGGCCATGACGATGCCGGAGTCACTGCAGGGACCCGCGCCAGGAAAGGCGCGGGGCCGCGGCCCGGCCCCGCGACGGTTGCTGGAAAAGGTCGTGGCAGCCGTGGCGGCTTCGGCGCTCGCGCTGTCGCTGGGGCTGGCGGCAGTGGCCCCGGCGGGGGCGGACAGCGTCCCGCCGGGGCCGGCCGATCCCGCCAACCCGGCCACGGTGACGGCGGATGCACTGCCGACAGCCCAGATCGACGGCGTCGTCTGGCAGCAGGTGGTGGTCGGCAACACCGTCTACGCGGCGGGGAGCTTCGGCAGCGCCCGGCCGGCGGGCTCACCGGCCGGGACCAACACCGTGGTCCGCCGCAATATCCTGGCCTACAACCTCAGCACCGGCGAACTGCTTCCCTTTGCCCCCGTGCTGAACGCCCAGGCTTTCAGCATCGCCGCATCGCCAGACGGTTCGCGGATCTACGTCGGCGGTGATTTCACCACTGTCAACGGTGCGAACGTCTGGCGGGTCGCCGCCCTGGATCCCGGAACGGGGGCGCTCATTCCCTCCTTCCTGCCCAAGGTCGCCGCAAGCGTCCGGGCGATCGTGCCGACCGCCGGCACCGTCTACCTTGGCGGTCTGTTCACCGCGGTGGGATCAGCCGCGCGCAGCCGGCTGGCGGCCGTCCAGGCCACCAACGGCGGCCTCACAGCCTGGGCGCCCTCGGCGGAAGGCGGCCGGGTCAACGCCCTGGCCCTGTCCCCTGACGGCACCCGCATGGTGGTCGGTGGCGCCTTCACCACCCTCAACGGCTCCGCCAATCCCGGCTACGGGCTCGCCGCCGTGGACACCCTCAACGGCGGGCTCCTGCCCTGGGCCGTCAACGGGCGGGTGCGGGACGCGGGAGTCAACTCCGCCATCACGAGCCTGAGCGGCGACGCCGACAACGTCTACGCGACCGGCTACGTCTTTGGCACGGGCGGCAACCTCGAAGGGACGGTCGCCGCCGGCTGGAACGGCGGCCAGATCACCTGGATGGAAGACTGCCACGGCGACACCTACGCCGTCTATCCGGCCGGCGACGTCATCTACAAGGTGGGCCACGCCCACTACTGCGGCAACGTCGGCGGCTATCCGCAGACCGAACCCTGGAGCTTCCAACGCGGCATCGCGTTCAGCAAGGCCGCCACAGGCACCATCATCCGGGACCCGCTCGGCTACCCCAACTGGGCCGGACAGCCCTCACCCTCGCTGCTCAACTGGTTCCCGGCCCTCGACACCGGCACCTATACCGGACAGAACCAAGGCGCCTGGGCCGTCACCGGCAACGCACAATACGTGGTCCTGGGCGGGGAATTCACCACCGTCAACGGAGTACGCCAGCAGGGCCTCGTCCGGTTCACCGTCCGGGACAAAGCACCGAACGCGCGCGGCCCGGTCCTCAGCGGGGCCCGCAGCAACCCAACCCTGAGCTCGCCCGCAGCCGGGACGGTGCGGGTGCGCTGGCAGGCCAACCATGACCCGGACAATGTCCGGCTCACCTACCGCGTGATCCGGGACGGCATCACCGCCGCCCCTGTCTACACCGTCACGCAGGACAGCACGTTCTGGAAGCGGCCCGGCATGAGCTACGTCGATTCCGGGCTGGTGCCGGGCCAGACTTACAGATACCGGATCTTCGCCACGGACGCGCTCGGTAACGAGTCCCGGTCCGACACCGTCTCGATCACGGCCGCGGCCTCGACGCCAGCCAGCGGCTACGCCGACGCCGTCCAGGCTGACCGCCCCGGGAACTTCTGGCGCTTCAATGACACCTCCGGACCCACCCTGGTGGATTCCGCCGGCGCCGAGGACCTCGCAGCCGCTGCCGGAACCGGGCTGCGGGGCGACGGCGCCGTCGTCGGCGAAACCGCCGGCGCCGGAACCTTTGACGGCACCGTCAACGGAGTCGCCGCGGACAACGCGTTCCAGCGCGCGCCGGACGTTTTCACCGCGGAAGCGTGGGTCCGCACGAGCAGCACAACGGGCGGGAAAATCATCGGATTCGGCAACGTTGCCAGCGGCACGTCACGGGTCACTGACCGCAATGTCTACATGGACGACGCCGGCCGGATCTACTTTGGCCTCTGGAACGGGGCAGTCCGGAGCATCAACAGCGGCACGGGGTTCAACGACGGCCAGTGGCACCAGATCACCGCCACCCTCAGCGGCGGCGGCATGTTCCTCTACATCGACGGCGCCCGGGCAGCCTTCCGCACCGACGTCACCTCGGGCCGGGTCTTTGACGGGTACTGGCGGATCGGATCGGACCTGGTGGGCACCTGGCCCAGCCAGCCGAGCAGCGGCAGCCTCAAAGGCGACATCGACGAAGTCGCGCTCTATCCCGCCGCCCTCGGCCTCCAGCAGGTCCAAAACCACTACCGCGCCTCCGGCCGCACGCTCACCGTCCCGGCCACGCCGCCCACGGCAGCCTTCACCTCCTCGATCACCTACCTGAGCCTCAGCGCCGACGCCTCCGGCTCCTCGGACCCGAACGGACCCATCGCTTCCTACACCTGGGCGTACGGCGACGGAAGCACCGGCACGGGCGTCACCACCCAGCACGCCTACGCGGCTGCCGGGTCCTACACCGTCCGACTCACCGTGACCGACGGCGACGGCAACTCCACGAGCACCACCCGGACCATCACGGCCACGGCCCCGCCGGGGAACCAACCGCCCGCGGCGGCGTTCACGTCCACCACCAGCCAGCTGACTGTGAGCGTGGATGCGTCGACGTCCGCGGACCCCGACGGCACCATCGGCTCCTACGCCTGGGACTTCGGCGACTCGGCCACAGGAACGGGGAAAACCACATCCCACAGCTACGCAAGCGGCGGAACCTACCCGGTCACCCTGACGGTCACGGACAACGACGGGGCGTCCAGCACAAACACCGTGCAGGTCTCGGTGCAGCCAAACCAGCCCCCGGCCGCGCAGTTCACGGCCAAGGTCACCAACCGCACCGCAGCCTTCGACGCCGCCGGGACATTAGATCCGGACGGCACGATCGCCTCCTACGACTGGGACTTCGGCGACGCCTCCACTGGATCCGGCGTCGCCCCATCGCACACCTACGCCGCGGCCGGCAGCTACGTCGTCGTCCTGACAGTGCTGGACAACGACGGGGCCACCGGCACCGCCACGACGACGGTCACGGTCACAGACCCGCCGCCCAACTCGGCCATCGCCGCCGACGCCTTCGGGCGGACCGCGGCCCCGGGCTGGGGCACGGCGGATACCGGAGGGGCCTGGACAGCCGCCGGCACGGCGGGCAACTACGCCGTGGCGTCGGGGGTTGGCTCCATGACGCTGGGCACGGCCGGAGCCCAGCGCCTGGCCTACCTGTCCGGAGTCTCGGTCCCGGCCGCGGACGTCCGGGTCAAGACCTCGACGGACAAGGTCGCCAACGGCGGCGGCATGTTCCTCGGCATCATCGGGCGGAAGGCGGGGGCAGACGAGTACCGGGCCAAGCTCAAGATCTCCTCCACCGGGAGTACGAGCCTGTACCTGACCAAGCTCGTGGGCGGCACGGAAACCACGCTGCAGTCCGTCACGGTGCCCGGCCTGACCGTGGCCGCAGGAGACCAGCTCCGGCTGCGGATGACCGTGACCGGTGCGGCACCCGCCGCCCTCCAGGCGAAGGTCTGGCGCGATGGCGCCACCGAACCGGCATCCTGGCTCGTCACAGCCGGCGACGCCTCGGCTACGCTCCAGGGCGCCGGGTCGGTCGGGCTGATGTCCTTCCTGTGGAGCACCGCGGGCAACGCGCCGGTGCAGGCGAGGTTTGACGAATTCGATGTGCGGCCTACCTGAGGGCGGGCCGTTGAAGACTTGACCGCGGGACGGGCCGGGCTGAGGAGGGGTACCCGTCTTCCAGATGAAGGGATCATTCCATGACGTGGCGAACAGAAGCCGGAACCGGAAGCACTGCGGAGCCCGCAACCACTGCGCGGGCCCGCTCCTCCACAAGCCAGGGCACCCGCCGCGCCGCTGCCGTGGCGGGTGCCCTGGCCGCTGCGCTGGCCCTGTTCATAGCCGCGGCGCTCGTGTGGGCACCCGACGGCGTCACCGATTCCGCTCCCCTTGACCCAAACGACCCCAAGACCCCGGTGACCGTCACGGCAGACAGCCTCCCCACCGCCCAGCACGACGGCGTGGCGTGGCAAACGGCCGTGATCGGCAACACCGTCTATGTGGTCGGCAAGTTCGGCAACGCCCGGCCCTTCGGCGCCGCCCCCGGGACGCAGTTGACCGCCCGGGCCAACATCCTGGCTTTCGACATCACCACAGGGCGGCTCATTACCGGCTTCGCGCCCGTCCTCAATGCCCAGGCGCTCGCCGTCGCGCCATCGCCGGACGGATCCCGGCTGTACATCGGCGGGGATTTCACGTCCGTCAACGGCGTGCAGCGCCTGCGGGTCGCCGCGCTGGACCCCGCGACCGGAGCGCTGATCGGTTCGTTTGCGCCGAGGATGAACGCCTCCGTCCGGGCCATCGCGACATCGGGCGGGACCGTGTGGATGGGAGGCACCTTCACGGGCGTCGGAACCACGTCCCGCTCCCGGCTCGCGGCCGTCAGCGCCGCGGACGGAGCGCTGTTGCCGTGGGCGCCGGTTGCCGCGAGCGGCCGGGTCAACGCCCTGGCCCTTTCTCCCGAGGGCGCACGGGTGGTGGTCGGCGGCGCGTTCACCACGCTGAACAACTCGTCCCGCCCGGGCTACGGGCTCGGCATGGTGGACGCGCTCAGCGGCGCCAACCTGCCCCTGCAGGCCAACGACGTGGTCCGCGACGCGGGAACCGACTCGGCGGTTTTGTCGCTGTCCACGGACGGCACGAGCTTCTACGGCACCGGCTACATTTTCGGCACGGGCGGCAACCTGGAGGGCGCCTTCGCGGCCAACTGGTCCGACGGCCGGATCAAATGGGTAGAGGACTGCCATGGCGATTCCTACGGTGCCTTCGCCACTGACACCGCGGTCTATGTCGCCGGGCACCCGCACTACTGCGGCAACCTGGGTGGATTCCCCGAGGTCACCCCGCGCGTCTGGCACCGGGCGGTCGCCTTCGGCAAGGCCGCCACGGGGACCCTCGTGCGGGATCCCCTCGGCTACCCCTCCTTCACCGGGCAGCCTGCGCCGGCGCTGTTGAACTGGTTCCCGGACATGGACAACGGAACTGCCAGCGGCCAAAGCCAGGGCCCCTGGGCCGTGACCGGCAACAACACCTATGTGGTGATGGTGGGGGAGTTCCGCAACGTCAACCAGCAGCCGCAACAGGGCCTGGCCCGGTTTGCGCGCAGGGATGCGGCGCCCAACCTGCAGGGCCCGCGCGTCACCGGGGCCGCGTTCGTGCCCACCTTGTCCAGCCCCGCCGCCGGGCGGGTCCGGGTGCAGTGGCAGGCCAATTGGGACCGCGACAATTCGTTCCTGGCCTACAGTGTCCTGCGCGACGGAAACCCCGTCCCGGTGCATACCGTCTCCGCGCAGTCCACGTTCTGGCAACGCCCGGCCCTGGAGTTCAACGACGCCGGACTGGCCGCCGGTGCGCACAGCTACAGGATCGCCGCCCGGGATCCGCTGGGAAACACCGTCACGGGAGACAGTCGCAGCATCACCATCGCAGGCTCCTCCGGCACCGCGCCGACGGCTGCCTTCACGGCCGGCACCACGGGGCTGACGGTGAACGTCGACGCCGCCGCGTCCTCGGATCCCGGCGGCACCATCGCGGGCTACTCGTGGGCCTTCGGCGACGGCGGCACCGGCACCGGCGTCACGGCGTCGCACAGCTACGCGTCCGGCGGTACCTACACCGTGACACTGACCGTGACGGACAACAGCGGCGCCACCGGTACGGTCAGCCACGACGTCACCGTCAGTTCCGGCGGGGTCCTGGCGCAGGACGCCTTTGGCCGGACGCTGGCGTCCGGCTGGGGAACGGCGGACACCGGCGGAGCGTGGTCGCTGAACGGCTCGGCGTCGTTCTTCTCGGTCGGCGGAGGGCAAGGAACCATGAACCTGGCCGCAGGCCGGGGCCCGTCAGCATTCCTGCCGTCGGTCTCCACTGCCGCCAGCAACTCGCTCGTGACGGTATCGCTGGACAAGATCGGCAACGGAGGGGGCTCCTACCTCGGAGTGATCGGACGGCGCGTGGGAACCGCCGAGTACCGCGGCAAGGTCAAGGTGGCGGCCAACGGAGCCACCACGCTCCAGCTGACCCGCCTCGCCGGCGGTGCGGAGACCGTCCTCGGGCAGTTCACGCCGGGAATCACGCTCGCGGCCGGCCAGCAGCTGCAGCTGAGGGTGGAAGTCTCGGGAGCCTCGCCCACCACGCTCCGGGCGAAGACCTGGCGGACGGGAGCGGCGGAGCCTGGACCGTGGAGCGTCACGGCCACCGACTCTACCGCCGGCCTGCAGGGCGGGGGAGGCGTGGGCCTCCTGTCTTACCTGTCTAGCTCCGCGACCAACGCGCCGGTGCTGGCACGGTTCGACAACCTCGATGTGCGGCCCATCTGACGGGGCGAATGGAAGGTAAGACCAGAAAGGCCGGGAACGGGCAGCCGCAACCGGGCAAGTCACTCAAGTAACTCAAGGATTGGCGATGCTGAGCGAAGGAGGATTCTGATGTCCTGGAAGCCTGGGGGCGCGCCCGCGCTTCATGCCCACGGAGAACCGCCCCGGAGCGGTCCCCGTTTCCGTCGATGGCGGCGCGGATGGCCGGCTGCGGTCCGGGTCTGGAGGGCGGGTGCCAGTGCTGCGCTGGCCACAGCCCTGGCCTTTACGGCCGCCCCGGGCGCAACCGCGGACTCCGCGCCCGCCGACCCGAGCCTGCCCTCGAGCCCTGTGACGGTGACGGCGGATTCGCTGCCGACGGTCCAGGTGGACGGGGTGGTGTGGCAGCAGACCGTCATCGCGGACACGGTGTACGCCGTGGGTAAGTTCAGTACTGCCCGCCCCGCCGGCGCCCCGGCCGGCACGCAGACGACGGCCCGGAAAAACATCCTGGCGTTCAGCCTGACCACGGGAAAGCTCATCACCAGCTTTACGGCGTCCCTCAATGCCCAGGCCCTGGCCGTGACGGCGTCCCCGGACCACAAACGGCTCTATGTGGGCGGCGACTTCACCCAGGTCAACGGCCACGCCGTGCGGAAGGTTGCGGCCCTCGACCCGGCGACCGGGGCCCTCATTCCCGGCTGGGCCCCGCCTATGTCGGGCTCCGTCCGCGCGATCGTGGCCACGCCGGCCACGGTCTACCTAGGCGGCTCGTTCACCGCGGTCGGATCCGCCGTGAGATCGAGGCTGGCGGCGGTCCGCGCTTCCGACGGCGGCCTGCTGGCGTGGAAGCCTGCGGCCGGCGGGGGACGGGTTAATGCCTTGGTCCTGGCTCCCGACCGCAGCAGGGTGGTTGTCGGCGGGGCCTTCACCACGCTCAACGGCAGCAGCGAGCCGGGCTTTGGCCTGGGCGCCGTGGACCCGGTCGGCGGTAAGAACCTGCCAACGCCGGCCAACGAAGTGGTGCGCAACGCCGGCACCTACGCGGCCATCACGTCACTCTCGAGCGACGGGACCAGCTGGTACGGGACGGCGTTCATCCTCATTGACAGCGGCGGCACCGGGAACCTCGAGGGATCCTTCGCCGCGAACTGGTCCAACCTCGCCATCAAGTGGATCGATGACTGCCGGGGCGACTCTTACAGCACCTTTGCCAGCAGCACCGCGGTGTACAAGGCGGGGCACTCCCATGACTGCGGGAAGATCGACGGTTTCCCAGAAACCGACCCCCGGTCCTGGCACCGGGCGCTCGCCTACAGCAAGGCGGCGACGGGGACCCTGACCCGGCCCAGTTCACGTCTTCCGAGCTTCACCGGCCAGCCCATGCCGACGCTGCTCGTGTGGTTCCCGGATATGGACACCGGGACGGCCACGGGCCAGAACCAGGGGCCGTGGACCGTTGCCGGAAATGATCAGTACGTGGTGATGGGCGGCGAATTCCTAAACGTCAACCTGCGCGGGCAGCAGGGGCTTGCACGCTTTGCCGTAACCAGCATCGCCCCGAACAAGGAGGGGCCGAGGTCCTCGGCCGCGTCCACAAACCCCGTGCTGGCATCGCCCTCATCCGGCACGATCAGCATCAGCTGGCAGGCCAACTGGGACCGTGACAACTCCAGGCTGAACTACAAGCTGTACCGGGACGGGAAGATCATCAGCACCCGCTGGGTCTCGTCCAGGTTCTGGTACCGTCCCACGATGCAGCACGTCGACTCCGTGCCGTCCGGAACCACCCATGAATACAAGATTGTGGCCAACGATTCGTTCGGCAACGCCAAGACGTCCGCCACCGTGAGCCTGAAAGCCAGATGACACACAAAACGGGCCGGATCTTATCCGGATCCGGCCCGTCAGGACCCGCTCATGGATCCTAGTAGTTGTAGCGGATGCCGCCGGTCTTGCCTTCCACCAGCAGGGCCTGGGTGTCGGCCCAGCGGTTGCTGGTGGTCAGGCCGGCCACGGTACTGGCGGCGCGGTTGATAACCCGGACGGGGTACTTCGAGCCGTTGCCGAAATCGAACTGGTTGCGGCCGAGCTTGTTGTTCGAGACCGTGACCGTGATGTTCGAGTACTTGCCGTTGTCGATATTGATGGACGATTGGCCGTCATCCACCCAGTTCTTGTCGACCACTACGTTGGCGAGCTTGGCAACGTTCTGCTGCAGCATGATGCCTATGCCCGCGTGGGTGCCGCGCGGGTTCGGCGCGCTGCCGGTGCCCGGCGTGGAGTTGGCCACGATGTTGTTGCCGACGATGCGGATGTTCTGGCCGCCCTGGACCTGGATGCCGTCATTGTGCGTGCCGTCGCTGTGGGCAGGGTCGTAGGACCAGTAGGTCAGCCCGTGGATGTAGTTGGCTTCGGCCGTGACGTTGGCAGTCACCGGGCCGCCCGGGCGGTTGAAAATGCCCAGGCCATCGTTGGAGCGCTGGATGTGGTTCCGCCGCGCGGTGTAGTCGTGGCCGACGATGCCGTCGCGGTAGTAGGACGGCCTGTCCGGGACGATCGTGCTGTCCTGGACCACCAGGTTGACCACGGCGGCGTTGTTGGCGTCGACGACGCCGGTGTTGGACCTCGGGATCGCCTTGCCGCCGTGCAGCCGGCTGTTCTTGATGACCACGTTCTTGGCCCGGACCTTGATGTCGCCATAGATGTCCAGCCCGTCCAGGACCGTGCCGTCCCTGGTGATGACGAGGTCCGCACCCGAGGTGTTGTACGGCTTCAGGGCCGTTCCGGCCGGAACACCGGTGGTGGACGCGCTCGGCTTGTAGGACCCAACCGTCAGCGCTGCGGGCGCCATTGCGGGCGCAGCCTGGACGGCCGGTGCCGCGGACAGGGCGAGGGCAGTGATTGTCACTGCCGCAGCGCCCGCGGCATACGTTGCGCGGACGTTCTTGCGCTGGACTTTCTTCGTGCCAATGGCCATAGTGTCAAACCTCTTTTGTCTTACTCTCCGGGCACGGGGAATCGCAAGGACATAGCGGAACTGGCGGGAGGCCCGCGCGGGGCCTGTCTGCCGGCGGCGTGGAGACCGCGCCGGTATGTTGCTTGGTGCATGGTCAGCGCAAGTTGTGTTCTTGAGGCCCAGGTGACTGAGACCTGGGCGAGGCGTGGGCGGACCCGTGGCCCTTGCGACTGACTTCCCGGGAGGCGTTCCCCGACCCCGGCTTCTGTGCAGACACGCTAGTCGAGGTGCCCGGCAGGTTGCAAATTGGTAACGACGGGGCGTGTCGAATATCAGCTTGATCGCGCCCGGGCGTGTCGCTTGTATTAGCTGCAAAATTCCCCTCGTATCCAACCTGCCGCGGCGACGCCTCAGAGACGGTGAACTGCAGCAAAACTATTCTCGGCGGTACTCGCTGTAAACATAGCCAAAGGCGCCGGATGCCATACCCAGGCCCCGGGCGGCGGCCCGCATTCCCTGCGCCTGTTGCCGCACTGAGCCGCTGATGAGTCCCGCTGCCAGGCGCGCCGACCCGCCGACGAACCGGACTGATCCGGATCCCAGGGAAGCGCCCCTGGCCCCCAGCCGGGCCGCCATGCCTGCGGCGAGTTCCAGGTCGACACGCGCCGCGGAGTTCCCGCTGCGAAGGGCGCGGCGCAAGACCCACCTGCGGGTGAGCCGCGAGGCCGGAACCCGGTCCACCACCACGGCCTCATCGCACCACAGCATGGATCCGCCGCGCTGGACGAGTTGCCGGGTGAACAGCGTGTCCGATCCTCCGCTGAGACCGAAGCGTTCATCAAACGCGAGCCGCAAGGCGCGGACCTGCCGCAGGTCCAGGAGCAGGTTATTCGTCGCCGCCACGTCCAGCCGGGTCCCGGTGGGGAGCCTGCGGCGGTGGAAGAACCTGCCGGCCTCGATCCAGGGCTCCGGCGCGTGTTCGTATTCGCTGATGACCGGACCCACGACGGCGGCGGCGCCGCTGGAGCGCTGCAGGCCCACCAGCTGCGCCAGCCACTGCTCCGAGGGCACTTCGTCGTCGTCGATGAAGACGAGCAGCGCGCTTGATGCCGCCTCGTGCAGGGCGCGGTTCCGCGCCGCCGCGATGCCGGGCTTCGGCTCGTGGACGTACCGGACCAGCCCCGGCCGGAGAGTGCCGGCGAGCCGTTCCACGGTGGGGCGGGCGCTCGCCTCGGGGTCGTTGTCGATCACGAGCACGGTGGCCTGCGGATTTTCGGGCCCGTCTGGGCCTCCCTGTCCCGGTGAGACCAGGACTGTACCGGCCTGGGCCGCCAGCCGCGGCAGCGCCAGGGCGATGTCATCGGGCCGGCGGTAGGTCAGCACCGCAACGACGAGGCCGTCCGCCGGGATTCTGACGGCGAGTTCGTCGCCCGAGGGGCGAACGCTGGGGTGTGTGATGTCAGTCATTCTGACCTCTTGTCGTTGTAGGGGCTTGCCGCGGGGCAGGCCGTCCAATGAATGCCCGCGCCTGTTCGAGATAGCCCGAGAGCATGCGCCGGTGGAAAACCCGCAGCGCGGCGAGGGTGAGGGCTGCAAAGAGCCCCAGCCCGCCGAACAGGTGCCACGGGCCGTGTGCGGTGGCCAGGGACAGCGCCCCGTATCCGGCCGCACCCCAGGCTGCGGCGTGGACAGCGGGGAAGATTGCCGCCAGCTGGGACATCGTCGTCACACCTGTCA
Organism: Arthrobacter sp. Bi26; assembly: GCF_918697925.1. GTDB lineage: Bacteria > Actinomycetota > Actinomycetes > Actinomycetales > Micrococcaceae > Arthrobacter. Next base: position 14,589 of record NZ_CAKKMF010000019.1, read on the forward strand.
GCCGGGACTGGATGCGCAGGAGCACGGGCGTGAGGATAAAGCCGGCAGCGCAGTATCCGACGGCGACGCCGAAGACGCCGAACTGGAGTCCGATCACGATACCGCCAACCTGCACAACGGCGGCCAGGATCTCGTACCTCACGATCAACCCGCTCTGCCCCAGACCCTTCATCAGGGAGGGCGTGACGTAGAAAACGGTTTCGCGTGCGCCCCCGATGGCGAGCACACTTACCAGCCCGGCCGCGGGCAGCCACTCGGGGCCCAGAACCAGGCCCACGAGCTCGGGGGCGGCGCATGCCACAAAGACCATCAGCGGAACAGCGGAGATCGCCAGCAGCCTCGTCGCGGAGACAAGGATTGCGGCCACTGTCTCCGGGCTGCCGGCCGCGCGGGAAAACGCGGGAAACATGACCCGGTTGACGGTCTGGCCAATCAACTGGACCGGGATGACGAGGATACGGTAGGCCATCCCGTAAAGGGAGAGTGCGGCGACGCCGAGCACCCGGCCCACGAGGATGTTGTCCAGGTTCCGGGAGAAGTAGGCCAGACAGTCGGTGGCAAAGACGCTGAAGCTGAATCGGAACAGCGGCGCGATGGTCCGGAAGGCAAAATTGGGGACGGGACCCCGGCTCGCTGCCAGCAACAACGCGCTGCAGACGACGTCAGTGGCGACCACCTGGTAGACCATGGACCACGGTCCGGCGCCGGCAAGCGCAGCGCCGATCCCGGCCGCGCTGCCCGCGGCTGCCGCCGCAATGTCCGCTGCGCCGACCCTGTGGAGGGCCAGGTTCCGGGACAGCATGGCCCGCGGTGTGATGGCCAGGGCTTTGACTGGGATCGCCAGAGCCAGCAGCCTAAGGATCGGCTCAAGCTCAGCCACGCCGAAGAACTGCGCAATCCAGGGAGCGGCGCACCAGGTCACCACCGCGAGTAGGGCCGCCACCAGGATGTTTAGCATGGCTGTGGCACCTGCCAGGCGGCGGGTCACGTCCGGCCGCTGGACGAGCGCCGCGGAGAGGCCCTGGTCCAACAGCAGCGCCACCAGGTTGATGTACACGGTGGCCGCCGCGATGACTCCATAGCTCTGCGGCCCCAGGAGGCGGGCCAGAACCACGGCGCAGAGCATTTGGAATCCCTGCCGGGCCAGCACTGCCCCGAAGCTCCACCGGACGCCTCGCGCCGTTTTGGCTGGTGCGGCCGGTACGGAGGCCGCACGGGGGGCAGGGCTGCCGTTCACAAAAGCCTGCCCGCAGCCTGCGCCAGATGCCCGGTCATGAGGGTCCCGTAGCGTTCCGGACTGTGCCTGCGGCCGGCTTCGGCGGCGTCGAGCCTTGCACTGGACTGGTAGTGGTGCCATTGGCCGGCGACGCGGGCGAGCGCCTCGGCGAGCTCGCCCGCGTCGCCGGGTTCGACGAACTGCGCCGAACGGTAACCGGCCGCGGCCTCCCGCAGGCCCGAGGTGTTGCTGACGATGACAGGGCGGGAGGCCAGGACCGCCTCGACGGCCGTGTTGCCGAACGGCTCGTCGAGGCGGGAAGGCACCACCACGACGTCGGACTCGGCAAGGAACGGCCAGACCACATTCTGGAAACCATGGAACGTGACGTGGTCTTCGGCACCATGGGCCTGGACCTGGCTGCGGAGGCCGGTCTCGTAGTCCTCGTAGCCGGGGAAGACCGCCCCCACCACGGACAGGCTGGCCGGCACGCCGTCGCTGCGGAGCCGCAGCAGCGCGTCGATGGCCACATCCACGCCCTTGCGGTGGGACAGCCGTCCGACGTACAGGATCCGGAGCCCGCCTTGGAGGTCCGGCCGTGGCGGTACCGGCGCGTCCGGCCCGGGGACGCCGTTGTAGAGCACTCTCGGGCGGCCATGGAGCGCCGGCAGCGCGGAGGCCAGTGTGTCGGAGCTGAACTGGCTGTTCGTCAGGATCCCGCTTGAGAGCAGCAGCGGCAGGGCCAGGGCCGCGCGGAGAGCCCGGGGGGCGTTGGCCTCCGCCTCATGGACGTGGGTGACCACCGGGACCCCCGTCAGCCGTCCCGCGGCCGTCCACAGTGGGACAGTGATGGTGTTTGCCAGAATGACGTCCGGGCGCGCGCCCCGGATCACACCTATGCTGCGGAGCAGCCCGTATACAGACGCGGCCGCGAGTTTCGCCAGTCCAGGTGCCGTCAGCAGGCTCTTGCGCAGCACCGGCGTCGGCGACAGAATGACCGCGGCGCCCCGGCGCTTGAGTTCTGCCACGAGCGGCCCCGGCGACGGCAAGGCCACCAGGACGCGCGCGCCGCTGCGGTGCAACCCGTCAATGGTTTCCAGCAGCACCCGGTCGGAGCCGTAGAGGTCCGCGCTGGGGTGCGCCACTAGTACCGAGAATTGCTCCCCGTTAGTCTTCATCGTGCCCCCTCGATCCGGTACCGCGGCGGAAGGCAACCCTGAACAAAGGACCGGGGCCGCTGCTGACGCAGGAACACCGGTCCGGCCACCGGGGCCTGGCCCCGGGGCCCGTTGCTGGGACCCCGCCACTGAGACCTGTTGCTGAGACCTGCCGTCAGGACCTGAGTCCAAGTCCTGTTTCCAAGGACTTGACGCCCAAACTGTTGCTGGACCTGACGGTCCGTCCTGATTAGGGAAAGACTACGGCCGGTGCCGGAATTTGGCTAGGATTCAGGCCCTAAGCCAGGTCGGTCCGCCGGCATAGCAACCTTCGTTGCGCCACCGGGAGGCCTGAGCGCCGGGACCGGCCGCAAAGACACAGAACCAAAAAGCTTCCGCACGGCGCGGTCGCAGTCAATAATGGGGCGTCAAGGGACCATGAAGGACCGTGCCGCTGCAGGCACGGCGTGGTGGCCGCATGGGGGGTTCGCTTGGAACTGTCTGAGTACGGACGCGCAATTGCGCGGAGCTGGCTGATAGTGCTCGTGTGCCTGCTGGCGGGCGTCGGAGTCGCCTGGGGCGTGACATCGACGGCAACGCCGGTGTATCAAAGCGCCGTCAAGTTCTACGTCGTGTCGCCGCCGGCAACGGGACAGTCGTCCCTGCAGTCCCTCGAACTGTCGCGGGGACGCATCGCCTCCTACGCGAGCCTGGTCAAGAGCGACAAGTTTGTGGAAAAGCTCGTCAGCAGCAGTTCCACCGGCCTGTCGGCAGCGGACATCGCGCAGAGCGTCAGCGCCTCGGCGGACCAGGACACCATGATGTTGACGGTCGTCGTGAGCATGCCGGACCAGGCCAAAGCTCTCGGGATCGCCCGCGAGATCGTCTCCGGCCTCAACACGGCCCTGGCTGACGTTGAAGCCGGCCGGACCCAGAGCGGCGGCGGGCAGACCGTCCTGAACGTGGTGGCGGGACCCACGGACGACACGGATCCGGTGTCCCCCCGACTTTCGTTGAACCTTGGTCTGGGCGCGCTGCTTGGCCTCGGCGCCGGCATCGCCATCGCGGTCGCCCGCCGGATGGCGGACCACACGCTCCGGACCCCCGAAGATGTCGAAGCCGCGTCCGGGCTGCCGCTGCTGGCCCGCGTCCCGGTCAGCGCAGACGCACGCAAGTTCTCCGGCATCCTGGATCGCCGCGCGGCCTCGCTGCTCGATGAGGCGGCACGCCGGCTCCGCACCAACGTGGACCATCTGCCCGCACTGCCGGCCTCCGGCGTCGTGCTCATTTCCTCGGCGCGGGCAGGGGAGGGCAAGACCACCGTGGCACTCATGCTGGCCCGGGCCTGGGCCGACGCGGGGGAGAAAGTCCTGCTGGTGGAAACGGACCTCCGGCGCCCGAGGCTGGCGTCGGAACTCAAATTTGGCAACACAATGGGCCTGACCGACGTCCTCGCCGGCCGGGCCGGACTGAACGGTGTCATCCAAAAAACGGCGAGCGACCGGCTGCACATTGTGGCTGCCGGCTCTGTTCCCGAGAACCCCACAGAACTTCTGGCAAGCCGGGCCATGACGGCCGCGCTCGGCGAGATGCGGGGCAGCTACAGCCGCGTCATCCTCGACGCGCCAGCCATGCAGCCGTTCAGCGACGCGGCCTTGCTGGCCGTGCAAGCGGACTTCACAGTGCTGGTGGTCCGGTACCGGAGCGTGACGCGCGAACTGCTGGGCGCGTCCTTGCGGAACCTGGATCTGGTCAAGGTCACAGTGGCGGGCGCTGTGCTGAACGCCCTTCCGCTCCGACTGTCCGAAGGGCGCAAGCAGCCCCGGGCATGGCTCCGCAGGCCGATCCGACGAGCCAAGGTGACGCCCCCGGCGGTGCCCGCGGAACCGGCACCGGTCAAGCACTCTGCCGGCCGGAGGTGAGGGTGGACGGCGTCGCTGTTCCGGGCCGGATCGTGACGTCCGGCCGGGTGGCCTAAATGCAGCTGGCGGCCTGGATCGGAGTGTCCCTCGCGGCGGCTTTCCTCTGCCGCAAACACGCCAGGGTGCCACTGGCTGCGGTGCTGGGGCTGTGGCTGCTGGTGCCGGCGATCGGGGCCGCGACGCTCACCGGAGTGTCCTCCGGCCCCGTGTCCGTCCATCCCGCGACCTGGCTGGTGCTTTGCATCTTCCTGGTCCGGCTCTTTCACGATCCGGCCAGCGTCAGGATTGTCCTGGGCCGTCACTTCCTGCTGTTCCTGGTCCTTGGCCTGGTCATCGTGGCGGCGTACCTGGCCACATCGACGTCCGGCAATGGCGGTGGAATGGTGCTGCTGGTGGACCAGATTGTGGTGCCGGTGCTGTTCTTCCTGCTGCTGCTCGCCGAAGCCGTTCGCGGCGGCGGACTCGTGGTGCTGCTGCGCACCGTGCTCCTGGGCCTCGTTGCCCTCGCGTGTGCCGTGGCTGTCGCGCAGTGGCTGAGCGGCAATGTCCTGTTCTATGAGGCAGGATTCGAGACCCAGTACTGGTTCGCCAGGAACTCCGGGCGCTGGATGGGGACGTTGGACCAGCCGCTCGCCCTGTCCCTCGTTGTCAGTGTTGCGGCGCCACTGGTGGCAGGCCTGTCACGTCAGTGGCTGCAGGCCGGGCTGCTGGGACTCATGGCCGTGGCGGTGCTGATTTCGCAGTCCCGCGTGGGACTCGTGGCCCTGGCCGTGGCAACCGTGGTGGTGGTGCTTTTTGTCCGGCGGCCTGTCTGGGTCAAGACGGCCATGCTCCTGGTGATGACGGGAGTGGGCGCCGCCATCATGCAATCCCCGCTGGTGGCCGGCGTGGCGGCGCGGGTTGCCAACGACACCGGGTCCAGTGAGGCGCGCAGCATCGCCCTCGAGTACTTCCTCAGCCGCTGGAACGACTACGCCGTGGCCGGCCAGGGGATCGGCTCCAGCTACCGGGTGGCGGTCCAGGCCGGGCTGCAAACGAGCTTCGAGAATCCGATCCTGATGTACGGCATCGACTTCGGCCTCCTGTTCGCCGTGCTCTACTTCGGTGCCATGGCAGTCTTGGTGCTCCGCGGCATGAGGACCGGCTACCCTGGCCTGGCGCTGGCCGGGATCATGGCGCTGGTCATTCCACAGACATACAGCTCCCTGGCCACGCGTTCCGCCGGCGGCATCGTCGTCTGGACGGTGCTGGCCATGGTGGTCATCGCAACCGACGAGGCCCGCCGTGCGGCGTCGCCGCCTGTCCCCGCCACAGCCCCCGCGCGCGCCCGGGCCGGAACCACTGGTCAAGCCCCGGCCGAAACCCCGGCCCAAGCCTCCGTGAAGAATTCGGCCCTCACCCCCGCGAATCTGCCGGGCGCAGGATCGCCGTGATCGCGCGGCGGCAGTTCCTGGGCCTCGCCGCAGCAGGGGCGGTGCTGGGCGTGGCAGGCTGCTCTTCGTGCCCCGGAAACTCCGCGGCGCCGGGGGCCACGGCCCGGCCGCGGCCCCCGATCGTCCCGGCGGCATCCGCGGCCAAGGAATTCGTCACGGCGGGTGCGGTCGCGGCGCCGGGGGACAAAGGGCCTTTCACGGTCGCGGACCTGCTCGAGGCGCCGTCGTTCTTCGTCGCGCACCGGGGCTCCGGGGACAACTGGCCAGAGCACACGATGCGCGCCTACAAGGGGGCGGCGGCAGCGGGGCTGAAGGCGATCGAGGTGTCCGTTTCCGCCACCGAAGACGGCGTGCTGGTCTGCCACCACGATCTGAACACGCAGCGGCTGACCGGCATTGACCTGACCATCGCCCGGGCGCCCTACGCCGCGCTGGAGCCGCTGCGCAATGACGCCCGGGCCTGGCTCGGCCCGGCCACGCCGCTGGAGCCCATCCCGCTCCTCACCGACGTCCTGGACGCGTTCGCCGCCAGCCACGTGATCTTCCTTGAGGACAAGCCCGGGACCAACGCCGACGAAATCCTGGCCCTGCTGGAGAACTATCCCGGGGCCCGGGAGCATGTGGTGTGGAAGCAGCCGGCCGCGTCGCGGGGGCATGAGCTCGCGGCGGCCAGGGGTTACACCACCTTCGGCTACCTCACGGCGCGGGAGCAGGACAAGGTGGCCGGGCTCATCCCGCGGGCGGACCTGCTCGGCATCCACCACAACGCGCCGGAGGCGATGATCCGCCAGATGGTCGCCTCCGGCAAGCCGGTGCTCGCTTGGGAGCTGCACCGTCGCAGCGAGCACGCCCGCCTGCAGGACCTGGGTGTGCGGGGCTTCATTTGCTCCAACATCCGCTATGTCCTGCACCAGGAGGAACCGCTCCGGGAAGACGGCTTCTCCGCCGGCCGCCGGGGAACCGGCGATCTGCCGTGGGCTGCCGACGCCGTTTGGGATGGGCAGCCGGCGTTTGCCGACGGGGCCCTCAGCATCTCCAGCCCGGACAAGTCCGGCTACGTCCTGGGCTCCCTGGCGGGGGCGGTTGATTCCCCGGACTGGGAAATCGAGTTCGAGCTGCGCTGGCCGTCCGGACTCCCTGGGGCAGGCCCGGGCGCGGGGGTGGCCTTTGGCCAGGACTCCGACGCGCCCTACCGTCCGGGGTCCGCCCTGAAAGTTCCCGGCTATGTCCTGGACGTCGCCGGGGACGGCACGCTGGCGCTCTACCGGCACGACGCCGGCACCGCGGCCCCGGTCCGGCTCGCGGAGTCCGGCAGCCCGGCGCCCCGGCCCGGGGAGTGGATGAAGTTCGTGGTGACGCTGGGGCCGTGGCACATCAGCGTCCGCCGGGACGGGGGCGGCACCTCCGGCGCTAACGTCTCCGCCGAAGACACCCGCTACGGCGGGGCATGGCTGACCCTGCGGAAGAGTTACGACGCCGGACCTCCCGTCGAGTTCCGCGGTGTGCGGGTCCGCGCGGTGGCCGCGCAGGAGGGCTGCGGGAACGTGGGATAATTAGGTTTAATCTGTGTGACGTATTTCGTGCCGCCGGCTGCCCGGCCGGCAGGGGTACGCCGCAGCGAACGCCGATCCAGGAGTCTCCGCCATGGTTGCCACCCCAGCCCACCTCCGCCGCTCTGCCGCTGTGCTCGGAAACGAGGAGGTTCTGAGGATCCGCAACGACTTCCCGATCCTGCAGCAGCACGTCAATGGCCGGCCCCTCGTCTACCTGGACTCCGGGGCCACCTCGCAGAACCCGCTCAGCGTGCTCGAGGCGGAGCAGGAATTCTACGAGCAGCGGAACTCCGCGGTCCATCGCGGGGCCCACCACCTCGCCGTCGAGGCCACCGAGGCCTTCGAAAACGCCCGGGAAACAGTGGCGGACTTTGTCGGCGCGGAGTGGGATGAACTCATCTGGACCTCCAACGCCACGGAGGGCCTGAACCTGCTCACGTACTCCTTCCTCAACGCGTCCCTGCCCGGCGCCGGACCCGAAGCGGCCCGGTTCGCCCTGGCCCCGGGCGACGAAATCGTGGTCACGGAGATGGAACACCACGCCAACCTGATCCCCTGGCAGGAGCTGGCGGCCCGGACCGGCGCTGTCGTGAAGTTCATCCCGATCGACGATGCCGGCGCCCTGGACCTGGCGGCCGCCGCCGGCCTCGTCGGCCCCCGCACCCGCGTCCTGGCGTTCACCCACGCGTCCAACGTCCTGGGCACCATCAACCCGGTGGCCGCCCTGGTTGCCCTGGCCCGGTCCGCGGGGGCCCTCGTGGTGCTCGATGCCTGCCAGTCCGCGCCGCACCTGCCCCTGGATGTCAAGGCCCTCGACGTCGACTTCGCGGTGTTCTCCGGCCACAAGATGCTCGCCCCCACCGGTATCGGCGCCCTCTATGGCCGCTCGGAGCTGCTGAACGCGATGCCGCCGTTCCTGACCGGCGGCTCCATGATCACCACCGTCACGATGGAACGGGCGGGTTTCCTGCCGAGCCCGCAACGCTTCGAGGCCGGCACCCAGCGCATTTCGCAGGCGGTGGCGCTCGCCGCGGCGGTAAACTACCTCAGCGAAATCGGGATGGACCGCATCCACGCCTGGGAAGCCGAACTCGGCCAGCGCCTGGTGCAGGGCCTGGGATCCATCCCCGGAATCCGGGTGTTGGGTCCCGCGGCGGGGCAGGAACGGATTGGCCTGGCGGCGTTCGACGTCGCGGGCGTCCACGCACACGACGTCGGCCAGTTCCTGGACAGCCGGGGCATCGCCGTGCGGGTCGGTCACCACTGCGCCCAGCCACTGCACCGCAGGCTGGGACTGACGGCGACGACGCGCGCCAGCACGTACCTCTACAACACCACGGACGATGTGGACGCGTTCCTGAACGCGGTCGCCGATGTCCGTGCCTACTTCCAAGCCTAGGACGGACATCCATGAGTCTTGACCAGCTCTACCAGCAGATCATCCTGGAACACGCCAAGGCCCGGCACGGCAGTGGCCTCGCCGCCGCGGACGCACCCAATGGCGCGAGCAGCGGCCAGTCCCACCAGCTGAACCCGACCTGCGGCGACGAAATCACGGTCCGGGTGTCCGTGGCCGGCGGGAAGGTCAGCGAGCTGCGCTGGGACGGCGACGGCTGCTCAATCTCGATGGCCTCGGCGTCCGTCCTGACGGACCTCGCCGAGGGCATGACGGTCGGGGAGCTCCGCACCGTCATTGACAGCTTCCGCGAAGTGCTGCGTTCGCGCGGCAAGGTGCCGGCCGATCCGGAGGTGCTGGGTGACGCCGCCGCGTTTGAGGGCGTGTCCCGTTATGCCGCCCGGGTCAAGTGCGCCATGCTCTCATGGGTCGCCGCGGAAGACGCCCTGGGCCAGGCGCTGGCAGCCTGAGCCCACCTCGTCACGGCCGGCCCAGGCCCTTGTAGATCCAACCGGCGGCCCGCCACTTCGCCGGATTCAGGACGTTGCGGCCGTCCAGGATGCGGGGCGCGGACACGAGCGCCTTGGCCGCGTGCGGATCAAGCTCCCGGTAGGCCTGCCACTCGGTCAGCAGCAGCACGGCGTCGGCCCTGTGCAGCGCCGTGTCCAGATCCGGCTCGAGCGGCAGCTCCGGGAAGCGCTTGGCGGCGTTGGCCAGCGCCTGGGGGTCCGTGACCGTCACCACGGCGCCCTGCAGCTGCAGCTGCGCGGCGGCGCTGAGCGCGGGAGAGTCCCGGACGTCGTCGCTCTCGGGCTTGAAAGCCGCCCCCAGCACGGCGATCCGCTGGCCCAGCAGGGACCCGCCACACAGTTCGCGCGTCAGTTCCACCACCCGGGTCCGGCGCCGCATGTTGATGGCATCCACTTCCCGCAGGAACGTCAGCGCCTGGTCCGCCCCCAGCTCACCGGCGCGGGCCATGAACGCCCGGATGTCCTTGGGCAGGCAGCCGCCGCCGAATCCGATGCCCGCGTTCAGGAACTTCCGTCCGATCCGCTCATCGAGCCCGATCGCATCAGCCAGCCGGGTGACGTCGGCCCCGGTGGCTTCGCAGACCTCGGCCATGGCGTTGATAAAGGATATTTTGGTCGCGAGGAACGAGTTGGCGGCCGCCTTGACCAGTTCCGCCGTGGCGTAGTCGAGCACGAGCCGGGGTGTCCCGCCGGCGAGCGGCGTCGCATAGACCTGGTCCAGGACGGCCACCGCGGGATGTTCTTCGTTGCCGTCCGGTGTCCCGTAGACGAACCGGTCGGGGTTCAGGGTGTCCGCCACCGCGTGGCCTTCGCGCAGGAATTCAGGATTCCACACCAGCGTGGCGCCGGGTTCCGTCTCCGCCAGCACGTCGGCCAGCCGAGCGGCGGTTCCCACGGGCACCGTGGATTTCCCGGCGACGACGTCGCCGGGGGAGAGCTGGGCCGCGAGGGACGCGACGGCGGCATCCACGTAACGCAGGTCCGCGCCGTTTTCGCCGCGCTTTTGTGGCGTTCCGACGCAGATGAAGTGGACCTCGGCGCCGCGGGCGGCCGCCATGTCGGTGGTGAACCGCAGCCGGCCCGAGTGGGCCAGCTCCGCGAGGAGGTCATCCAGCGCCGGTTCGTAGAACGGGGCCGTGCCAAGGGACAGCTGCGCCACCTTGTGCCCGTCCAGGTCGATGCCGACAACGTCGTGCCCCAGGCTGGCCATGGCTGCCGCATGGACCGCGCCGAGATAACCGCAACCGATAACCGAGATCCGCATAGCTGCCGTGTCCTCTCGCCGTGGATAGTTCACAGCGTACGTGCCGGGTCCGGGTTTCGTACACGGCCGTGGAATGCCATGAGCAACAGGGCCGCGAAGGCGCCGACCATGGCACCGAACGTGTTCGCGGCGACGTCGGCGACCGAGGGAAAGCGCGCCGGGAGGAAGACAAGCTGGGCGAGCTCAATGAGGACCGAGACGACGAAGCCGACGGCAACCCCGCCCCACCACAGCCGTGCGCCCAGGATCCGGGCCACCAGGGCGCCCAGGGGAAGGAACAGGAGCACGTTGGCGGCCAGTTCCACCACCCCGTAGTCGAAGGAGGCGGGGACGCCCCAGCGGTGCAGCTTCCGCAGCGCCCGCATCAGGAGATCGGACGATCCCTGGTCCACGGGAACGGGCCAGAGCGCAATAAGGCCAAGGGCAAGCACATAGGCGCCCAGTGCCCATATAGCCGCACGACGGGGTAGCAAACGGCGTCCCCTTTCAGCGGTCCACCTTTTTGCCGATTCTAGCCGCCAGCACGCCGCCAGAGCAGGAAATCCGGCACACCGGCGGTCGTATTACCGCCGGTGTGCCGGATGCTAGCCGATCAGCCCGGCAACGCCAATCGCCGCCGTCGCGGCCCCGAGCAGCATGGAGATGCTGACGAGGACCACGTGGACGGTCAGGAAGCGCGTGGCCTTGCCGTCGGCGTCACGGGCGCGCGGGTCCTTCATGACCCGGCGCAGGAACTGCGGCCAGACCACCAGGGACCAGACGCCGGCAATGACCAGGACGACGGCGAGGAACGCGGGCAACTCCACGGCGCTAGTGGCTCTCGAGCCAGGCCTGGGCCTGCTGGGACTGAATGTTCAGGGCCTTGCCGACCATCGGTTCGGCTGCATCGGCGATCTTGCCGCCAAGGAACGGCACTGAGGAGGTGACGTTGCCCTCAAGCTCGATCCGGGTGCTGCCGCCGTCGGAGACGAGGCGCTGGACAGCGTTCACGTCCAGCGGTGCGCCGGAGACCTTGAGGGAGATCTTGCTCTGCCGCGAGCCGTCGGCGGCGGGGGCCTCCCAGTCCTCCAGCTGGGTTACTTTCAGGCTTTCGCCGACAAATTTCCGCGCGATGTCAGGCATCCGCGTGGTGGGGATGGTCCGCACAGTGGTGGTGCTGAACGCGCCGGCGGGGTCTCCGTCAAGGGCGAAGGATTCCAGGGTGCCGCCGACGAGTTCGCTCGTGTGGCGCAGGAAGTCTTCATTGACGAAAACCGCGGTAACACGGTCAACGCTGTGCGGAACGGTAGTGGATGCACTCAGGGCCATAGGGGGGTCCTCCGTGATAGGGAAGTGGACGTTTCGGGCTCCAACATCCTACGTCGTGTGCCCGGCAGGCTTCGATTCGAGGTCTTCCAGGTCCCGGGCGGCGGCAGTGATATTCCGCGACATGGCCGGAAATATGACGCTGTGAAAAGGCAGCACGGCGAGCCAGTACAGACGGCCGCTGAGGCCTTTGGGGAAGAAGATGGCGCGCTGGCGGTAGCGGCTGCCCGCCCCCTCCGGCTCCACGGAAAGTTCGAGCCAGGCCCTGCCCGGGGCCCGCATTTCGGCCCGCAAACGCAGCAGCCGGCCACGGTCGATCCGCTCGACCCGCCACCAGTCCACCACCTCGCCCTCGGCCAGCAGGTGCGGGTGCCGGCGGCCCCGCAGCAGCCCCGCGCCGCCGGTGAGCTTGTCCAGCCAGCCGCGCACCTGCCAGGCAAGCGGCAGGGAGTACCAGCCGTTCCGGCCGCCGATTCCTTCGATGACGGTCCAAACGTGCCGCGGGTCCACGTCGCTGGGGAAGCTGCGCTCGTCCACGTACACCGTGTGGCCGGACCAGTCCGGGTCGCTCGGCAGGGGATCGGCGTCGACACCGGCACTGGCCCAGGTGGTTTCCACCTGACCGTCGCGTTCCTTGCCCAGGGCGAGGGCCACGGCCCGCCGGTAGGGGGTCAGGCCGACTTCCGGTACCCGGATGTACGCATCGATGTCGTGCTCGCCGGCGACGGCGTCGTGCTGGAGCGATTCCACGAGCGGCAGGGACATGGAGAGCGGGATCGGCGTAGTCAGCGCCACCCACACGCCGGCCAGCTTGGGGGCAGGGACCGGCAGCGCCAGAACCACCCGGTGCGGCAGGCCCGCCTCGGCCGCGTACTCCTGCATCATTCCCGCATAGCTGAGCACCTGGCGGCAGCCGATGTCGAACGTCCGGTTGATGGTTCCTTCCAGCGACGCCGCGGCCACGAGGTAGTACAGGACATCGCGGACGGCGATCGCCTCGATCTTGTTGCGCACCCAGCTCGGTGCCGGCATGAGCGGGAGCGTCTCAGACAAATGCCGGATCATTTCGAACGACGCCGAGCCTGAGCCAATGACGACGCCGGCCTGGAACACCACTGCGTCCACCGGGCTGTCCAGGAAAACTTTCCCCACCGCCTCACGGGAACGCATGTGGGTGGACAGCTCGGCCCCTGCCGGGTGCAGGCCGCCGAGATAGACAATCCGGTCCACTCCGGCCGCGGCTGCGGCCCGGGCCGCCGTCCCGGCCATCGCCTTTTCCTTGGCTTCGAATCCGGCCCCCGCCGCCATGGAATGGACCAGGTAGTACAGGACGTCGACGCCGCCGAGCGCCTCCCGCAGGGCCTCGCCGTCGTCGAGGCTGCTGTGGACCACCTCGACGTCATCCAGCCACGGCACGCCGGCGATCTTGGCCGGCGTGCGGACCACGACTTTGACCGTGTGCCCGGCTTCCAGGAGCCGGGGGACCAGCCGCCCGCCGATGTAGCCGGTGGCCCCGGTGACCAGCACGGTTTTCGGGGAGGCGGCCTTGGCGGAGACCGCCTGCGGGGCTGGAGCAGGCGTTCGGGCGGGTTCAGGGGTTGCTGTTGTGCCGTTCATGGTGACTCCTTGTCAGCCAGCAGTTGGCGGGTGGCCTACCAAGCGATTCGGTGCCCAGGGCACTTCGGATGGGCCACCCGCTCCTCCCGCCAGCCTAGCCTCGTCGGTCTGGCCCGGGGCTCCGCGGTAGGCTTGGAGGACCCGGGATTCTCACGAATTCCGGCTATTCGTGTTGCCTGCACCCCGTGATCACATCAGGAGCAACAGCTATGAGCCTCAACGGCCCCTCTCTCACCGGTTTGCGCCGTGTCCTCGCCGAAGACCGGAATTACGCCCGGATCCAGGCCGAGGCCGCCCGCGGGTTTGCCGCCCGCAGCGAGGACTACCAGATCAGCGCCCCGGCCGGAATGCGGTCCACATTGCTCGCCGAAATGGCGGACGGACTCACGGCGCATGCGGCGAACGAAACCGGCTCTGCCGGGGCCGGCTCTCCGGTGCCCGTGGTCCTGGCTGTCACCGCGACCGGCCGCGAGGCCGAGGACCTGACCGAGGCCCTGCGCGCCTTCCTGCCCGCCGACGCCGTGGCCGAGTTCCCCAGCTGGGAGACCCTGCCGCATGAGCGGCTCTCCCCGCGCTCGGACACCGTGGGCAGGCGGTTGTCCGTGCTCCGGCGGCTCGCGCACCCCGAATCGTCCACCGCCGGTGCTCTGCGCGTCGTGGTGGCCCCCGTGCGCGCCGTCGTGCAGCCGATCGTCGCAGGCCTGGGTGAATTGGTGCCCGTGACCCTGAAGCTCGGCCAGGAGGCCCCCTTCAGCAGTGTCGTCAAAAGCCTCGCCGACGCCGCCTACGCCCGGGTGGACATGGTCACCCGCCGCGGCGAGTTCGCCGTCCGCGGCGGCATGCTGGACGTCTTCCCGCCCACCGAGGACCACCCCATCCGGGTCGAGTTCTTTGGCGACGAGGTGGACCAGATGCGCTGGTTCGCCGTCGCCGACCAGCGCTCGCTGACAGCGCCCGGCCTGCACCATCCCACCGAACTCCATGCCCCGCCGTGCCGCGAAATCCTGATCACGCCCTCCGTCATGTCCCGCGCGGCCACCCTGAAGTCCCAGCTCCCGGCCGCCGCGGACATGCTGGAGAAGATCGCCGGCGGCATCGCCGTCGAGGGCATGGAATCGCTGGCTCCCGTGCTGGTGGACGCCATGGTGCCGTTCCTGGACCAGCTCCCGGCCGGTTCCATCTCGGTGGTGATCGAACCGGAGAAGGTCCGCACCCGGGCCCACGACCTCGCCGCGACCAACGAGGAATTCCTCGAGGCCGCCTGGTCCACGGCGTCCGACGGCGGCCCCGCGCCCCTGGCGCTGGACACTGTTTTGGCCTCTGCGGCGTCCGAAGCGCTGCACTCGGCCAGCTTCCGCTCGCTGACCGATACCCGCACCGCAGCACTGGAGCACGGCGTCTCCTGGTGGTCCATCACCTCGCTGGCCAGCGACGAAGAGCTGCTGCCCGACGTCGACGTGCTGAACCTGCACGCCCGGGAACCCCGCGGCTACCAGGGCGACGTGGCGGAAATGATGGACTTCATCGGCTCCCGCGTCCGGGACCAGTGGCGGATCGTCGTGGTCACCGAGGGTCCAGGCCCGGCGCAGCGCCTCGCGGAACTCTTCCACGACAACGACATCCCCTGCGCCCGGGTGGACACCCTCGAGGCGGACCCGCAGGCCGGGCTGATCGAGGTGACCACCGCCGCCGTCGGCCGCGGTTTTGTCCTGGATCCGCTCAAGCTGGCGCTGCTGACCGAGGCGGACCTCCTGGGCCGGACCTCCGCCGGGTCCACCAAGGACATGCGCCGGATGCCGTCCAAGCGGCGGAACGCCGTGGACCCGCTCCAGCTCGTGGCCGGGGACTCGGTGGTGCACGAACAGCACGGCATCGGCCGGTTCGTGGAGCTGATCCAGCGTCGGGTGGCCGGAGGAGGCGACGGGGTGCGCGAGTACCTGGTGCTGGAATATGCCCCGTCCAAGCGCGGAGCCCCCGGCGACCGGCTCTTTGTGCCCACCGACCAGCTGGACCAGGTCACCCGGTACGTGGGCGGGGACACTCCGGCGCTGAGCAAGATGGGCGGCGCGGACTGGGCCAGCACCAAGTCCAAGGCCCGCAAGGCGGTCAAGGAGATCGCCGGCGAGCTGATCCGGCTCTACTCCGCCCGGATGGCTTCCCGCGGCTACGCCTTCGGCCCGGACACCCCGTGGCAGCGGGAACTGGAGGAGGCCTTCCCGTACGTGGAGACCCCGGACCAGCTGACCACCATCAACGAGGTCAAGGCCGACATGGAGCGCGAGATCCCGATGGACCGGCTGATCTCCGGCGACGTCGGCTACGGAAAGACCGAGATCGCGGTCCGGGCTGCGTTTAAGGCCGTCCAGGATGGCAAGCAGGTGGCCGTGCTGGTGCCCACGACCCTGCTCGCCCAGCAGCACTACGAGACGTTCACCGAACGGTTTTCCGGGTTCCCGCTCGTCGTCAAGCCTCTGTCCCGCTTCCAGAGCGGCAAGGAGGCCAAGGAAACCGCCGACGGCGTCAAGAGCGGTTCCGTGGACGTCGTGATCGGCACGCACCGGCTGCTGTCCAAGGACTTCGGCTTCAAGGACCTCGGCCTGGTGATCGTGGACGAGGAGCAGCGCTTCGGCGTCGAACACAAGGAGGCGCTGAAGAAGATGCGCACCAACGTGGACGTCCTGGCCATGAGCGCCACCCCGATTCCGCGGACCCTGGAAATGTCCCTGACAGGCATCCGCGAAACCTCCACCCTGGCCACCCCGCCAGAGGAGCGGCACCCCGTGCTGACCTACGTGGGCCCGTACACGGACAAGCAGACCTCCGCCGCGATCCGCCGCGAACTGATGCGCGAAGGCCAGGTGTTCTTCGTCCACAACCGGGTGTCCACGATCGACCGCACCGCGGCGAAGATCCGCGAACTCGTCCCGGAGGCCCGGGTGGAGGTGGCGCACGGGCAGATGTCCGAGAGCCGGCTGGAACAGATCATCGTGGACTTCTGGGAAAAGCGCTTCGACGTCCTCGTCTGCACCACCATCATCGAGACCGGCCTGGACATCTCCAACGCCAACACCCTGATCGTGGACGGCGCGGACAAGTACGGCCTGTCCCAGCTGCACCAGCTGCGCGGACGTGTGGGCCGCGGCCGCGAACGCGCCTACGCCTACTTCCTCTACCCTTCGGAAAAGCCGCTCGGCGAGGTGGCGCTGGAACGGCTCAAAGCCGTCGCGACGCACAATGAGCTCGGCGCCGGCATGCAGCTGGCCATGAAGGACCTGGAGATCCGCGGCGCCGGCAACCTGCTCGGCGGCGAGCAGTCCGGCCACATCCAGGGCGTCGGCTTCGACCTCTACATCCGGCTGGTCGGCGAGGCCGTGGCCGAATACCGGGGCGAGGCCGAGGAGAAGGCCGCCGAAATGAAGATCGAACTGCCGGTCAACGCGCACCTGCCGCATGACTACGTGCCGGGCGAGCGGTTGCGCCTGGAGGCCTACCGCAAACTCGCCGGCGCCATCACCTACGAGGCGATCGATGAGGTCCTCGCGGAGCTCGTGGACCGCTATGGCGAACTGCCGCTGCCCGCGACAAACCTGATCGACGTCGCCCGGTTCCGGGTGGGCGCCCGCGAGGCCGGATTGTCCGACGTCGCGCTGCAGGGCAACTTCATCAAGTTCTCCCCGGCGCAGCTGCCCGAGTCCAAGCTCATGCGCCTCACCCGGATGTACCCCGGCGCGCAGGCGAAGCCGGCCCTGGACGCAGTGCTTGTCCCGAAGCCCAAGACCGCCAGGATCGGCGGCCGGGACCTGCAGGACGCCGAGATCCTCGAGTGGGCCAACGGCGTCATCCGCAACATCTTCTCCGACGCCCCGTTAGCGGTGAAATAGAACAATGATGGGAGGACATCACGCCGCGTCGGGAGCCGCGGCGTGGGTAGCCATTGCCTCGACCGGCCCGTATGCGCTTGGCTGGTACCCGCTGGATCCCGCGGGAATCGTGATCGGTGCCATGGCGACGGCGGGGACTGCGCTGGTCTGCGACTGGGACCACCGCGCCAGCACTGTGGCGCATGCGCTGCCGCCGCTGTCCAACCTGGTGGCGCGCGGCATTGAGAAGGTCAGCGGGGGCCACCGGCAGGGCACGCACTCGGTGCTGGGCGCGGCGTTCTTCGTGCTGCTGGCCACGATCGCCGGGCAGTGGCAGGTGCAGACCCAGTGGGGGCTGCTGTCCGTCGGGGCCGGCCTGCTGTGCATGTTCATGATCAACATCGCGGTGAAGGCACTGAAGCTCTTTCCCAAGTACGGCTGGATCAGCAACTGGATCTTCGGGCTGCTCATGGCAGGAGTCGTGACGTGGTTTGCGCCGCACCAGTGGACCTGGCTGCCGGTCTCGATGCTCACCGGGGTGCTGGTGCACATTGTGGGGGACATGATCACCACCGGGGGAGTGCCGCTGCTCTGGCCGCTGGTGATCAAGCCGCCGAAGGTCCTGCGGAAACTGCCGCTGCTCAAGAACATCTGGAAGGCCAACGGGGCGTTCTCCATCCCGCTGCTGGGCCGGGCGGGCTCACGGCGGGAATGGTTCGTCCTCATCCCGGTGAGCGGCTATGCGATGGTGGGGATGTTTGGCGCCGGCCTGGCCGTGGCCAAAGCGCACTTCCCGGCAGCCCTGGCTCTGGGCACGGGGCTGGTCGAGGGCCTGGTGAAGGGCCTGCTCGGGCTGGTGTCCGGCTAGGCTGCGCTCCCCAGAAGACTGAGGCTCCCCGGGCACCAGAGGTCCTTAAACGACTGAAGCTCCGGAAGATCCGGAGCTTCAGTCATCAAGAATGGGGGAGCCTAGTTTTCGCCGGCCGAATCCGAGCGGCCCAGCAGCGTCTGCGGGATCCAGAACGAGAGGGCAAAGAGGACCAGGCAGACGGCCATCGGCCAGACGTTGTCCAGCGTCAGGAAGGCCAGGGAGTAGATCGCGCCGAGGAACAGGACCATCATCGGCACGAACAGGGCGATGCTGGATCCGAGGCTGTTCTCAACGCGTCGGGACTGGGTGGTGTTGCTGGACATTCGTTCCTCCTCGGCCCCGGGGGGCTCAAAACTGTGGGCGCTGCCGGCGTGGATCAGTACGCGGATGAACCCTGTTCACCCTTGACGATCGCGATGCCGGAGCTGGCGCCAATACGTGTTGCACCTGCAGCAATCATAGCCTGAGCATCGGCCAGGGAACGCACGCCGCCGGAGGCCTTGACCCCCAGGTCCGGACCGACGGTGCGCCGCATGAGCGCGACGTCCTCGGCCGTGGCCCCGCCGCCGTTGAAGCCGGTGGAGGTCTTCACGAAGTCCGCCCCGGCCTCCACCGCGGCCTCGCAGGCGAGCACTTTCTGGTCATCGCTCAGCAGAGCCGTTTCGATGATGACCTTCAGGATGGCCCCGCCCTCGTGCACGGCGTCGGCGACGGCGGCGATGTCATCCACCAGCGCGCCCTTGTCATTGGCACGGGCAGCGGCGATGTTGATGACCATGTCCACCTCTTCTGCACCGTCCAGGACCGCGCCGCGGGCCTCGAAGGCCTTGACGTCGCTCGGCGTGGCGCCCAGCGGGAATCCCACCACGGAGCACGTCAGCACGCCGGATCCCTTCAGCGCGGTCTTGACGGTTTTGACCCAGACCGGATTCACGCAGACCGACTTGAAATGGTATTCGGCCGCCTCGGCGCAAACCTTGAGCACCTCCGCCTCGCTGGCCTCCGGCTTGAGCAGCGTGTGGTCGATGTAGGAGGCGATGTTGGGCGTGCCCGCGGTAGCGGCTTCGTGGCTCATGGTGGTCCCTTTCGTGGCGGGCCTGGGACGCGGCGGTCCCTTCCCGGGCCTTGTGGGCCTGCGGGCCCTGGCGGCGCCGCATGGTGCGCGGCTTATCAGGGAACCATCTTGCCATAGGAACATGCCCGGCGGACGCCCCAGCCGGGCCGCCCCCGCACACTCAGGCCGCGGCCGCCAGGGGCCGGCCCATGGTGGCCTGAAGCAACTGGGAGGCACACACCGACGCGGCCGACCCGGAGGCCACGAGCAGTCCCAGCCGGACGCCGTCGTAGGCCGCGGCGTCACCGATCGCCCATATGCCCGGCACGGAGGTGCGGAAGTCCTGGCCGATGACAATCCCGCCGCCGGGCGCGGTGGTGAGCCCGGCCGTGGCGGCCAGTTCGTCGCGGGCGATGCGCTCCTCGGCGAGGATCACGAGGTCACCGTTCATGCTGGAGCCGTCCTCGAAGACGATGCCGGACGCCGGCAGGACGGACCCGGCAATGGTGGGAACGACGGCGGCGGGGCGGACGGTGGTGCGGATGGGGCGGACGCCGCGGGCCCGGAGGACGGCCTCGGCCTGGCCGGCGGCCGAGCCCGTGCCGACCAGGATGCCCAGCGGGCGCCGGCCGAGGACCCGGGTGACGTCCTTGACGGCCTCGCCCAGCCGGGCGGCGTCGTCGATCGTGGAATAGCTCAGGCACCGGGCGGCGCCTTCCACCGGCGCCTCGGCGGGAGCGGAGCCCGTGGCGATGACGAGCTCGTCGTAGTCGAATTCCATGCCGTCGGCGGTGGTCACGCGGCGGTTTTCCGCGTCGATGTAGCTGGCCGGCTGGCCAAAGCGGATGGACACCTGGGGCAGGACGGCGAGCTCCAGCAGTTCCTCGGGGGCGTCGTCCCGGTTGCTGAGGACCGTGATGGCGCCGGCAAACGGGGTCCGGGTGAGCTGCCGGACGAGGGCCTGGGCGGCCCGGCCGGCGCCGGCGACGACGATCCTGGGCCGGGCTGCCGTCGTGACTGCTGTCTTGTAGGCGGAGGAGGAGGCGGCTGCCGTCGAGGTAGACGTGCCGGAGGTGGGAGACAATGCCGGAGCGGACATGTGCAGGCCCTTTCGCTGGGTGGCCATCGTGTGGCCGGTGTGCTTGATGAACCCCAGCGTAGGCGTCCGATTTTTCCGGGGTGTTTCCCGGGTGTTGCCGCTTTTGCCCTGCCTGTTCGCCAGTATTTACCGGCCGGTAATGCCGTGCGTCACACCTCCGCGGCGGCCCGTTCTGCCACTGCGTTACACGCGGATCCGGTAGCCGCGCTTCACCACGGTTTCCACGAGCCGGGTGTCCGGCAGCGCGGACCGCAGCCGGCTGACGGTCATGTCCAGGGCATGCACGGAACCGCGCAATTCCAGGAGGTCCGAGAGCGCCTCGCGGGACAGCACGGCCCCGCCGGCGCCGATGAGCGCGCGCAGCAGCAGCAGGGGCGCCGGTGCCATGTCGACCGCCTCGCCGTTGATCCGCAGCGAGCGGCCGCGCAGCTCCACGCTGCCGGAAACGGTGTCGAGCCGGCGGACGTGGTTGAGCGCCAGGTGCTCGCAGACCAGCCGGATCAGGGCGCCCATCCGGAAGCGTTCCGGGATCAGCGGATGCAGCCCGGCGTCGAGCAGCGGCTGCGCGGTGATGGGCCCGACGACGGCGGTCGCCACAGTGGTCTTCAGGCTCTCCACGAGCTGTTTGTAGACGCCCATCTCATGCGCCGTGCTCCACATCGCGTCCACGGCGGGGGCGCTGGTGAAGGTCAGGACATCGAGGTTGCCACTGCACGCGGCCTCGATGAGCTTGGGCAGCCGGTCGGCGCCGTCGGGCTTGACCCAGCGGTACGGGGTGACCGTCAGGACGGTGGCGCCGGACATGCGCAGGCGCTCGAGCTGGCGGACATCGGTGTAGCCGTGCAGCTGGACCGCGACTGTCTTGCCCCGCACACCCTCGGCAAGGAGCATGTCCACGAGCGTGGCGGTGGTTTCGTCGCTGCTGATTCCGACGTCGGCGAGCCCGGCAGCACGCACGGCGCCGCGGGCTTTGGGCCCGCGGACGAACATCCGTGTGGCCGAGAGGGTCTCCAGCAGCTGGTCCCCAATGCCAAAGGTGTCCGCGGCCTCGCACCAGCGGCGCATGCCGTAGGCGGTGGTGGCGATACAAAGGTCGGGCCGGGCGGCGATGATCGCCCGGGTGTCCTCGATCAGGCTCTGGTCCTCCCGGACCGGGGCGATCTTCAGCGCCGGGGCGTGAAGCACCTCGGCACCGCGGCGCTCGAGGGCCTCGATGAGGTCCTGCGAGCGGCGGTGCGAGGTGACGCCGATCCGGAAGCCGTCCAAAGGAAGGTCCCGTTCGGTCGCGTCGTCTGCAGGTTCCGGCGCGGGTGCGCCGGACGTGGCGGGGATCAACGGGGTTAAGGGTGCGCCGGGCTCCGGGAAGGTTGCGGCGACGGCGTTCAATGCGCTCATGGGAATCCTTACGCCTCCATCAGTGATGCGGCCAGTCGGTCGAGCTCTGCCGTGGCCTCGGCACAGCCCCGGTTGGCCTCGGCCACCCGGACAACGTCCCCGATCACCAGGACGGCGGGGTTACTGCAGCCCGCGGCTGCGGAGGTGATGGTGCCCAGCTCGGCGATCGTGGTGCGCTGGCCGGGGCGGTAGCCGCGTTCGACGACCGCCATCGGCATGTCGGCCCGCATCCCCGCCCGGCGGAGTCCGGCTGCGAGGTGGTGCAGGGTGCCGATGCCCATCAGGACCACAATGGTTCCGCCGAGCCCGGAAAGGTGCGTTAATTCGTTCTCAGTCAGCGGGGCATGGCCGGAGACCACGGTGAACATGTGGCTGACTTCGCGGTGCGTGACCGGGATGCCGGCGGCGGCCGGAACCGAGATGGCGCTGGTGACTCCGGAGATGACGCGGACCGGGACCCCGGCCGCGACGCAGGAGGCGACTTCCTCTCCTCCCCGGCCGAAGACATAGGGGTCCCCGCCCTTGAGGCGGACCACATTGTTGCCGGCCAGGGCGCTTTCCACCATGAGCTTTTCGATGTCGGCCTGGCTGACCTTGTGGTGGCCGGGCTTCTTGCCCACATCCACGAGCTCTGCCGAGGTCAGGGACGGCAGGTCCTGGTACGGGGCGAGCCGGTCATAGAAGACGACGTCGGCGTCCCGCAGCGCCGCAACGGCCGCGATGGTGAGCAGCTCGGTGGTCCCGGGGCCGCCGCCGACGAGGGTGACGTGTCCTACCGGGCCGGCCGCTGGCTCGGCCGCCACCGGAATGCCGGTGGCATGGCACCGGCCCAGGAGGGCGTCCCAGCCGGGCTGGCCGTCGTCGACTGCCGCCACCAGGAACGGACGCTCGGGCAGCGGGCCGTCCATGCCGGCGCCCTGCGGCGTGCTGAGGCGGAACACGATGGCGCCGGCCGCTTCATAGCGCCGCACGGCCTGCCGCGCGGCGTGGTCCGCGCCCGTGACCAGGACTTCGCGTCCGGTGAGGTCAATGGTGAGCTGCATGGCTATACCTCGTTCTCGTCAAGCAGTTCCGGGGTGGTGGCGCGGACCGGAATGGAAGCGCCGATCAGGACTGGTTGCTGACCGGCCAGCGCCTTCTCCTCGGCCGTGGCGGGGCGCATCTGGCCGCGCTCGTCGGAGACGAAGGTAATGGAATCGTCCTTCTGGTCCGGGGCGTTGACGAAGGAGCGGAAGCGGCGGAGGCGCTCGGGATCCTTCAGGGTGTCGGCCCATTCGTCGACGTAGGTGTCAACGTGCTTGGCCATAGCGGCCTCAAGGTCCTCGGCGATGCCCAGGGTGTCATGCACCACCACGTCCTCGACGTGCTTAATGCCGCCGTCGAGCTCTTCCTGCCAGCGCGCGGTGCGCTGCAGGCGGTCGGCGGTGCGGATGTAGTACATGAAGTAGCGGTCGATGTACTTGATCAGGGTTTCGTCGTCGAGGTCCTTGGCCAGCAGCTGGGCGTGCGCCGGGGTGGCCCCGCCGTTGCCGCCGACGTACAGGTTCCAGCCGTCCGCGGTGGCGATGACGCCGACATCCTTGCCCCGGGCCTCCGCACATTCGCGGGCGCAGCCGGAGACGCCCATCTTCAGCTTGTGCGGGCTGCGGAGTCCGCGGTAGCGCAGCTCAAGCGCGATGGCCATGGCCACCGAGTCCTGGACCCCGAAGCGGCACCAGGTGGAGCCGACGCAGGACTTCACCGTGCGCAGGCTCTTGCCGTAGGCCTGGCCGGATTCGAAGCCGGCGTCCACGAGGATCTTCCAGATTTCCGGCAGCTGCTCCAGCCGGGCGCCGAACATGTCGATCCGCTGGCCGCCGGTGATCTTGGTGTAGAGGCCGTACTGCTCGGCGACAGCGGCGATCACGCCGAGCTTCTTCGGGGTGATCTCGCCGCCGGCGATGCGCGGAACCACCGAGTAGGTGCCGTCCTTCTGCATGTTGGCCAGGGCACGGTCGTTGGTGTCCTGCAGGGTGCCGCGGCCGGCGTCCAGGACGTAGGCGCTGTTCTGGCTGGCCAGGATGTTGGCGATGGTCGGCTTGCAGATATCGCAGCCGGCCCCGGTGCCGTACTTGGCCATGATCTCCTCGAAGGAGGTCAGTTCCAGGACACGGATGGCGTCGAAGAGTTCCTGGCGGGACAGCTCGATGTGTTCGCAGAGTGCCTTGGAGACCTCGACGCCGGACTTGGTCAGTTCGGTCTCGAGCAGCTTCTTGAGCATCGGCACGCAGGAACCGCAGCTGGTTCCGGCCCGGGTGCAGCCCTTCAGCTCGCCGAGTTCCTGGACGGGCGCGTTGCCGTCGCAGGCCCCGCAGCCGTTGACGGTGTCGCGGATGGTTCCCGCAGAGACGTTGTTGCAGGAACACAGGATGGCGTCGTCCGGCAGTTCGGTCTCCGGGGCCTCGCCGCCGCCGGCCGCGGTGAGGTAGGCGCCGGGTTCGGCGGCCAGTTCGCGGCCCAGCATGGGGCGCAGGGAAGTGTAGGGCGAGGCGTCGCCGACGAAAATGCCGCCGAGCAGGGTCTTGGCATCGTCGGTGGTGACGATCTTCTGGTAGACGCCGCGGGCGGGGTCGGCGTAGACAATTTCGAGCGCGTGTTCCGTGCGGGCGAAGGCATCGCCGAAGCTGGCGACGTCGACGCCGGAGAGCTTGAGCTTGGTGGCCGTGTCGAAGCCGGGGAAAGTTGCGTCGCCGCCGTGCAGCCGGTCCGCGACGATTTCGGCCATCGTGTTGGCCGGGGCCACCAGGCCCAGGCACATGCCGCCGAAGTTGGCGACCTCGCCGATTGCCCAGATGCCGGGAACCTCCGTGGAGCAGTCGTCGGAGATGACGACGCCGCCGCGCTGGCCGAGCTGGAACTGCTGCTCTGCACCCTCCGCAGCCCGGAAGAGCTCATCGCGGGGCCGCACACCGATCGCAACGATCACGATGTCGGCGTCGATGATCCGGCCGTCGGCCATGAGGACGCCGGTGACCTGGCCTTCGTCGTCGGAGAGGACCTCGGAGGGGAACACCCCGCCGTGGACGGTGAAGCCCTTGGCCTCGATGAGGCGGCCGAGCGCCTGTCCGGCACCCTCGTCCAGCTGGGTGTTCATGAGCCACGGCGAGCCGTTGATGACGATCGGGGTGGCGCCGAGCTGCTCGGTGCCGGCCGCTGATTCCAGACCCAGCAGACCGCCGCCGATTGTGACAGCGTTGACCTTGCGGCCAAGCTTCTCGGTGAGGTCCGCGATCGCCTTGTTGATGGACCAGACGTCCTCAAGGGTGCGGTAGACGTGGGTGAGTTCAGAGCCCGGGATGGGCAGACGGGCCGCGTCCGAGCCCGTCGCGACCACAAGCTCGTCATACTCAAAGACGGTTCCCGCCGCGGTCTTGACCGTCTTGCCGGCGGCGTCAATGCTGATGACGCGTTCGCCGGTCTTGAGGTTCAGGGCTGTGTGGTCCCACATGGAAGCGCTGCCCAGGGTGAGGTCGACGTCGCTGTCGGTCAGTGCCTTGCTCAGCGCGACGCGGTCGTAGGGGAGGTGGGCTTCCTCGGTGAGGACGGTAACGTGCCAGCCATCGAGTCCGCGGGCGTGCATGGCATCGGCAAAACGGTGCGCTGCGGGGCCGCCGCCGGCCACCACAATACGGCGCGGGGCGGCGCTGGCTGCGCCCTGGTTCGGGTGGCTTGAGGGGTGTCCGGTCACGGTGGGCCTTTCGCATGGGCCGCAGACGGTGCTCTGCAGCTTGTCGTCCCAGACTAGGCAACGGGAATTTCGCTTCAGTTTCCCTTATGTTTCGTGATCTTAACTTCTGCATCACGAATGCATTTCCGGCCGTGTTAGCTCTCTTTTACGCGCCGGACACATCCGGCGCGTCCGGATGAAACACCGCGGGCCTAGCTTGAATATGTGGCCGCAGCAGCGGTTCAGCCCGTAAAGGGATGTATCAGAGAGGGGCCGGGATGACCGCCGTACTAGAAACCGCAGTACTTGACGCAGTACCCGACATTGAGGACCAGACCGCTGAGCAGGCAGCCGCAGCCGGCTGGCACCGCGTGTGCGCCGTGGCGGACCTCGAACCCGCCTGGGGCGAGGCAGCACTGATTGCGGGCCGCCAGGTGGCCCTGTTCCGCACCGTGTCCGGTGAGGTTTTCGCCGTCGCGCAGGAAGACCCGGCCACCGGGGCGCACGTCATGGCCCGCGGCATCACCGGTTCCCGCGGGGACCGCCCCACGGTGGCTTCGCCGTTGCACAAGGAGGTCTACGACCTCGCTACGGGTGAGTGCCTCGGCAGCCCGGAACTCCGGCTCGCCACCTTCGGTACCCGGGTTGTGGGCGGGTACATCGAGGTAGAGCTCTAGAGGCCCAGGGCTTCGCGGACGTCCGCCAGGACGCCGTCCAGCGCGGCACGCGCCTCGTCCCGGGCCGCCGGAAGCTCGGCGGCCGAGCCGACGCTGCGGATGACTTCCAGGTAGCACTTGAGCTTCGGTTCCGTGCCGCTGGGACGGATGATGACGCGGCTGAGGTCCCTCGTCAGGTACATCAGGCCCTCGGTGGGCGGGAGTTGCTCGCTGCCCACGGCCAGGTCCGTGACGGCCTCGACGCCGGAGCCGCCGAACGATTCCGGCGGGCTGACGCGCAGCCGGTTCATCATCGCGTCCAGCAGGCCGAGGTCTGCCACCCGGATGCTGAGCTGGTCGCTCGCGTGCAGCCCGTGCACCAGGTAGAGCTCGTCCAGGGTGTCGAAGATGGTCTTGCCCTCGGCCTTTGCGGCCGCCGCGAGCTCGGCGATCAACACCGCCGCGGAGATGCCGTCCTTATCGCGCACCAGCGACGGGGCGACGCAATAACCCAGCGCCTCCTCGTAGCCGTAGACCAGTCCCGGCACGCGGGCAATCCATTTGAAGCCGGTCAGGGTTTCCTCGTGGGCGTAGCCTGCTGCGGCCGCGATCCGCGCCAACAACCGGGACGACACAATCGAGTTGGCGAACACGCCGGCCGGTGCCTCGCCGCCCGCGGCCTGCCGGGCTACGACGTGGGCGCCGAGCAGGGCGCCCACCTCATCACCGCGCAGCATGCGCCACGCGCCGGTGCCCGGGTCCTTCGCCGCCACGGCCGCCCGGTCGGCGTCGGGATCGTTGGCGATCACGATGTCGGCGTCCTCACGCGTCGCCGCCTCCAGGGCCAAGTCCAGAGCCCCGGGCTCTTCCGGGTTGGGGAAGTTCACCGTGGGGAAGTCCGGATCCGGGTGCGCCTGTTCCGTGACCAGCGTGACGTCGTCGAAACCGGCGGCGTTCAGCACCGCCACCGCCGTTTCCCCGCCCACGCCGTGCATGGGGGTCAGGACGATCTTCAGCCTGCGGGCCGGGAAGTTTTCCGGAACCGCCAGGGCCGCGACGGCGCGCTGGTATTCGGTGGCGATCGAGGGCTCCAGTACGGTCCACCCGTCGGCGGCCAGGAGGATGGAGTCCAGGTCGCCGACGGCGTCGATCTTCGCCGCTATCAGGGCGTCGTAGGGTGCCACGATCTGGGCGCCGCGGCCGCTTTCCTCAACCGCGTGGCGGCCCAGGTACACCTTGTACCCGTTGTCCTGCGGCGGGTTGTGGCTGGCGGTGACCATGACGCCGCCGTCGCAGTCCAGCGCCCGGACCGCGTACGCGAGCAGCGGGGTGGGCAGCGCGGCCGGCATCAGGAAGGTTTCGACACCGGCCGCGGTGAGGATCGCAGCGGTTTCTTCGGCGAAAATATCGGAGTTGTAGCGGGCGTCGTAGCCGACGACGGCGCGCGGCCGGGTGCCGGGGGAGGCCTGCTCGACGGCGTTGGTGAGGAAGGCGGTGAAGCCGGCGGCGGCGCGGCGGACCACCACGCGGTTCATCCGGTTCGGCCCCGGGCCAAGGGCCGCCCGTAGTCCGGCGGTGCCGAACTGGAGGGTGCCGCTGAAGCTGTCGGCCAGCTCCTGGCGGGCCGCGGCGACGCCGCCATCGGTGAGACGAATCAGCTCAGACAAGGTGGCGGCGGTGGCGGGGTCCGGGTCCCGGTTTGCCCAGTCTCGGGCATCGCTCAGGAGTCGGGCGAGTTCGGCATCAGAAGACGTCATAGGAACCAAACTATCGCCAATCGCGAGGGATTCCTGCCCAAAGAATCGGGAGTTGGGGTTTCAGTTCCATCTCAACGCCTCAAGCAGGACCTTGACACCCAAATTTCCGGACACGTAGCGTCTGGAATATGAAGATGGGCCGTGGCGTGGAATGGGCCGTGCACAGTTGCGTCAACATGGCATGGACACCGCCGGGCGAGCCGGTGAACAGCGCACGGCTGGCCGAATTCTACAGACTCCCGGCCGCTTATCTCAACAAGCAGTTTCAGTCGCTGGTCCGGGCCGGTGTGCTGGAGTCAGTCTCCGGGCCCCGCGGCGGATTTCTTTTGGCGCGCCGGCCGGAAAACATCACCGTGCTGGACATTGTGCTGGCGCTGGAGGGCCAGGACCCGGCCTTCCGGTGCGAGGCGATCCTCGGGAATGTCCCGGATCCGGATCGGCGGGATAACTTCGCACGGACGTGCCTTATTTCCCAGACCATGCGCCAGGCCGAACTCGCCTGGCGCCAGGCGCTGGCGCGCCAGAGCATCGCCGGAATCGCGGACTCGATCGAGCGGCGGTTCCCGTCGGACAAGGCAAAGGTCCTGGACTACCTGGCTGCGGAATAACCGCAGCGAGGTAGTCCAGGACCTAGCCGGCACCAGTAATGCAGTGATCAGAGCTTGGCGATGATCTCTGCGAGCAGCTTGGAAATCCGCGGTCCGGCGGCCTGGCCGGCCTCAAGGACTTCCCCGTGGCTGAGCGGCACGGGGCTGATCCCGGCGGCGAGGTTGGTCACGAGCGAGATGCCGAAGACTTCCATGCCGGCGTGGCGGCCGGCGATGGCCTCCAAGGCCGTGGACATGCCCACCAGGTCGGCGCCGATCCGTTTGGCGTACTGCACCTCGGCGGGCGTCTCGTAGTGCGGGCCGGTGAACTGGGCGTAGACGCCCTCCTCCAGGGACGGGTCCACTTCGCGAGCGAGGCCGCGGATCCGGGAGGAGTACAGGTCTGTCAGGTCCACGAACGTGGCGCCTTCCAGCGGAGAGGTGGCGGTGAGGTTGATGTGGTCGCTGATCAGCACCGGGGTGCCGGGCGTCCAGTTCTCGTTGAGCCCGCCGCAGCCGTTGGTGAGCACGAGGGCCTTGCAGCCGGCGGCCGCGGCGGTGCGTACGCCGTGAACCACGGCGCGGACTCCCTTGCCCTCGTAGTAGTGGGTGCGTGCGCCCAGGACGAGGGCCCGCTTTCCCTCTTTGGTCAGCACCGAGCGGATGGTGCCCACGTGCCCCACTACGGAGGGTGCGGAGAAGCCGGGGATTTCGGCGGCGGACAAGGTGGCGGTGGTCTCGCCGATCAGCTCGGCGGCGTCGCCCCAGCCCGAGCCGAGGACCAGCGCGACGTCATGGGAATCGACGCCCGTCTCTTCGGCGATGTAGTCGGCGGCGGCGCGGGCGGCGTCGAAAGGGTCCGTGTTCAGGAATTCTGTTGTACTCACCGGTACAAGTTATCGCGGCTCGGCCCTGCTGCCCAGCATGCGCGGCGGGACGAGCGCAGGGCCCGGATTCTTGGTGGCTCCGGTTCGGATGGTGGACAATGGTTGATTGTGACTACGCATCCTGACTTCAGCTCACCCCGCATCGCAATTCTCGGCGGAGGGCCCGGCGGCTACGAAGCCGCCATGGTCGCCGCTTCGCTGGGGGCGCAGGTCACCATCATCGAGCGTGCGGGACTCGGCGGCTCCGCGGTGCTGACCGACGTCGTGCCCTCCAAAACCTTGATCGCGACGGCGGACCTGATGACCCGCGTCGGTGAGGCGGGGGAGCTGGGCGTCAAGTTCGACGTCGACGGCGGCGACTTTGCCCCGTCGATGCGCGCGGACCTCAAGCACATCAACGACCGCCTGCTCCGCCTGGCGCGGAAGCAGTCCGAGGACATCCAGGCCGGGCTGGAACACCAGAACGTCCGCATCCTGATCGGCTCCGGCAAGCTGCTGGACAACCACACCATTGAGGTCCTGACCGCCGACGGCACCGAGACGGTGGAGGCGGACACCATCCTGCTGGCGGTCGGCGCCCACCCGCGCGAGCTGCCCACGGCGCGTCCGGATGGTGAGCGCATCCTGAACTGGGCCCAGATCTACAACATGGACGAACTCCCCGAGGAGCTCATCGTGGTGGGTTCCGGTGTCACGGGCGCGGAATTCGCCTCGGCCTACAACGGCCTGGGCTCCAAAGTCACCCTGATTTCCAGCCGCGACCGCGTGCTGCCGGGCTCGGACACGGATGCCGCCGAGGTCCTCGAGGGCGTCTTCGAGCGCCGCGGGCTGAAGGTCCTCTCCCGGGCCCGCGCCGAGACCGTGGAGCGCACGGAGGACGGCGTGGTGGTCACCCTCGGCGATGGTTCCAAGGTGACCGGCAGCCACTGCCTCGTCTGCGTCGGCTCCATCCCGAACACGGCCGGAATCGGCTTGGAGGAAGCCGGCGTCGCGCTCACCGAGAGCGGCCATATCAAGGTCGACGGCGTCTCGCGCACCACGGCGCCGAACATCTACGCCGCAGGCGACTGCACCGGCGTCCTGGCCCTGGCCTCGGTGGCCGCGATGCAGGGCCGGATTGCCGTGGCCCACTTCCTGGGCGACGCCGTCATGCCGATCAAGCTGCACCAGGTGGCATCCAACATCTTCACCTCGCCCGAGATCGCCTCCGTGGGCGTGTCCGAGGCGGAGATCGAATCCGGCAAGTACCAGGGCGACATCATCAAGCTGTCCCTGCGCAGCAACGCCCGCGCCAAGATGCGCAACCACCGCGACGGGTTCATCAAGATCTTCGCCCGCAAGGGTTCTGGCACCGTCATTGGTGGGGTGGTGGTGGGCCCGAACGCCTCCGAGCTCATCTTCGCGCTATCGATCGCCGTGACCCAGAAACTGCATGTCGACGACATTGCCAGCACCTTCACCGTGTACCCGTCGCTGAGCGGCTCCATCTCCGAAGCGGCCCGGCGGCTCCACGTTCACATGTAACAGTTCACATGTAGCAAACCGGAGGCCGAAGCCATGCAGAGTCCCCGCTCGCTTGTTGAGCCGATGGAACAGAACTGTGCGCTGCCCTCCGGTTCGGAGGAACGCTTTGCCGGCTACGCCGTCATGGGCGTTCCGTTCAGCTCCGGCTACGTCCTGGCCTTTCGGCATTTTCCGGCGTCGTCCGTCGGCCCGGGCTACATCTCGGTCTGGATCCGCGACCCTGCCGGTGTCTGGACGATTCACAGCACCACCGACCCCGGGACCTCCTGCCCCCGCTACTTCGGCAGCGCCATCGGCTCGGCGTCCACTCGCCGGATCTCCATCCGGTGGCGCGACGGCTATTCCTTCAGCGTGGACGTCGGAGCCGGCGTGGACCTGAGCTGGGACCTGAAGCTGGCGGCGACGCCGGTCACCCGGCTTATGTCCGCGGTGTCCGGCGCCGTTCCGGAGCGGCTGTGGCGCAGCCGGACGTTCCTGCGTGCCATGGGGGCCGTTGCCGGCCCGGTGCTGGGGGCGGGGCACCTCGGGTTGACGGGCGCGGCGCCCAACGGCCAAACCTTTTTGGCGCGCCCGCGGCGGATGTGGTTCGTCCGCGATAGCAAGGCGCAGTTGCAGGGGCACAGCCTGGGACAGACGTCGGCACTGCCCGTCCAGGACCGGCTGGGGGAATTCTGGGTCCCGCAGCGCGGCATCTTCATGACCGGCTCGGTCTTGTTCGAGCCCTAAGTACCGGGCCCGGCCATCGTGCGGGCAGATCAGGGCGGATGACCGCAGAACATTCGCCCTGATCTGCCCGCGGAGTCCGGCTTCGCGCCATCCGCGGCGGGGAACTCCCGCATTTACCCGGCCTAAAACGGGTACGGCGCGATGTCCGGCCGCACGGTCAGCCACTGGATTTCCGTGAAGGATTCGATGTTGGCGTGATGGCCGCCGATCCGCGAGCCGTTGCCCGAGTTCTTGACCCCGCCAAAGGGCGAGTTGGCCTCGTCGGACACCGTCTGTTCGTTGATGTGGATCTTTCCGGAGTCGAGCCGGTCGGCGATCGTCATGGCCATCCCGACGTCGCCGAGGATTCCTATCGAAAGCCCGTATTCATTGTCGTTGGCCAGGGCAACGGCCTCGTCCACGGTGGAGAACTTCATCACCGGGGCGACGGGGCCGAAGATCTCGTCCTTCCACGCCGGGCTGGCGAGGTCGAGGTCGGCGAGCACGGTGGGCTGGTAGAACCGGCCGTCATGGCTGCCGCCGGCGGCCAGGCGCGCGCCGCCCTGCACCGCGTCCTGAACGATCGTGTCCACCCGGTGGAGCTGCTTCTCGTCGATCACCGGTCCCAGCGCCACTGTTCCGCTCTTCGGGTCGCCTACCGGTAAATGGCGGGCCTTTTCCGCCAGGGCGCTGACGTAGTCCTCGTAGATATCCTCGTGCACGATATGCCGGCCGGACGCCATGCAGATCTGACCCTGGTGCATGAAGGAGCCAAACGCGGCGGCAGAGACAGCTTTGGGGAAGTCGACGCCGGGCAGCACGATCAGTGCGTTGTTCCCGCCGAGTTCCAGATGGGCACGCTTGAGCAGCCGGCCGGCCGCCTCGCCCACTTTGCGCCCTGCCGCCGTCGACCCCGTGAAGGCGATGACGCGAACCTCGGGTGCCTCTACGACGGCCGAGCCGATCTCGGCGCCTCCGGGCAACAGGGAGAGCAGGCCGGGCGGAAGACCCGCCTCCTCGAACACCCGGACCAAGGTGACGCCACCACAGACCGCAGTGCGCGGGTCCGGTTTGAGCAGGACGGCGTTGCCAAGGGCCAGCGCCGGGGCGACTGCGCGGATGGAGAGGATCAGCGGAAAGTTGAAGGGTGCAATCACCGAAACGACGCCGACGGGCCGGCGCCGGGCGAAGGACCAGCGGCTCTCGTTCGAGGTCAGCACGTCGCCAGCTGGGAGTGAGGGCAGGGCGGAGGCGTCGTAGCATTCGTTGGCCGCGATGTGGGTTTCCAGCCCGGCTTTGGGCGGGATGCCGCCGGATTCGCGGACGATCCAGGCCTGGATTTCCGCCGAGTGTTCCTCCCAGAGCTGTCCCGCGCGGCGGAGCACGGCGGCGCGGTCCTCCGGGTTGCGGGCGGCCCAGTCCTTCTGCGCTTTCGCGGCCACCGCGGCGGCTTCGCGGACATCCTCCACTGAGGCCACGCCATAGCGGCCCAGCGTTTCTCCGGTGGCTGGTTCGACGGCGTCACCGGTCCCGCCGCGCCCGGGCCGCCAGCCGCTGAGGTAGATCTTGCCGTCCCAGAGGGCGGAGTCGAGCAGGGACATGTTGCGTCCTTTCATCGTGGGTCCTGCTTGTGTACCGGCCGGTCGAATCAGAACCGGACCGGGCCTTCGTCCATCTCACGTCGGTAGGCCGCCGCCGTCAAGAGTGCGGGCGTCAAGAGGGCCGTGCGTTGCCGCCCGCGGGACCTTCGGCCGTAGTGCGTCACAGCCGGGGGAGGTCAACTTGGCACATGGCCAAAATCTATATCCCCTACGGGACCGTTGAAGGACAAACAGCAAAAATCGCGGATTACATCGCCGAGGTAATCCGGGCGAACGGGCACCAGGCAGAGACGGCGGACCTCAAACATTCTGCAGACCCTCTGCCGGGCGGCTACGACGGCGTGATCGTGGCGGCCTCGGTGCACGTGGGAAAGCACGAGGGATACGTCGCAGACTTCGTCAAGAAGAACCGCGCTGAGCTCGAGCGGCTGCCTTCCGCCCTGGTTTCGGTGAGCATGGCCGCCCAAGGAGACGAGGAGACCGCGGAGGGCTACGTGGAAAAGTTTGAGCAGGACACGGGGTGGCGGCCCGCGCACGTCGGGCTGTTCGCCGGCGCCCTGCTCTATACCCACTACGGGTTCATCAAGAAGCACGTCATGAAGAAGATCGCCAAGGACAAGGGATCCCTCGACACCGACACCACCCGGGACTATGTCTACACCGAGTGGGACGGCGTCCGGCGTTTCACCGAAGACTATCTGGCGGCATTCGCCTAGCGCGGGCAGTCAGAAGTAGGACTCAGAAGCAGGGATCAGGAGTAGGCGTACGGCGGAACGGTATCGCCGGGCGCAAAGGGCCGGTACCAGTGCTCGAAACCCAGCTTCCCGGCGTCGGCGTCGGCACTGTCCGGGCTGTCGCCGTCGTCGTCGGAGTACAGAGCGTCGCTTTCGGCGTCCTCCAGCAGGACTTCCCCGACGGCGGCCCGCCAGTTCTCCGGAAGGTCCAGTTCGTAGATTTCCTCAGTGATTTCCGCCTGATCGAGCAGGCAGCGGACGGCGAGTTCCGCTGCGAGGCATCCGGGCGCGGTCCAGCCCCGGACCAGGGACGCGGTGACATCTGCTGCGACCACGATGAACTTCTGGGTGAACTTCGCGTCGTAGCTGGCGGCGAACTGAGGCGGCAGCGAGGACAGGACGGAGGTCCCGGCGATGTCGGCCGGCGTGACAACCTCCAGCGTGCTGAGGGTGCCGAGATCGCGGAACAGCTGGTCGATGAGGATGCTGGACGAGTTCCACAGGAGTCCGGCCAGCAGGCGGGTCTGGCCCACGGCCTTGTGACGGTCGTCCGGATCGACGGCGGCCATCTCGGCCAGGTCCTCGGGATCAAACTGGAGCCGCTGCTCGGCCGTCATATCATCCGGGTGCGGGTCGAGCCCGAGCAGTTCCAGGCTCAATCCGGTCAGCTTCCCGGCGTCGGCCAGCAACTCTTCGGTGATGTCGTCGTCTTCGGCGCTCATGCCCCCGATGCTACCCGCCGATTGCCCGTGGCCCGATTTGCGTTACGCGGCCGGGTTCGGCGGCGGCGCGGCAGTTTTAGGCGGCCGCCGGGTGAATGGTTCCCGACGTCGAACTGGCCCCAGCCATCCGGGCGGACAGCAGATAGGCGATCCCGCAGACCAGGGGAACCAGGCTGGCAGCGATCAGCGATCCGACCGCGCCCGACCTTCCGATGACCGTAATCAACAGCGGCAGAACCCCCAGGGCCACCAGCAGCCAGCCGGCCAGGGCGGTGAGTTTCAGCCCGAGGATGGCGGCCGGGAAAGCCAACGCGAGCACGCTGACGGCTATAACGGGGCCGTTGTCACTGAGGAAGGTGCTCAGGGCAGCGGGGTCGAAGGCGAGCCACACGCACGCGGCAATGAAGGCAGAGGCGAGGGCGAGCAGCAGGGGGGCGGTTGCCGCCGGCCAAAACCAGGCCGAGACCCCGAGGATGAGCATCGGCACGACCCAGGCGAGCGTTATCAGCGTTCCGGCTGTTCCGCCCGGCTCCTGCATCGCGAACCCGCCGATGAAGATTCCCCCGAGGACCGTGAACGCCGCCATGACGGCCGCTCCGGTGCGCGTCAGCGCGGCGGCCCGCCGCTGCGGATCCTTTTCTCGTGACATGACAACACCCATCACGACGGCGAACACAATTATTGCACCGAGCGCCAAAATAACCGGGACGTTCATGGAATGCCTCCTGCAGACGAACGGACCTCAGTCCATTGCATCGCTGCAGCAGCGGCTGCGCCAAGGGGAGAAAGGCCCGCTTCGCGACGGGGAGTCGAGTTGTGAGCGTTGAACGCACTGAACTCCGCGACGCCAGATTCCAGCGCAAAAGCGTCCCCGGCAACTTCCGGGGACGCTTTTGCGTTTGTCGGAGGTTACGGCGCAAGCAACTTGCAGCAACCGAACCCCTTCGCAATCCGGCGGGCATTCCGCCGCCCGTGGACCTCATCATCCGGACGGCGGGGAGGACCAAGCGGACGACAATTCCCGTGCGGGCGATCAGGGAGCAAGTCCTCTACCTCCGGGCGTGTCCCATATGCATAATGTCGCCATGTGGATCCCCGCTCTATTCCTAATCTTGGTCGTCATCTCGATACTGGTCACTTACTGGCAACTCACCTTGACCGGACTCGCCATTTGGGCGCTTGTGGCCTGGAAGAGGCACGCCGCGGCCGACACGAGGCCGAGCTACCCCCGGAAGCCCGTCCAGACCCGGCCTGTGTCTAAGCCTGTCCAGACGCGTCCTAAACCCAAGCCTGTCCAGACCCGGCCTGAGCCCAAGTCCAAGCCCCAGCCTGCCCGCGAGATGCCCGCGCCCGAATACCTGCCCAGGTGGACTGCGAACCGCCGGCTGGACGCAGGCCGCGAGCATGCCCAGTGGCAGAAGACGTTCGACAGCGCAGCGCAGTAAACGTTTCTGAACTGTGCCTCAGGCTGGTCCGGGCTCCCTGCCTTCAGGACACCCCACGATCAGGCAACCGCCCCCTGAAAGTGGGCCTCGATGATCCCCTTGATGTCGTCGTGGCAGCCGCCGCAGCCGGTGCCGGCGCGGGTGGCCGCGGATACCTCGGGCACCGTCCCGCAGCCATCGGAGGCAGCGGCGGCTATGGCCGTCCCGCTGACGCCCGCACACCGGCAGACCGTCCGGCCCGGGTCGGCGGAACCCGCGGCAGCGGCCTGGTCCGGCCCGTCCAGGCGCAGCAGCAGCGACCTGTCTGCGGGGAGTTCCGCGCCGCGTTCGAACAGCTGCACCAGCTCGGCCGAGGTGCGCGGCATACCCACGGACACGAGGCCCTCGAGCACGCCGGCCCGGGTGGTCATCTTCACGTAGCGGCCGTGCTCGGGATCGGCCCACTGGGCAATCTGCAGCCGCGCCCGGCCGTTCACGGCACCGGCCGTCAGGGCTTCCTCGTCCCACGGGTCTGCGGAAACATCCCCGGCCACGGCCATGTTCATGCCGCGGGCCTTGAGCACGATCACGCCCGGAAGCTCCGCCGCAAGGGACGGCAAGGCTTCCGCCTCGGCAGAAGCGCCGGACGCCAACAGGGTCAGATAGTCGGCGAGCCATTCGGCCTGCCGCCAGCCCGGGCCCACCAGGCCGGACGGGCCGCGTGCGGTCCGGCACTGAACGCACTCGGGGTCCGGGCAGCGGACTTCGGCGCAGTCGCCGATCGCAAAGATGTGGGGTTCGTGGTGGGCGCGGAGCTTGTGGTCCACCAGGATCCCGGCGGCGGTGGAGAGCCCGCAGCCTTCCGCCAGTTCGGTCCGCGGCCGGACACCGCAGGAGAGCACCAGAAGGTCGCCGTCGATCGCGGAGCCGTCATCGAGCAGCAGGGCCGAGAAGCCGCCGTCGGGCGCGTTGTGCTCCACGCCGACCGAGCGGGCGTTGCCGGCCACCCGCACGCCGCAATTCCGCAAGGAAGCCGCGAGTACGGAGCCGCCGCCGCGGTCGATGTTCCGGCCCAGGGGGTGCGGGCCGTTGTGCACCACAGTCACGGTGGCGCCTTCCTCGGCCGCGGCGAGGGCCGTCTCCAGGCCCAGCACGCCGCCGCCCAGGACCACCACCCGCTTTCCGCCTGCAACGGCCGAATGGAGCACGGAGGCATCGCGGAGATCCCGCAGGGCGGTCACGCCCGGCGGCAGCACCGGCGCGGCCGGGTCCGGGTTGAGGCCGGTGAGGTTGGGGATGACAGGGCGCGAACCGGTGGCGAAGACGAGCCGCTCATAGCCGGGGGAGGTGCCATCGCTCAACAAAACTTGCTGCCGGGCCCGGTCCACACGGCGGACGCGGACGCCCAGCCGGACGTCGACGCCGTCGGCCACCAACGCTGCCGCGTCGGCGAGGGCCAGGGCGGCCGGCGTGGTCCGGCCGACGCCAAGATCGGCCACCAGCACGCGGTTGTACGCCGCCTCGGGCTCGTCACCGATCACCGTCAGGTGGGCGATGCCGCTGCGCACGGCCGGCAACAGCTCGTCGATCAGCCGCGCGGCGACGGGCCCGAAGCCCACCACCACAATCCGCTCAGTCATGAGGTCTCCTCTGCTTGAAGAACGCGGGCCGGAACTCCGCTGCGATTGCCCGCCGCGCCCACGGAAACTGCGTCCCCGCACATCGCGCCGCCGGGAACCGCCAGGCGGATCCACACCTTGCTGGTCTTGAACTCGGGCATCCCGGATATGGGGTCCGTGGCGGACTCGGTGAGCCGGTTGGCGCTCTCGAGTTCCGGAAAATGGAACGGCAGGAACACCGTCTCCGGGCGGATGTCCGTGCTCAGTTCGGCCCGGCAGCTGACCACGCCTCGTTCGTTGGAAATCGAGACGTAGTCGCCGTCGGCGATTCCCTGGGCGGCGGCCGCGGCGGGGTGGAGCTGCAGCCGCGCCTCCGGCTGGGCTTCGGCCAGCGCGGCCACCCGGCGGGTCTGCGCGCCGGACTGGTAGTGCTCCATGAGGCGGCCGGTGATGAGGGTCATCGGCGTTCCGGACTGACCAACACCGGCGCGGTCCGCAGAGCTCGAAGAAACAGAACGACGCCGGGGCGTCACTGCCGTGAACACGGCCCGGCCGCCCGCGTGGGCAAAGGCCTCCAGGAAGAGCCGCGGCGTTCCTTCGCTTCCGGCGGGGTAGGGCCAGTAGGCGGCCTCGCCGCGGTCCAGCATGGCGTAGTCGATCCCGGAGTAGTCGGCCAGGCCGCCGGAGGACGCGAGCCGGAGTTCCTCGAACACGGTTTCCGGGTCCTCGCTGAACGCGGACGGCGCGTCCAGCATTTCGGCCAGCCGGGTCATGATCCACAGCTCGCTGCGGACACCGGGCGGGGGAGTGAGGGCCCGGCGGCGGCGCAGCACGCGGCCCTCGAGGTTGGTCAGGGTTCCTTCTTCCTCGGCCCACTGGGTGACCGGCAGGACCAGGTCCGCCTCGGCGGCGGTCTCGGAGAGGAAGAAGTCGCACACCACCAGGAAGTCCAGGCTGCGCAGGCCCGCGATCACGGCGTTCGCATCCGGGGCGGACACCGCCACGTTGGCGCCGTGCACGAAGAGGCACCGGACGCCGTCGGGCTGTCCAAGGGACTTGAGGAGTTCGACGGCGGGGAGGCCGGGGCCCGGGATCAGGGCTTCGGGCACGCCCCAGACCTTTGCCATGTGGGCGCGGGCGGCGGGATCGGTGATCTTCCGGTAGCCGGGGAGCTGGTCCGCCTTCTGGCCGTGTTCGCGGCCGCCCTGGCCGTTGCCCTGGCCGGTGAGTGTGCCGTAGCCGCTGCGCGCGGAGCCCGGCAGGCCCAGCAGGAGGGCGAGATTGATGGCGGCCGTGGCGGTGTCGGTGCCGTCGACGTGCTGTTCGACGCCGCGGCCGGTGAGGATATAGCTGCCGCCCTTGCCGGCGCCGTCGGCCAGCCGCCGGGCGGTTTCACGGATCAGACCGGCCGGGACGCCGGTGATCGACTGGACGCGTTCCGGCCAGAAGCTCGCGACGCTGCGGACCGCGGCTTCGTAACCGGTGGTCCGGTCCGCGATGTACCCGGCGTCGGCGAGGCCCTCGTGGATCACCGCGTGGGAGATCCCCAGGAGCAGGGCGAGGTCGGTGCCGGGCAACGGCTGCAGGTGCAGGCCGCCGCCGTCGGACGTGAAAGCGGCGGTGGCGGAGCGGCGGGGGTCGACCACAATCAGCCCGCCGGCGTCGCGCGCACCCTGGAGGTGCTGGACGAAGGGCGGCATGGTCTCGGCCACGTTGGAGCCGAGCATCAGGATGGTGCTGGCGGCGTCGAGGTCCGCCAGCGGGAACGGCAGCCCGCGGTCCAGGCCGAACGCGCGCATGCCGGCCGCGGCGGCCGAGGACATGCAGAACCGTCCGTTGTAATCGATCCGCGAAGTGCCCAGGGCCAGCCGGGCGAACTTGCCCAGCTGGTAGGCCTTCTCGTTGGTGAGGCCGCCGCCGCCGAACACGCCGACGGCGTCCGCCCCGTGCTCGGCGCGGGCCTGCTTCACAGCCGAGACGATCCGCCCGAGGGCCTCGTCCCAGCTGACCGGGCGGTGGACGCCGTCGGCGCCCTTGAGCAGGGGCTCCGTGACGCGGCCGGTGTGGTTCAGCAGTGAGGCCGAGGTCCAGCCCTTGCGGCACAGACCGCCGCGGTTGGTGGGGAAATCCCGGCCGGCGACTGTCAGAAGAGGCAGGGCGACGGGGGTGTCGGCCGCAGACTGCTCCGACACGGGGTCTGACCCCGGCTGGACAGCCGGGGTCAGAGCCGCTGGAGATGTGAGCGTCATGGCGCACTGCAGGGCGCAGTAGGGGCAGTGCGTGTCGGCGCCGGTGGTCATGTTAGACGTGTCCCATCGCGTTTCGGTTGGCGTTGCGGATGTAGAAGAACCAGCAGACCACCAGCATCAGGACGTAGGCCCCGATGAAGCCGTAGAAGGCTGACGTGTAGGAGCCGCTGGCGGTGTTGGAGGCGTTGAGGACCTGAGGGATGATGAATCCGCCGTAGGCGCCGATGGCCGAGATCAGGCCCAGGGCCGAGGACGCGAGCCGCTGGGTGGTCACCGTGCTGGCACCGGAGCGGGCGGCCCGGCTGGAGGTGGCGAAGATGATCGGGATCATGCGGTACGTGGCGCCGTTCCCGAAGCCGCTGGCGGTGAAAAGGAGCAGGAACAGGAACAGGAAGAGCCAGAAGTTCTTCAGCGGCAGGGTCCAGAGCATGGTCAGGGTGATGACGGCCATGGCCGCGAACGCCGCGACGGTCATGCGGGCCCCGCCCATCCGGTCCGCCAGGCGTCCGCCGAAGGGGCGGGCCAGGGATCCGACCAGCGGGCCGAGGAAGGCCAGGGACAGTGCCACAGTGCCGACGCCGATTGAGGAGAACGCCGGGAAGTAGTCCTTGATGAGCTTGGGGAACACGCCGGCGAAGCCGATGAAGGAGCCGAAGGTGCCGATGTACAGCAGCGCCATGATCCACAGGTGCGGTTCCTTGAGCGCGGCGAGCGAGCCCGCGACATCGCCCTTGGCGCTGGTGAGGTTGTCCATGTACTTCCAGGCACCGAAGGCTGCCAGGAGGATCAGCGGAACCCACATGAGGCCGGCGACGGGCAGGTTGACGGTGCCGGCTGCCAGCAGCGTGATGGCGATCGGAACGGCAAGCTGTGCGACGGCGGCACCGAGGTTGCCGCCGGCGGCGTTCAGTCCCAGGGCCCAGCCCTTTTCGCGGGCCGGGTAGAAGAAGGTGATGTTGGCCATCGAACTGGCGAAGTTGCCGCCGCCGAAGCCGGCGAGGGCTGCCACGAACAGCATGGTGCCGAAAGGGGTCTCCGGGTTGGAGACGCACATGGCCAGCCCGATCGAGGGGAGGAGCAGCAGCAGGGCCGAGGCGATGGTCCAGTTGCGGCCGCCGAAGCGGGGGACCATAAACGTGTAGGGGATCCGCAGCGTGGCGCCTACCAGGCTGGGCATGGAGATCAGCCAGAAGATCTCGCTGGTGGAGAATGTGAAACCAGCGGCGGGAAGCTGGACCACAACAATCGACCAGAGCTGCCAGACCACGAAGCCCAGGAACTCGGCGAAGATGGACCAGTTCAGGTTGCGCCGGGCGATGGAGCGGCCGGCCGATTCCCACTGTTCCTTGTTTTCTGCATCCCAGTTGGCGATCCAGCGGCCGGGCCGGTGGTCGAGGGTAAGGGCGTCGGTGCGGGCGGCGCCGGCATCTGCGGTGCCGATTTCGGCGGTGCGTTCAGCAGTCACTTAGGAGACCTCCTTGGGGGGTGTTGTCCTTCAAAGGTAGGGATGCCGCGTTTCAGGGACGGTCGCGGTTTATTAACGCGCTGTGACTTTTGCCTATCGGGGCTTTTATGACGGTGTGAGAATGGGTGTGACGACCACCACGTGAGACAACGACACGGTGTCCAAATAACGGACCATTTGTCCATTTACTGGACGGTGGGAACTAATATCGGACTTATACGAATCCCTAGCCGGCGGCCCCGGGCATCGGGCTCTTGGGGAACATCCGACCGGTCTTCATGAAAGCGTTACTACATGTCATCCACTGCAACCTCCGCGGAGCGTGGGTCTACCAAGCAGGTGAATTCGCGCGGCCGCGTGATTGTCGCCAGCCTGATCGGCACCACCGTCGAGTTCTATGACTTCTACGTGTACGCCACCGCTGCCGTGCTGGTTTTCCCGAAGCTCTTCTTTCCCGGGCAGAACGAGACCACCCAGCTGCTGGCATCCTTCGCTGTATTCGGCGTCGCGTTCATCGCCCGCCCGCTCGGCTCGGTGGTCTTCGGCCACTTCGGTGACAAGTTCGGCCGCAAGGGCACGCTCGTTGCCTCGCTGCTGACCATGGGCATTGCCACCTTCCTGATCGGCTGCCTGCCGACGGCGAGCGTCCCGGGCTGGGCCTTCTGGGCCCCGGCGCTCCTCGTGGTCCTGCGCTTCTGCCAGGGCCTGGCCCTCGGCGGCGAATGGAGCGGCGCGGCGCTGCTGGCCACCGAAAACGCCCCGTCGAACAAGCGGGCCATCTACGGCACGTTCCCACAGCTGGGAGCCCCGATCGGCTTCATCATCGCCAACGTGATCTTCCTGGTCTTCAGCTACACCCTGACGCCGGAGGCCTTCATGGAATGGGGCTGGCGGGTGCCGTTCCTGCTCAGTGCCGTCATGGTCATCATCGGCCTCTACGTGCGCCTCAAGCTGATCGAAACCCCGGCCTTCACCAAGGTCCTCGAATCCAATGAGGTTGCCAAGCTGCCGCTGGCACGGGTCTTCAAGACCAGCTGGCGTCCGCTGATCCTGGGCACGTTCATCATGCTCGCCACCTACGTGCTCTTCTACCTGATGACCACGTTCACGCTGACCTACGGCACCCGGGCGTCCAGCCTGGACACCGCTAAGGCCGCCGCCGAAAAGGCCGGCAAACCGATGACCGAGGCCGCTGCCGCAGCGTTCGTCCCGGGCCTGGGCTACAGCCGGAACGACTTCCTCTGGATGCTGATCGCCGGCGTCGTATTCTTCGGTATCTTCACGCTGGTCTCCGGCCCGCTGGCTGAGAAATTCGGCCGCCGCAAGATGCTGATTGTTGTAACTTCCGGCATCCTCGCCTTCGGCCTGCTGTTCGTTCCGCTGTTCAGCGCCGGATTCGTGGGCGCCATGGCACTGCTGATCATCGGCTTCTCGCTCATGGGCCTGACGTTCGGTCCCATGGGTGCGCTCCTGCCGGAGTTGTTCCCGGGCAATGTCCGGTACACCGGCTCCGCCATCAGCTACAACGTCTCCAGCATCCTGGGTGCAGCCGTGGCTCCGTTCATCGCCGTTTGGCTCTGGGAACTGGCGGGAGGCAGCACAGTGCTGGTGGGCGTCTACCTCGCCTCCATGGCCGTGCTGACGCTGATCGCCCTGTTCGTGAGCAAGGAAACCCGGGACATCGACTACACCAACAATGTGGCCTAACGCTCTCCACTAAGGCAAAAAGCCCGGTGTGTTCAGTGAACACACCGGGCTTTTCCGTGGGCGGGGCCCTCAGCCGGCGTAGCGCTCCACGAAGTTCCGCAGGATTTTCATCGGTTCCGTCGCGGTGAACCGTCGGGCGTCCTCCATGAGCATTTCGGCCGATTCCGGCGGGAAGTAACCGGCGTGGCGGTAGATATCGATCCTCGTGACGAGCCCTTCGGCATCGAGCTCAGGGTGGAACTGGGTGGCGTACAGGTTGGTCTTGATCCGGAACATGTGCACCGGGCAGGCGGCCGAGCTCGCCAGCAGCACCGCGTGGGAGGGCAGGACGGTGCAGGCTTCCTTGTGGCCGGTGAACGCCGTGAAGCTCTCCGGCAGTCCGCGCAGGAGGGGATCCTGCAGCCCTTCCGCCGTCAGTTTGATGGTTACACCGCCGAGGCCTTCACCGTAGGTCCGGTCGATCACGGCGCCCTGATGCAGTCCGAGGGTGCCGACGCCGTAGCAGGCGCCGAGGAACGGGAAGTCCTCGGCCACGATCCTGTCCAGCAGCCCGGCGAGTTCTCGCTCCACCCGGTGCTGGGTGGCGCTCTTGTGCTCGGCCGGGTCGCTGGAGGTGAAGGGACTGCCGCCCACAATGACGC
The DNA here is from genome assembly GCF_918697925.1 of Arthrobacter sp. Bi26. Taxonomy (GTDB): domain Bacteria; phylum Actinomycetota; class Actinomycetes; order Actinomycetales; family Micrococcaceae; genus Arthrobacter. The sequence continues at coordinate 58,245 of NZ_CAKKMF010000019.1, forward strand.
CCGAATAGTCCGACAGTTCCAGGTCAGGCAGCGGTGCGGCTTCCATCCGGATGCGGTGCAGCTGCTCCGGCTTGAGCCCGCAGTAACGAAGATAGGCGCGGTATTCTTCCTCGGCGGCGGTGTCTTCCGCGCGCGAGGCGAGGAGCAGGAATGGCTTCACACACCTAGTCTCTACTGGCCGGTCACGGAGGCGCCAGAGGCGCGCCCGCGACCGGCAGCGTCGACTACTCCTCGCCGTCCTCGATCATGGCGATCACGGCGCCGGCGGAGACAGTCTCGCCGGCCGCCGCGGAGAGGCCGATCACGATCCCGGCGCGGTGGGCGGTGAGCGGCTGTTCCATCTTCATCGCTTCGAGCACGACGACGAGATCGCCCTCGGCCACGGTGTCACCTTCGGCCACGGCCACCTTCACGATGGTCCCCTGCATGGGGGAGGTCAGCGCGTTGCCGCTCGCGGCCACGGCTGCGCCGCCACCGCGGGAGCGCTTCTTGGCCTTGGCCGGCTTGGCGCCTGCCGCGTTGCTGATCGAGCCCAGCGACGCCGGCAGAACCACTTCCAGGCGCTTGCCGCCGACCTCGACGACGACGCGCTGGCGGTCGCCGGAATCGGCCGCTTCGGTCTCGGTGCCCGTGGGGGTCCAGGCGGGAATGTCGTTGACGAACGCGGTCTCGATCCAGCGGGTGTGCACCTTGAACGCGCCGTCGGCCGGTGCGAAATCGGGGTTGGTGACAACCGCGAGGTCGAACGGGATGACGGTGGGGATACCTTCCACCACCATTTCCTCAAGGGCGCGGCGGGACCGCTGCAGGGCCTGGGTGCGGGTGGCGCCGGTGACGATCAGCTTCGAGAGCATGGAGTCGAAGTTGCCGCTGATGACATCGCCCTGCTCCACGCCGGAATCGATGCGGACGCCGGGTCCGGTGGGGTTCTTCAGTGTCGTGATGGTGCCCGGAGCAGGCATGAAGTTGCGTCCCGGGTCCTCGCCGGTGATGCGGAATTCGATCGAGTGGCCGCGGACTTCCGGGTCGCCGTAGCCGAGTTCTTCGCCGCAGGCCAGCCGGAACTGCTCGCGGACGAGGTCGATTCCGGTGACTTCCTCGGAGACGCAGTGCTCCACCTGGAGGCGGGTGTTGACCTCGAGGAAGGAGATGGTGCCGTCCTGGCCGACGAGGAATTCGCACGTGCCGGCGCCTAGGTAGCCGGCTTCCTTGAGGATGGCCTTGGAGGATTCGTAGAGCCGGCGGTTCTGTTCCTCGGTGAGGAAGGGGGCCGGGGCTTCTTCGACGAGCTTCTGGTTACGCCGCTGGAGCGAGCAGTCGCGGGTGGAGACCACCACGACTTTGCCGTGGGCGTCGGCGAGGCACTGCGTCTCGACGTGCCGCGGGGCGTCCAGGAAACGCTCGATGAAGCACTCGCCGCGGCCAAAGGCGGCGGTGGCCTCGCGCACGGCGGATTCAAAGAGTTCGGGGATTTCTTCGCGGGTGCGGGCCACCTTGATGCCGCGACCGCCGCCGCCGAAGGCCGCCTTGATGGCGACCGGCAGGCCGAACTTGTCCACGAACTCGAGGATTTCCTCGGCGGATTCGACCGGGTCGGCGGTGCCGGGGACCTGCGGGGCGCCGACCTTCTCGGCGATGTGGCGGGCCTGGACCTTGTCCCCGAGAGCAGAGATCGCTTCGGGGGAGGGCCCGATCCACGTGATGCCGGCACCGATCACCTTGGCGGCGAATTCGGCATTCTCGGCCAGGAAGCCGTAGCCGGGGTGGATGGCGTCCGCGCCGGACTGGCGGGCGACGTCGATGATCTTGTCCATCACGAGGTAGGACTCCGCCGCGGTGTTGCCACCGAGGGCGTAGGCCTCGTCGGCGAGCCGGGCGTGGAGCGCGTCGCGGTCGGGGTCCGCGTAGACAGCCACCGAGGCGATGCCTTCATCGCGGGCGGCGCGGATGATGCGCACCGCAATTTCTCCGCGGTTGGCGATCAGCACCTTGGTCAGTCGGCGGGTGCCCGCGGCTGTAGATGACTGTGTTGATCCCGGCACGGTGGGTGCGGACTGCTCCGAATTTGCTGACAAGGCGTCTCCTTCTTTCCTTCAGGGAGCCTAGCGCGGTTTTGAGGGTTCCGCCGATATTACTTGCGGATTCCGCGCGTATACGGCCCTTCCTTTGTAGGGTTGCCACAAAGGGCGGCGAAATGGCTCACTCCGCGCTCACTCTGTCGCTGCTCTGTCTCTGCTCTGTCCTTACTGCGTCCTCACTCGGCGCGGACGTCCGCCGGGTCCACGGCCCCGCCCGTCCAGAGCTCGGTGATGCCCACATTTGCCTGGCCGAGCAGCGCGCGCAGGGTAGAGATGGAGAGCCCGACGACGGTGTGGGGGTCGCCGTCGACCTTGCGGATGAACGCCCCGCCATAGCCGTCGATCGTGAAGGAGCCGGCGCACTGGAGCGGCTCGCCGGTAGCGATGTAAGTTTCGATTTCCTCGGCGCTCATCTCCATGAAGTGCACCTCGGCGGAGGACACCGAGCCCAGGGTGGCGCCGGTGCCGCGTGCGGTGCCGGCGCCGTCGTCGTCCGCCCCTTCGCCGTCGGTATCGCCATCGGTATCGCCGTCTGTGTCGCGGCAGTCCACGAGCCAGTGGCCGGTGTGCAGGACGCCCATGCTGCCGCTCATGCGGAGCATGCGTTCGCGGGCGACGTCGGCAGTGTAGGGCTTGCCGTGGGCCTCGCCGTCGAACTCGAAGACCGAGTCGCAGCCGATCACGATTGCACCGTCCGCCTCGGGCAGCGAAGCGACGGCCTCGGCTTTGGCCCGGGCGAGCAGGAGGGCAGTGTCATGCGGATCCGTTACGCCATAGCGGGCCTGGACGGCGTCCTCGTCCACATCCGAGACGAGGACCTCGTGCCGGATGCCGGCATGGCTGAGCAGCTTGGTGCGGGCGGGGGACTGGGAGGCAAGAATGAGGCGGGTCACCGTTCCAGCCTAATTGACGGGGTCCGGAGTGGGACCGTCGCGTTGGGTTCCCCGTGGCGGCCGGGGTGGTTTTGGCGCAGGGCCGGGTTTTCCTGGTGGCGTCCGCGAATCCCGTGGCGTCCGCAGCGGGTGAAGGTTCGTCGGCACACCTAAAATGTCAGACCCCCTCAGGAGACTTGATTCATGGACGGCAACGAGGGGCCCGAAGTGGTTCCGACAGGACACGGCGACAGTTTAATCAGCCTTGCCGGGCGCGTTAGGGCCGCGGACCTGAGCAACCTAGGGGCGGTGATCGCGGACGTGACGCGAATATTTGATGCCTTCCGCCCGGCCGCGGACTGTGCCGAGATACTTGATCAGATTAGGGAGCTGGAGGACGTGGAGTCCGCCCTGGCCGACCTGAAGGCACGGATCGCCGTTGATGCGCGGCAGCGCCGTGGGCAGGCCGGCGGGAATCTTGGCATTCAAGGTTTCGTTGCGGTCGAGGCCGGCGCGGCCACCGATGCGACGGCCGCGCCCATGCCCGGCGGCTGCCCGTCCGTCCGCCCTGGTTCTCCGATAATTGTCACACCCCTGCGGGAGACTTGATTCATGGACGGCAAGCAGGGGCCCGATGTGGTTCCGACACCATTTCGCGGAGCCGCAGGCACCGGCGCCACGGATTGCGGTGCCGGCGAGTGCGGTGACGGGGAATGCTGTGCGGCCACCGATGCGACGGCAGCTCCCACTTGCTGCCAGTTCGCCCGCACGGCCACGGACTGTGCCGGGATCATTGACCGGATCCGGGAACTGGAAGATGAGAAGTGCGCCGCGTCCGCGGAACAGGCACGCCTCGCCGTGGCCTTCGACCTGCTCCAGCGGCGCGAGCAGGCCAGCCAAGGCGTGCCCGCGGAGCAGCTCGGGGCCGGGATCGGCGCCCAGATCGCACTCGCCCGGCGCGAATCCCCGGCCAGGGGCAGCCGGCTCCTGGGCCTGGCCAAAGCCCTGGTCACCGAGATGCCGCACACCCTCGCCGCGCTGCAGACCGGACAGCTCAACGAATGGCGCGCCACCCTCCTCGTGCGCGAAACCGCCTGCCTGACCGCCGCGGACCGGGCTGTAGTCGACGCGGAACTGGCGCCCGACACCGGTACCCTCGACGGCGTGGGTGACCGTTCCCTGACCGGCCGGGCCCGGGCCGCGGCGTACCGGCTGGATGCGCGCACCGTCACCCAGCGCGCCGCGCACGCCGCCGGCGAGCGGCATGTCAGCCTCCGGCCCGCCCCGGACACCATGTGCCACCTCACCGCCCTGCTCCCGGTCACCGCCGGGGTGGGCATATACAAGGCGCTGAGCGGGCACGCGGACACTCTCCGCGCCGCCGGGGACCTGCGGGGCCGGGGGCAGCTGATGGCCGACACCCTGGTCGAACGCAGCACCGGCACCCCGGGCGGGATCACCGGGGTCGAGATCCAGCTCGTCATGACCGACCGCACCCTCTTCCAGGCCGACGCCGAACCGGCCCGGCTCCCAGGCTACGGCACCGTCCCGGCCGGCTGGGCCCGCACCCTCATCAACGGCACAAAGGCTAACGACAGCACATTCGGCGTCGGTTCACCCGAACAACATGATCCACGGGAACCCGGCGGGTCAACCAGCGGTCCCCCCGAACCCGGCGGCGGGCCCGACCCGGGCACAAGCCCCGGTGGCATAGCCGGCGGTTCCCCGGGACCCGGCAGTCCCTCTAAACCAAGCGGCGCGGACGGGATCGCGGATAACACCGCGTTCGGCGTCTGGCTCCGCCGGCTCTACACCCACCCCGGCACCGGCGGGCTCGTCGGCATGGACTCCCGGGCCCGGATCTTCCCGCCCGGGCTCCGCCAATTCATCCAGGCGAGGGACGACACCTGCGCACCCCCTACTGCGACGCCCCCATCCGCCACCTGGACCACATCATCTCGTGGCACCACGGCGGCCAAACCACCCAGACCAACGGCGCCGGACTCTGCGAAGCCTGCAACCACACCAAAGAAACCCCCGGCTGGACCGCCCGCCCGGCACGCAGATCCGCCTCCAGCAGCGGCGCACGGCAAACCATCGAACTCACCACCCCCACCGGCCACACCTACCACTCCACAGCCCCGCCCCTGCCGGGAACGCCAACCGATCAAGCGAACGCCGAATCCCGTCGCCACCGCCGCGACCAGCGCCACCACGCGAAGAAGCTCAAGCGTGTGCGGCCCGCCGGCTCGTTGGCGGCCTGAGCGGCGAACGGACCCACAGGCTTTCCCAACTTGCACGCACGAAAAAGCCGCCCGCCGATCGGAATGATCAGCGGGCGGCCTTAGGGCAACTCGTCGGCAAGCTGTGTCAGCGCGCGCCGACCCCCTCCGGCTCGGGCTCGGGCTCGCTGTCGGCTGAGGTTGCTGACGCCGCGGGCCGGAGCTTCGCGCCTTCAACATCCACGTCCGGCAGGATCCGGTTCAGCCAGCGGGGCAGCCACCACGCCTTATCGCCGAGCAGGTACATCACGGCCGGAACAATCGTCATGCGGACCACAAACGCGTCCACCAGGACACCGAAGGCCATCGCGAAGCCCAGCGGCCGGACCATGTTCAGGTGCGAGAAGATGAAGCCGGCAAACACGCTGACCATGATGATGGCGGCGGCGGTGACCACGGTCGCGGCATGGCTGAAGCCGGTGCGGACCGCATGCTTGGCCGATTCCCCGTGCATGAATGATTCGCGCATGCCGGAGGTGATGAACACCTGGTAGTCCATGGCCAGGCCGAACAGCACGCCGATCAGGATGATCGGCAGGAAGCTCAGCACTGCGCCCGGGTTTTCGACGCCGAACACGGGACCCAGCCAGCCCCACTGGTAAACCGCGACGACGGCTCCGAAGGCGGCCGCCAGCGAGAGCAGGAAGCCGCCCGTGGCCAGCAGCGGCACGACGATCGAGCGGAACACGAGCAGCAGCAGGATCAGCGACAGTCCGACGACGATGCCCAGGTACGGGGGCAGGGCGTCGCCGAGCTTTGTGGAGACGTCGACGTTGCCGGCTGTCTGGCCCGTGAGGCCGATGCTGACACCGGTGGAGTCCTTGATGCGGTCCTTTTCGGCGCGGAGCTCGGAGACCACCTTGACCGTGCTGGCGCTGGCGGGGCCCTCCTTGGGAATGACCTGGAACACCGCGGTGCGGCGGTCCTCGCTCAATGCCACCGGAACGGCTGCGGTGACGTTGGCCGTGCCGCGGAGGATGCCGGCGACGTCGAGCTGCTTTGCCGTGGCTTCGTCCTCGCTCAGGCTGGCGGGGAAGTCGCCCACCACCACGATCGGGCCTGTCATGCCTTCGCCGAAGCTGCGGCCGGTGACATCGTAGGCCTTGAACGCCTGCGACTCAACGGGCTCGGACCCGCCGTCGGGCAGCGCAAGCCGCAACTGGCTGGCCGGCAGCGCCACGATGCCCAACAGCAGGACACCGGCCAGCAGCGCCAGGACCGGGTGCCGGGTGACAAGGCCGCCCCAGCCCTGTTTGCTGCGGCGTTCGTCGCGGGCACGGTCCGCGCTTTCGTGGCCGGGGGCGGCGTTGTGCTTCTCCGCCTTGGCCCAGACGCGGCGGGAAATGAGCCTGGGCCCGATCAGGGACAGCATGGCAGGGGTGAGGGTCAGGGCGACGACGACGGCGACTGCCACCGTTGCCGCGGCGGACAGGCCCATGACGGCCAGGAAGGGAAGGCCCGGAATAACGAGGGCCGCAAGGGCGATGATGACCGTCAGGCCTGCGAACAGCACGGCGTTGCCGGAGGTGCCGGTGGCGAGGGCGACGGATTCCTCCCCGTCCATGCCGGCCAGGAGCTGGCCGCGGTGCCGGTTGACGATGAAGAGCGAGTAGTCGATGCCGACGGCGAGGCCCAGCATGAGCGCCAGCATAGGGGAGATGGAACTCATGTCGACGGCGCTGCTGAGCGCGAAGGTGCCGCCGACGCCCACGGCCACACCGACCAGGGCCATCAGCAGGGGGAGACCGGCGGCGATGAGGGTTCCCAGCATGACGATGAGCACCAGGGCCGCGATGGCAATGCCGAGGATCTCGGAGATGCCGAACAGCTCCGAGACGTCCTCGGTGATTTCCTTGCTGGCCAGTGCGGTCACGCCGTCAGAAGAGACTTCGTGGGCGATGTCCTGGACCTGCTGGCGGACTTCGGGGGCCAGCCCGTTGATCGAGGTCTTGAACTGGACCTGTGCGATCGCCGCCGTGCCGTCTTCGGAAACGAACCGCATGCCCTGCGAGGCTTCAAGCTGGCGCTTGGCGAGGGCGAGCTTGGCCGCGCCGGCCTCAAGTTCTTTGGTCCCGGCGTCGAGCTTTTCCTGGCCGGCCGCGAGGGCAGCCTTCTGCTGGCCGAGCTGGGCGTCGATGGCCTCGGCGGACATGCCGGCCGCGGTCATCTGCTCCTCGGCGGCGGCCAGCTTGGACTTGCCAGCGGCCAGTTGGGCGGCTGAGGCGTCCAGCTGCGCTTTGCCTGCGGAGGCCTGCTGCTCGCCGGCGGCAAGGTCCGCGACGGCCTTGTCCAGCTGGGCCTGGGTGGCGAACGGGTCCACGGTGCCCTGAACGTCGGGAAGGGTTTTCAGCTTGGCCAGGGCAGCGGAGACCGCGTCTTTGCCGGCCTGGGTGAATTGGCCGTCCTTCGACTCGAACACGATGCCGGCCGAGCCGCCCGAGGACTTGGGCAGTTCCCGCTTCAGCTTGTCCGCCATCTGCTGGGTTTCAGTGCCCGGAATCTGGAAGTTGTTGGACATGGTGCCGTGAAAGGCCGCCGCCGCGCCGCCGACGGCCACCAGGACGGCGAGCCAGAGGGAGATGACGAGCCAACGGTGGCGGTAGGAAAACTTGCCGAGACGGTAGAGCAATAGGGCCATGTCAGTGCCGATCTTGGGAAGGGGTGGCGGGGGAGTGTGATGCGAAACCGGAGCCGAGCAAGCTCATGGAATCAATGAGGAGCTGGCGCAGGTTGGACAGGGAATCCGGGCTGAGGTCGCCGCCGCACCGGGCGAACCAGACATCCATGGCGGCCTTTCCGCACGAGATGATGGAGCCCGCGAGGGCGCGGAGGTACAGTTCGTCGATCTCGACGCCGGAGCCCTGGGCGAAGCGCTCACGGGCGGCGTCGATGATCTCAACGGTGCAGTGGTCCCAGGCTTCCAGTTCGGAACGGCTGAGCATCGGGTTCGCCTGGCCCATGCTGTACAGCTCGGCTATGGGCGCCACTGTCATGGGGTCGGCGAGTTCAACCAGGGCCGCCCGCGCAGATTCCAGGATGGGCTCGCCAGCAGGGCGGAGCCGGAACTGCTGGAGTGCCTTGTCCAGGAACCCGTGGGTCACCGAGGCAATGACCACTTCGGTGCTGGCGAAGTAGTTGAAAAACGTGCGGCGGGATATGCCGGCTGCCTCGGCAATGTCCTCCACCGTGAAGTTTCCGGGACCCCGCGTGCGGAGCAAGTCCATGGCGGCGTCCGTGATGGCCTGCCGGGTGGCCGCCTTATTCAGTTCGCGGCGCGATGGCGGTGCGGCGCCGGATTCGCCGGACTCACCGGATGGCGAAGCCTGGGCGGCGGAAGGAGGTGGTGGTGTGGACACGCGCTTACACTACGTGCATGTTTGCACTCTGCGCAAGTATTTTTAGGGAGTCCGGTAAGCGTGGAGTCAGGGCTTGAGCGGGACCTCCGTGCCGCCTGAATTGGTCTGGCCGCCTGAATTGGTCAGGCCGCCGGAATTGGCCCATGACTTCGCCGAAGACGGCGTCGATCCGATGGCCCGGAGTGTCATTCGATGTCACGATCAGCATGCCCGGAGCCTACCCACCTTTGCCGCCCGCGCGACCGATGCCATGCTGCACAGTATCCCTGCCGGATTCACAGGAAAGTGAAAGCTGGGAAACAGCTATCCCGGCTGGGGCGGGTGCAGACTGGAGGTGCTCACGGAGCAGAACCATCAGCTTCAAGCGCCGTCACCACTGCGCAGATCCAGGAGACAGCACATGTCACGCACAACCAAAAT
>NZ_CAKKMF010000020.1 GCF_918697925.1 Arthrobacter sp. Bi26
GCGCGGGAGCGCCGTCCCCAAACGACGCTCCGGCTCGGGCCGGAGGGATATGTTGGCAGAATTCGCACGAAATGTCGTGGCCTACCTGCAGGCGGATGACGCAGCTGACGGTTCGCTGCTTGCCCTTTTCACTGACACCGATGCGAACACTCCCGGCAAAAGCAGTGCGTGGGCGGGCCTGCTCAAGGAGCTCGAGCTGGCCCTCGAGGCAGCCGGCCTGCCTTTGCGGGACGCCTGGATTATCGGTGCTGAGTTCTGGCGCAACGCGTACTGCGATGATCCGGAGTGCTGCGGGACGCCCGGCCGGCCGGTCGAGCAGATCAAGAACAGCCGGCTCAACGCCGAGATGGTTTACCGCGGCAGCAGCGTCGGAGCCGTCCCCGGCGCGCAAGGGACTCACCCGGCGCCGCTGCCTGTGGACCCCGCGGTGCGCGCGGCCGAGTGCGGCTGGGCGGAACAATTCTCCCCGCGGCGGCGGGACCGGACACAATTTGATCAGGTGCTCGATGTTTGGACGATGGCCATGCAGGCCGGCACTGTCCGCGAGAATCCCCCCGGCCCGGCGCAGAGCCCCCTGGCCCCTGGGGCCGCCATCCCCGACGCCGGGACGCCCGACGCAGGGAGTCACCCCGCCGGGAATCTTGATCCCACCAACTTCGATCCCAGGACCGCGGCTCAGCCACTTCAGCTCTCACCCGAACTGGCGGGCTACCTGCGGGCCAGCCTGTGCATTCCGTCATGGCGGGACGCCGTGCTCGTCATGGCGGCGGCCGGACGGTCCGCAGCCGAATGCGGCGCTGAGGACTTCGGCATGTTCGACGCGGAGGCCGGGTCCGACGCCTTCCCCCGATCCACGTTCGGCTCACGGCTCGGACCGACGCCTAGTCCTCTGTCAGGGCCCGTGTCGGACCGCATGCCCGATCGCACTTCCGACCCCGCCTCCCGTTCCATGTCCGTTCCGGGGTCACCGCTGCCGGAGGCGTCTGCCACCGGCGGGCCCACTACTGGCACGGTTCCGGTTGCCGAGGCGGTCCCGGGTTACGGGGAAGTCCTGCTCGGACTGGCGCCATCAGTCCCGGATTGGACCCTGATGGTCGGGCTCGAGCGGGTCCTGGAGCGGCTCGGCGGTTTGGGTGACGGGGAGTCAACTGCAGCTGCCGTGACGGCACGGGGTTGGATCGAATGGTGCCGTGGCCGCGGCTCCTACGCCGACGCCTTGTACAAGCAGGCCCTGCAGGAGCACCCGGGATACAGGCTCGCGGAACTGCTGGCGGAGCTTGGCCGGCGCGGCACCCTGTGCGGCTGGGCGGCCAGGCGTGAGGCCGCCTGGCAGAAATTTGCGCCCGACGCGGCATGAGCAACTGACGCGGCCGGGAAGCCGCCGCAAAATTGTGGACCCGGTGTCCCGAAGGCACTCAGCGTGAAAACCGTGAGACAATGGTTGCCGAGACCCGGTTGGGTCCGTGTATCAAGTGCTCTAAATGTTCCTTGGAAACAGGGAACATTTAGGCCATCCCAGCAGTTCTACTAAGTGGCTCTGCTGGTCGTGGTTTGCACCTGGTGTTGAACACGGACTTGACAGGGTCATAGTGGTGTTGCCCGTATGGTGATTCCGCAGACCGCAGCTAGAAAGGTTTTCAGTGACCCCGTCTTCCGCGAAGAAGGAACCCGCCGACCAGGCCGAATTGTCCCCTGAGGAGAAGAAGGCGGCGACCAACGCCAAGCGCGCCGCCACCCGTGCAGCCAACAAGGCTGTCAAGGACGCCGCTTCCGCAGAGGGTGGCGACACCGTTACCGGGGTCGCCAAGCCTGAGCCCAAGAAGCGCGGGCCCAAGCCCGGCGCTAAAGCCGCGGCAGAAGCCGCCGGCAACTCAGCCAGTGCGTCCGACGACGACGTCGACGCCGAAGAGGATCTCGACGACATCACGCCCGACGCCGCCGAGCTCGGCGAAGAAGTAGAAGGCGAAGAAGTCGCCGGCAAGGCCGCGGCCGCCACCGGCTCCGGCTTCGTGTACTCCGACGCCGACGACGATGACGCCCCCGTGCAGCAGGTCATGTCGGCCGGCGCCACCGCCGACCCCGTCAAGGACTACCTGAAGCAGATCGGCAAGGTCGCCCTGCTGAACGCCGAGCAGGAAGTGGACCTGGCCCTGCGGATCGAGGCCGGACTCTTCGCCGAGGAGAAGATCGCCGCCGACGACGGCACCATGGATCCGAAGCTCAAGCGTGAGCTTGAGTTCGTCATCCACGACGGCAAGCGTGCCAAGAACCACCTGCTTGAGGCCAACCTCCGGCTCGTCGTCTCCCTGGCCAAGCGTTACACCGGCCGCGGCATGCTGTTCCTGGACCTGATCCAGGAAGGCAACCTGGGCCTGATCCGTGCGGTCGAGAAGTTCGACTACACCAAGGGCTTCAAGTTCTCCACGTACGCCACCTGGTGGATCCGCCAGGCCATCACCCGCGCCATGGCCGACCAGGCCCGCACCATCCGCATCCCGGTGCACATGGTGGAAGTCATCAACAAGCTGGCCCGCGTACAGCGGCAGATGCTGCAGGACCTCGGCCGCGAACCCACACCGGAGGAGCTGGCCCTCGAGCTGGACATGACTCCGGAAAAGGTCGTGGAGGTCCAGAAGTACGGCCGCGAGCCCATCTCGCTGCACACCCCCCTGGGCGAGGACGGCGACTCCGAGTTCGGCGACCTCATCGAGGATTCCGAAGCCGTGGTTCCCGCGGATGCCGTGAGCTTTACCCTGCTGCAGGAACAGCTGCACTCGGTGCTGGACACGTTGTCCGAGCGTGAAGCCGGTGTGGTCGCGATGCGCTTCGGCCTCACCGACGGTCAGCCGAAGACTTTAGACGAAATCGGCAAGGTCTACGGCGTGACGCGCGAGCGCATCCGCCAGATCGAATCCAAGACCATGTCCAAGCTGCGGCACCCGTCGCGCTCACAGGTCCTGCGCGACTACCTGGACTAAGCGCCCACTGGCCACAGGCCAGGCGAAGTTCACACCAACGCGGGGTCACATCCCGCCCGTCCTCATCGGAGGAACGGGCCGGACGTGGCCCCGCGTTGCTGTTGATGCAGCCAAGTAGGTCGCTGTTGATGCCGCCACGTTGCTTGGTGAGCGTAGCCCACGGGAAAACGTCACTTAACGAATCAGGGCCCCTCCGGTATGGAGGGGCCCTGATTCAGTGTCTCAGGTCGCCCGGAACCCTGTGGGGCGCCGAAACGAAACCGGTGTGCGGTCTAGTCGACCGGAACCGGGGCCTTCTGGTGAAGGCGGTCAGTCTCGTCATGCCAGTCTGAGCTGAGCGGCTTGAGTGTCGGCTCTACGGCGCGTGCGTGGTGGCCGCAGAAAAGAAGCTCACCGCCGGAGGCACCGAGAACAACTCGGACATATGCCTGTGCTCCGCAACGATCGCACCGGTCTGCGGCGGTCAGTGTGCGGTCCGCAACTGCTGTTGTCATGTTCGGCCTCCTTAGTAGATCGGTATACCTATATAACCAGCATTCGTGGCCAAACCATGGCACGGATGGCCTTCTTTCGCTGTCCGCGTATCACGTCTCAGTAACGGCGAGTGGGCGGAGAGCGCCTGCGGGGAGTGGCAAACCGTCGATGACCCGGAGTCCGACTAATCTAGGAAGAGCGTCAAATTCTGTGACTGCCCACCTTTGCACGCTGCAGGGGCGGTCCCGATCCTGTAAGGAGTTCACGACCCGTGGCACCCAGTTCTGATTACACCGCCCGGCACCTCTCCGTGCTGGAGGGCCTCGAGGCCGTCCGTAAGCGCCCGGGTATGTACATCGGCTCCACGGACTCCCGCGGACTCATGCACTGCCTCTGGGAAATCATCGACAACTCCGTCGACGAGGCCTTGGCCGGCTTCGGCCACGACATCAAGATCATCCTCCATGCGGATAACTCGGTGGAGATCCACGACGACGGCCGTGGCGTTCCGGTGGACGTCGAACCGAAAACCGGGCTGACCGGCGTCGAGGTGGTATTCACCAAACTGCACGCCGGCGGAAAGTTTGGCGGCGGCTCCTACACCGCTTCCGGCGGTCTGCACGGCGTTGGCGCTTCCGTGGTCAACGCGCTCTCGGCCCGCCTCGACGTCGAAGTGGACCGCGGCGGCAAGACGTACAAGATGTCCTTCCGCCGCGGGGAGCCTGGCCGGTTCAAGGATCCGGGCACGAAGCCGGACCCCGCGACCCTCTTCGAACCCTTCATTGACGGCTCCGTGCTGGATGTCGTGGGGAAGGCCAAGCGCGGTGTGACCGGAACCCGGATCCGCTACTGGGCGGACCGCCAGATCTTCACGCCCGACGCCAAATTCTCCTACGATGACCTCGCCGCACGTGCCCGCCAGACCTCGTTCCTGGTCCCCGGACTGAAGCTCACGGTCCGGGATGAACGCCGGGTTGCCGGCACGCCCGGCGAATCCGGCCCGCACGAGGAGGTCTTCCACCACGACGGCGGCATCTCCGAGTTTGTCGACTTCCTCGCCGCCGACCCGGCCGTCACGGACATCTGGCGCCTCCACGGTGCCGGGAAATTCAAGGAAACCGTCCCCGTCCTCGACGAAAAGGGCCACAGCCAGCTCGCGGAGGTCGAACGCGACTGCGAGGTCGACGTCGCGCTGCGCTGGGGCATCGGCTACGACAGCACGGTCCGCACCTTCGTCAACATCATTTCCACGCCGAAGGGCGGTACCCACCAGTCCGGCTTCGAGCAGGCCCTGCTCAAGACGTTCCGCAAGGCCGTGGAGACCAATGCCCGCAAGCTCAAGGCCGGCAACGACAAGATCGAAAAAGACGACATCTTCGCCGGCCTGACCGCAGTCCTGACCGTCCGGCTGGCCGAACCTCAGTTCGAGGGCCAGACCAAGGAAATCCTGGGCACGTCCGCCGTGCGGGCCATCGTGGCCAAGGTGGTGGAACAGGAGATCAGCGCCAAGCTGACGTCCGCGAACCGCAACGACAAGGCCCAGTCCGCGCTGCTGCTGGAAAAGATCGTCAGCGAGATGAAGTCCCGCATCTCCGCGCGGGTCCACAAGGAAACCCAGCGCCGGAAGAATGCACTGGAAACCTCATCCATGCCCACCAAGCTCGCCGACTGCCGCACGGACGACGTCGGACGCTCCGAACTGTTCATCGTCGAAGGTGACTCCGCACTCGGCACCGCCAAGCTGGCGAGGTCCTCCGACTTCCAGGCGCTCCTGCCGATCCGCGGCAAAATCCTCAACGTCCAGAAGGCCTCTGTGGGGGACATGCTCTCCAATGCAGAGTGCGCGGCCCTGATCCAGGTGGTGGGAGCCGGCTCGGGCCGGACGTTCGACATCAGCGCCGCCCGGTACGGCAAGGTGATCCTGATGACCGACGCCGACGTCGACGGCGCCCACATCCGGACCCTGCTCCTGACGCTCTTCTTCCGCTACATGCGCCCGATGATCGACGAGGGCCGAGTCTTCGCCGCCGTCCCGCCGCTGCACCGGGTGGAGGTGGTCAACGCCGGCCAGAAGGCCAACGAGATGATCTACACCTACTCCGAGGCCGAGCTCCATGTCCTGCTGGCGCGGCTCGCAAAAGAGGGCAAGCGCTACAAGGAGCCGATCCAGCGCTACAAGGGTCTGGGTGAGATGGACGCCGAGCAGCTGGCCGAAACCACCATGGACCCCCGTCACCGGACTCTCCGCAAGGTCGGGATCGAGAACGCCAAGCAGGCCGAAGAGACGTTCGACCTCCTTATGGGCTCGGACGTGGCGCCCCGCAAGGACTTCATCATTGCAGGCGCCGCAAACCTGGACCGGGAGCGCATCGACGCCTGATGTCCCGCCGGCGGGTACGGGCCGTGCGACAGAGATCCCTCCCGTCGCGGCTGCCCCGCCGGCACCTGGCTCGCCCAACCTTTGCCCAAGGTGCTTCCGATAGCTTCATCTCACCGATGCGGGCAAAGGACGCCCGGATTCGGATTCCGCAGCCGAATCCAGGAGACCCCTATGAAGCAACGCCGGAATATCCGCCGCGCGGCCATCGCCGCCTCGATCGGATTGGCGGCCAGCCTTGCGCCGCCCGCACTCGCTGACAACGGAACAAACACGGCATCCCTGCGTGCCGCCGTGTCGGCGAAGAACATCATGAAGCATCTCGCATCGCTCCAGGCGGTCGCGGACGCCAACGGCGGCACCCGCGCTGCCAGCACTCCCGGCTATGAAGCCTCCGCCCGGTACATCGAGCGGAAGTTGCGGGCCGCCGGCTACACCCCGGTCCGCCAAACTTTCCCCTACGACCGCTATGACACGGTCTCGGCCTCCATGGAGCGGCTATCGCCATCCCCAAGAAGCTACACCTATGACGCCCCGGACGGCTTCCTCGATATGGTCTACTCCGGTTCCGGCGACGTCACTGCCCCGCTGGCCGCCGTCGACATCAACCTGGCCGGTGACCGGGCCTCCACCAGCGGCTGCGAGGCAGCTGACTTCGGCGCGTTCACACCGGGCAGCATCGCCCTGATCCAGCGCGGCACGTGCACCTTCCGGATCAAAGCGGACAACGCCGCCGCGGCCGGAGCAGCCGGCGTCATCATCTTCAACCAGGGCAATGACGACCCGGGCGACGAGCGCTTTGCCTTGTTCGGCGGCACGCTGGACGCGCCTCAGGCCAGTCTCCCTGTGGTCAGCACCAGCTTCGCGACCGGCGCCGAACTCGCCGGGCTGACAGGCGTCAGCATGCACCTCTCCGTGAACGCCACCGTCACCGCACTGACGTCCTTCAACATCCTGGCCGACACCGGCGGACGTGCGGACCGCACCGTCCTGGTGGGGGCGCATCTCGATTCCGTGCCTGAGGGGCCCGGCATCAACGACAACGGCACCGGGACCGCCTCCATCCTGGAGACGGCGATCCAGTTGAAGGCGTCCCGCCAGACCCCGGTCAACAGGGTCCGCTTCGCCTTCTGGGGAGGAGAGGAGCCCGGACTCATCGGCTCGGACTACTACGCTTCCCAGCTGACGGCGAGCCAGATAAAGACTCACGCGGTCAACCTCAACTTCGATATGGTCGGCTCGCCGAACTTTGTCCGGTACGTCTACGACGGCGACGGTTCCTCCTTCGGCACGAAGGGCCCCAACGGCTCCGGGCTCGTCGAGAAGGTCTTCGTGGACTACTTCAAGTCCCAGAACCTGCCCACCGCGCCGACGGAGTTTGACGGGCGCTCGGACTACTCCGGGTTCATCAACAACGGGATTCCTGCGGGCGGCCTGTTCACGGGCGCGGAAGGCATCAAGACCGTGGAGGAGGCGGCGGTGTTCGGCGGGACAGCGAATGTTGCGCATGACTCCTGCTACCACCAGGCCTGCGACACGATCGGCAACGTCAACACCACCGTGCTGGAGCAAATGGCCGACGCGATCGCCCACTCCACACTGACCTTCGCCATGACCACCTCGGCGGTCAATGGATCCGCCAAGGGCAACGGCTCCGGGAACGTCGACCTCCAGTTCAAGGCCAGCAAGCTGCTGAAATAACAGCGCAGGCCGCCAAGCCGGGCCGCTTCGCCGGCCGCTAAGCCGGGCCGCTTCGCCGTTCTTCTGGCGGGGCGGCCCGGCGTTTGAGCGCGATGATCAGATTGGCTGGGGCCGGCCCTAGCCGAGCAGGCCGGGGACCAGCAGCAGGGCCGTCGGCACGGCCAGCAGCAGCACACAGCAGGCCAGGACGACGGCGCGCAGCGGTTCCGACAGCGGCGGCCGGGGCGAGAGCAGGCGGCTGACCCGGGACGCCGTCGTACCGGCCGAGCCAGTGCCTCCAGTGGCGCCGGGCTGGCTGGAGTCGACGTCGGACAGGCCGGGCTCGCCGAACGCCAAGCGTGCCGCGGGGGTGGCCGGTGAACCGCTGGCCACAATGGCAATCGCCTTGATGAGGGTCGCCTTGCTCTCTGTCTTGAGCGCGACGTCGTCGGCCAGCATTTCGATCAGGGAGTTGACCGATTCCTGCGCCAGCCGGGTGGTGGGGAGCCATGGCAGGGCCTGGCGCCACGCGGCGAAGGCCCACAGCAGGAGGTGGTGGCGCTGGCTCAGGTGCGCGTTCTCGTGAATCAGCACGGCACGCAGCTCATCGGGCTCCAGGGCGGCCATGAGCCCGTCGGAGAGAACAGTCACGGACCGTGCGCCGCCGGGCAGGCAGTACGCCACGGGGGAGTCCACGTTCAGGACCATGGTCCCCGGGCCGTCAGAGGACGGTGAGGCCAGAAGGTCCAGCAGTTCGCGGTGGCGCCGGCGCTGTCGCTGGATCTTGTAGTAGGTCAGCAGCAGGGTGAAAACAAGGTGCGCCGTCAGTAGGGCCGCGGCCGAGAGCGCAAAAATGTGCCAGAAGCCCAGATCGGTAGTGGGGGCATTGTTGAAGACCATCCCCGCCAGGGCCCGCAGGCCGGAGAGCAGGCTATCCCCGATCGGCTCGAGCCCGTAGACCAGCATGGCACCGATCATGGACAGGCCACCGGCCAGGGCGATCGCCTGCCACAGCAGCATCGCCGTGAAAGGGGAGCGGGCCGGCCACTGGGCACGGGAGAGGAGGATAGGCACCGGCCACGCCAATGCTATCGCCAGGACCGCCAGAAAATATGAGGTCCAGAACATCGGGCGCTAGTTGCGGCCCAATAGCTTGCGCAGGGTTTCTGCTTCGTTGTCCGTGACGGAACCAATGAACCGGGCAAGGACGGCCTCGCGGTCCGGGGCCGAGCCGAGGACCTCGTGCATGAGCTCCGCGGTGTGGTCCGCGCGGCTCGAGACAGCCTGGTAGCGGTGCGGGCGGGTGCCGCGTTCGCGTTCAACAAGGCCCTTGCGCTCGAGGCGGGAGAGCACGGTCAGCACCGTGGTGACCGCGAGGTCCTTGCCCACGTGTCCGGCCGTGCCGTCCTGGGGGTGAGTGCTCTGCGCGAGGAGGTCCCGCAACGTGTTGGCCGTCGCAGCTTCTTGGCCTGCCCAGAGCAGGTCCATCACTGCCCGTTCCAGTTCACCGAGACTTGCCATTGCGTACATCCTTCTATGACTGCAGCACCGGCGTCGTGCTGGGAAAATGCTGGTGCCTGCCGGTGCGCTATATGTGAATACTTCAGTTACAAATTTAGCGTGTTTTGCGCATTCTTTCTACATGAAGTAGAACACGGCCGTTCGGCGTGTCGGACGGCCGGTCTGGAGCGCCGGGACGGCGCCAGTCCGACCATTGCAGGCCGTGACGCGCCGTGGGAGTCTGAGTTACGGGGAAGCGCCGTTGTGTTCTACACTCTGTAGAAGACTTACTTCTACGCCGCGTAGAAGTTGCTCGGACCTAGCCAAAAGTAGGGACTGCCTTGGACGCCTTGGAAATCGCACGCTGGCAATTCGGAATCACCACGGTCTACCACTTCATGATGGTGCCGCTCACGATCGGCCTCGGGCTGGTGGTGGCTGTGATCCAGACGCTCTGGTACCGCACCGGCAAGCCGGAATATCTGCGCATGACGAAGTTCTGGGGCAAGCTCTTCCTGATCAACTTCATCATGGGCGTCGCCACCGGAATCGTGCAGGAATTCCAGTTCGGCATGGCCTGGAGCGAGTACAGCCGCTTTGTCGGTGACGTGTTCGGCGCCCCGCTGGCCATGGAAGCGCTCCTGGCCTTCTTCGTCGAGTCAACGTTCCTGGGCCTGTGGATCTTCGGCTGGAAACAACTCAAACCCGGCGTCCACCTGGCCTGCCTCTGGGTTGCCGTGATTGGCTCCGTGTTCTCGGCCTACTTCATCATCGTGGCCAACAGCTGGATGCAGCACCCCGTCGGCGTCGAAATGGTCAACGGCCGGCCCGTCATGACCGACGCGTGGGCCGTCTTCACCAACAACACCGCCCTCGTGGCCGTGCCGCACACCCTGTTCGGCGCCCTCGCCGTCGCCGGAGGCTTCCTCCTCGGGATCGCCTGGTACCACCTGTGGCGCCGCCGCCACGACGGCATCGACACGATCGGGGCCGATGGCAAGGTGATTCCCGGCGAGGCCGCCGGCATCCTCGGTCGGGACCGCGCAGACCACACCGTCTGGATCCGCTCGCTGCGGATCGGCGCCGTCGTCGCCATGATTTCCTTCGCTGGCACCGCCGTCACCGGGGACCTCCAGGGCAAGCTCATGTTCGAGCAGCAGCCCATGAAGATGGCCGCCGCCGAGGCAGCCTGCCACGACGGCACCGGCTTCTCGGTCCTCAGCGTCGGCAACGTCGGCGCCAAGAACTGCGACGACATCGTGGCCGTGATCGAGGTCCCCGGCATCCTGTCCTTCCTGGCCAAGGGCGACTTCACCACGGAGGTCAAGGGCGTCAACAGCCTCCTGGATGAGTACCAGGCCAAGTACGGCACCACTTTGCCGGACAACCCCATCTACGGGGACCGCGCCGGCCAGCAAATCCAGTACGTGCCCGTCATGGAGGTCACCTACTGGGGCTTCCGGATGATGATCGGCTTCGGTGGCGTGGCCGCCCTCGCCGCCCTGGTGGCCCTGTGGGCCACGCGCAAGGGAACCGTGCCGGCCTCCCGCGGACTCATGCGCCTGGCGGTGTTCGGCATCCTCGCACCCTTCGGTGCCAACGCCGCGGGCTGGATCTTCACCGAGATGGGCCGCCAGCCGTTCGTCGTCGCCCCGAACCCGGACCCCAGCGGAATCGATCAGGTCTTCATGTTCACCGCCGCGGCCGTCTCACCGGGAGTCTCGGCCGGCGAGATCCTGACCTCCCTCGTGGTGCTGACCAGCATTTATGCAGTGCTACTGGTGGTGGAGGTCAAGCTCCTGGTCAAGTACATCCGCGGCGGCGTGGCCTCGGCCATGCCGGAACTCGCACATGCCCCCGTTGACGAAAACGAGGACGGCACCCCCCGGGGCGGTCCAGGCAAGCCCGACGACGACGTCCTGGCTTTCGCCTACTAGGCGCCCGCCCAGCAACCCACCTACCCAGCAACCCCACACAAAAAGCGCAGAGGATTCTCAGCATGGAACTGCTACCCACCATCTGGTTCGTCGCCATCGCGGTGCTGTGGACGGGCTATCTCTTTCTCGAGGGCTTCGACCTTGGCGTCGGGATGCTGATGAAGGTATTCGCCCGGAACAACACGGAGCGTCGCGTCCTGATCAACACGATCGGCCCGGTCTGGGACGGCAACGAGGTCTGGCTCCTGACCGCCGGCGGTGCCACCTTCGCGGCCTTCCCGCTGTGGTACGCCTCGCTGTTCTCCGCACTGTACCTGCCGCTGCTGCTGGTCCTCGTGGCGCTCATCTTCCGTGCAGTCGCTTTCGAATACCGCGGCAAAGTGGACAACCCCCGGTGGCGCGCCCGCTGGGACTGGGCCATCGCGGCAGGATCGTTCGTCGCTGCCTTCGGCGTCGGCGCCGCACTGGCCCTGACCACCACGGGACTGCCGCTGGATGCCAACGGTGACCGCGAGGGCGGCCCGTTCGCCTGGTTCAGCGGCTACGCCGTGCTCGGCGGGTTCGCCGTCGTCGGGTTCTCCCTCCTGCACGGGCTCGGGTTCCTGGCGCTGAAGACCGACGGCGAGGTCCGCCACCGGGCGCGGGCATGGTTCGTCCGGTTGCTGCCCGTGCTGCTGCTGCCTATCGCCGGCTGGGCCGTGAGCCTCCAACTTCTCAGCGGCGAGGCCTGGACCATCGCTGCCGTCGTCGCCGCCGTGGTCGCGGCAGTCCTGGCGTGGAATTTTGCCCGGAAGGATGCCGAAGGCCGTGCCTTCTTGTCGCTGGGGGCATTCCTCCTGCTTGGCAGCGCATCCATCTTCGGTGCCGCCTTCCCCGTGGTGCTCCCGTCCACCCTGGATCCCGCGTTCAACCTGACAGTCTCCAACGCCTCGTCCTCGGACTACACCCTGGGCCTGATGGGCATTGTGGCCTGCATCGGGCTGCCGCTGGTCCTGGCGTACCAGGCCTGGACGTACTGGGTGTTCCGGCGCCGGGTCAGCGCGGCGCACATCCCCGAGGCCCACAGCTTCCTTCCCGCGATCGCCGCCAAAGCCCTGGCACCGAAGGACTAACTCGCTGATGAGACCGTTCCCCGCCGGCCCTGCGACCCGTTCCGCCCTCTACCTGCTGGGACTGCTGGCCGCCCTGAAGGCGCTGTCCCTTGTGCTGATGGCCCAGGCCGTGGCATCGATGCTCGCCGGGCTCGCGGCGCATGACCCCGCCTGGGCCGACCAGCTGGTTCTGGGGGCCGCCGGAGCCGTGCTGCGCTCACTGACCGTGTGGGCGCAGTCGGTGGCCTCGCGCCGGGCGGCACTCGGGGTAAAGGAGGAGCTGCGCTCTCAGCTGCTGGAGCAGGCGCTCAGGAACGGAACGCGGGCGTCCGGGCCCGCCGACGGCGGCCTCGCCGTGCTGGCCACCCGTGGGCTGGATGCCCTGGATAACTACTACACCCAGTTCCTGCCCGCGTTGGTCAACTGCGCGGCCATCCCGCTGCTGCTGGGGGCCCGCATCCTGTTCGCCGACTGGATCAGCGCCGTGGTGATCGTGCTGACGGTGCCGCTGGTGCCGCTGTTCATGGTGCTGATCGGGCGGTACACAGAGGAACGCGTCAGGGAAGCCCAGTCCGCACTGGCGCGGCTCTCCGGCCACATGCTCGAACTCGCCAAAGGCCTGCCCGTCCTGGTGGGCCTGGGCCGGGCCGCCGCCCAGCGCCAGGCACTGGAGGACATGTCCGAGGAATACCGCTCCCGGACCATGGGGACTTTGCGCACGGCCTTTCTTTCCGCCCTGGCCCTTGAGCTCATATCAACCATTTCCGTGGCGGTGGTCGCTGTGTTCATCGGCGTCCGCCTGGTTCACGGCGACATGGCGCTGGAGGCAGGGCTGCTTGCCCTCATCCTGGCCCCCGACTGCTACCTGCCGCTCCGGGAGCTTGGCACCGCACACCACGCCAGCGACGAAGGCCGGGCAGCGCTCGCCGAAACCACTGCGGTCCTTTCAGTGCCGGAAACCGCGCCACTGGTTCCGGCGCCCGACGCCGGATTTGCCGCTGGACCGCCCTCCATCACCGTGGACGGGCTGAGCGTTCGGTTCGGCGGCCGCAGGGATGCCGCCGTCGGTCCGCTGAGCTTCACCGCCCCTGCCGGCCGGATTACGGCACTCGACGGGGCCAGCGGTGCGGGCAAGAGCACCGTGCTCGGAGTCCTCGCGGGGACCGTCGGGACGGGCTCGGGGACCGTCGTATCGGGACGCCTCGGAGGATTCACGACGGCGGATCTCGCCTGGGTGCCCCAGCACCCCGTCATGGTGGCCTCCACGGTGCTGGACGAGATCCGCCTGTATCTCGGTGTTCCCGCCAACGGACCCGACGCCGCCGCGGCCAGCGCTGCCACCGGCGATTCGGCCAGCGCGGAAAACGATGCGGCAGCGCAGCGGTGCCTCGCGGCCGTGGGCGCGGAACACCTGGCCGCCAAGCACCCGGCCGAGCTGAGCCCGGGGGAGCTGCGGCGGGTGGCGCTGGCCCGCGGGCTGGCACGGATCGAGGCCGGCGCCAGCGTACTGCTCCTGGATGAACCCACCGCCCATCTGGACCGGGAATCGGCCACAAAGGTCAATCGGACCCTCGCCGGGCTCCGGGGACAGGTCACTGTGCTGCTCGTCGCGCACGACCGGCAGACCCGGGAGCTTGCCGACATGCTCGTCGCGGTGGCTCCGCACGGCTCCGGGCGCCACGGAGTCGAATATCCGTCCATCGCCACGCCTTTGCCGGCATCAATCGATGCGGACGTCCAGGCCGCGGCCATCCGGCCGCCTTCCGCCGCGGCTGCCGCGACGCCGAGTCCGAGCCGGGGCGCAACGCCGAGCGCAACGCCTGGCGGCCCTGAAGCTGGCGCCGCGCCTGCCGTGGCCGTCGGCTCTGTCGGCTCATTCGGCTCGGTCGGCCCGGCCGGCTCAGTCACCTCCCAGTTGCGTCGCCTGCTGGCCCCGGTAACGGGCCGGTTTGCCGCCGCCGGAGCCGTAGGCACTCTGGCGGCCTTGTTCGCGGTCGCCCTCGCCGGGCTCTCCGGCTGGCTCATCATCCGCGCCAGCGAGCAGCCCCCCATCCTGTACCTGCTCACCGCGATCGTCGGCGTGCGGTTCTTCGGCGTCGGCCGGGCGGGCCTGCGGTACGCCGAACGGCTGCTGCTGCATGACGCCGTGTTCGCCGCCCTGACCCGGCTCCGGGGCCGGCTGTGGGAGTCGCTGAGCCGGCGGGCACTGTCCCTCCGCCGGTTGCTGCAGGGTGGCAACGTCCTGGGCACGGTGGTGGACGACGTCGACACTGTCCGCGAGCTCCTGCCGCGCGTCGTGCTGCCGCCCGTGACTGCCATGGCTGTTGCCGTGGCCGCAGTGTGCGGGATCGGGTTGCTGCTTCCCGCGGCGCTGCCCGCCGTGGTTGTGGCAGCGCTGCTGAGCATCGTCGTTGCCCCGGCACTGGCGTTGGCCGCCGACCGCATGTCTGCCGGCACCGAACAAAAACTCCGCTCCGGCGTGCTCCGTCACGTGGCAGCCGCCCTGGACGCCCGCGCAGAACTGAATGCGAACGGCGTGAGCGCCCCCGTGCTTGGTGCGATAGGCCGGGCGGACCGGGCCGCGACGGCTGCTTCACAGCGGTCGGCGTGGGCGGAAGGGCTCGGCCAGGCCCTGACCGTCCTGGCCTGCGCCGGAGCCGCCCTGGCCAGTGCCGTGCTGGCCGCCCCGCTCGCTCTGAGCGGCGCGGTCGAAGCGGAGACGGTCGCCGTCGTGGTCCTGGTGCAGCTTGCCCTGGTGGACCCCTACGCGGCCATCACCACGGCCGTGCGGCAATACCCGGCGCTGCGCGCCGTAATGCGGCGGATCAGCGAGGCAGGTGTCCTGGAGCCGGGGGCCAATGGTGAACCGGAGGGCGACGACGCCGCAACGGGCGGCCTGGTGCACGTGCCTTCGCGACCCGGCGGCGGGCCCGGGATCGAACTTGTGGACCTCGCAGCCGCGTGGCCTGGCAGCGGCAACGTCTTTACCGGACTCACTGCCGAGGCCGGCCCAGGGCGCTGGCTGGCCGTCACCGGCGCCTCCGGCTCCGGCAAATCGACCCTGCTGGCAGCGATCCTGGGTTTCCTGCCGGCGGCCGGCGGCCACCTGTACCTGAGCGGGCGCGCCGCCTGGTGCCCGCAGGAGGCGCACCTTTTCGACTCGACCATCCGGGGCAACCTTCAACTCGCGCGGCCTGAGCCCGCTCGCGCCGGCACGGACAGCGCCACGGGTGCGGCCGGGGATGCCGCGGCGGGCGGAACGTCCGCGGCCGCCGGAGGCGACGAGCAGATGCGCGCTGCCCTCGACGCCGTCGGACTTGGTCCGGTGCTGGCCCGGCTTGAGGACGGACTGGACACCCGGATCGGCCCGGGCGGGGCGTTCCTCAGCGGCGGGGAGCGTACCCGTCTGGCCGTTGCGCGCACGCTCATGACCGGGGCCGATATCATCTTGCTCGATGAACCGACCGCACACCTCGATGCGGAATCAGGCAGGCTCATGCTCGCCGAATTGCGGAACGGGCTGCGCGACCGGACCGTTGTCCTTGTCACCCACAACCCGAACGATATCGACCCCGCTGACACCAGACTCGACCTCGACGCCGCGGCTGCCGCGGCCGCCGCGGGCGACGGTCCGGCGCCGGCGGCTGTGCTGGCGCGGGGGTAGCCGGCCGATTAGCCTGTTGCCATGAACCAAAACGGCGAGCTCCTGCCCCGGCCCGCACTCGATCCCCGGCTGTCCTGGCGGGCGGCGGAGCACGGCGACCTCGACTCGTGGGCCAGGCTGATCGCCCGGACCGCCGCCGTCGAGCAGCCCGTCTGGTTTGAACGCCGGGCGGATCTGGAACAGATCCTGGAGTCGAAGAACAACCCGGTGGCGGCAAACACCCTCCTCGGCTTCGATCCGGACGGTGTTGCCCGGGCATATGGCCGGATCACCAAGAACCGCGACGGTGACAAGGCGAACGGCTCCGGCTGCGTTGACCCTGAGTGGCAGGGGAGCGGGATCGGCACCGGACTGCTGGGCTGGATGGAACAGCGGACCAGGGACCGCTTCGCCGAGGACGCGCGCGCGGCGGGGACTGCCGACGAGGACGGGGACGCACGGAGCGCGGTCCCGCGCCCGAGGCTGCGGCTCTACATGGAGCAGCAGCACCAACACCAGGCCGCCTTGTTCGCCGGTTCCGGCTACGGCATTGTCCGCTATTACAACGAGATGCACCGGCCGCTGACCCAGACTGTGCCTGAGGCCATCCTGGACCCGGCACTGGAGCTCGTGACGTTTGGACCGGCGCTGCATGAGCCGGTGCGGCTGGCGCACAACGCGGCATTTCGGGACCACTGGGGCAGCGAGCCCCGCGACGAGGAGGCCTGGGGCTTTGTGGTGAACGATCCGCAGGCCCGGCCGGACTTGAGCGGCGTCGTACTGGACCGTTCCACCGGGATTGTGGCCGGCTACCAGCTGGCCACCCACGACGCCGAGGCCGCCCTGACCCGGGGGTTCCGCGAGGGATACACCGAGCTCCTCGGAGTCCGGCGGGAATTCCGGGGCCGGGGCATCGCGCAGGTGCTCCTGGCCGATGCCATGCGCCGCTTCGCCGCCGCGGGGATGGACGTGGCTTCGCTGGACGTCGATTCGGAGAACCCCACCGGAGCCCTCGCGCTCTACGTCAAGATGGGCTATGTGGCGGTCAACCGAAGCATGGCTTGGGACAAGGATCTCCAGCGGTCGGCGCCTTAGGGAATGCTCTAGGGGACAGCTTTATCTAGGGGACCGCAGACTTGCCGTGTGGGTGCCAGCCGGCCGGCGTGCTGGCCGTGTTTCGCGCTAGCCGTCCACACGCTAGCCATCCACATCGTGGAGGTGATGGACGACGTCGTGCAGGAAGTACTGCGCGAAAGTCAGGACATTGAACACCGAGCCGTTGCTCCGCGTTCCTTTGCCCCCCCAATCCTCCTCGGGGACCCGCGCGAAGGACGCGGCAATCTGCTCGCCCTCGGCGGTCAATTCAACACCGACTTCAGCTGGGTCGGCGTTGGCGTAGTCCTTCTCGATTGCCGTTTTGTCCTGGTCCCAGTCATCGAACCGGGCATCGTCCTCGGTCAGCATGAGGGACAGGCGGTGATCGAAAAGCGCGAAGACGTCCCGGACGTGGCATCCGTACTCGAGGACGGACCACGTGGCCTCATTGGGGCGTTCCGCCGCGTCCGGCCGTCGGAGGGCCGCCCGCCAGCGCGGGAGCATGCTGCTGACCATCCCCGGGGCCGTGGCAGGGGTCGCAGCCGAGGCATCGAAACCGCACTCGGGGCAGGGCCGTGACAGGACCCAGGTCCAGTCCTTGGAATCGGGAATGATAGGCATTCCAGCAGTGTAGGTGCATTTGTTCCGCCGGGCATGCCGACTCGGTGCAACAGCCGGTGGGGGCCGCGACCCGCAAGGTCATGCCCACCTGGCCGCCGCGTTCACTGCAGAGTTGTCGCGGAGGATCTTCCTGACGACAAACCGGCCATGGCGATGTCGCCTTTGTTGCCAGAGTGCACACTCGGGGTCCTGCCTAAAAATGTCACACCCCTTTGGGAGACTCTGGTTATGGAAGCCGTCAGGGATTTCATTGCTTGCCAGGAAGAAGGGCAGGACACGGACCGGGGCCCAGCCCCGGTCCAGCAACCCAGTGTGGACGGGATTGACGGCTTGGACGGGGCGCTGGCCGCGTTGCAGGCGTTGAGTGCGACGGCAGTGTTGGACGCGGGGTCGTGGGGATTCCGGGCCGCGTCGGACTTCGCCGGACGGGTGGAGGAGTTCTCGCGCACGGTGGAGTTTCTGCAGCTGGTGGCGGCTTCGGCTGTGGACCGGACCCGGAAGCAGTCCGCGGCCGATGCCGGGGCCGCGGGGGCTGTCACCTCGTGGACCACGGGCTGGCGGGAGAGCCCGGCCGGCTGGGAGACCGGCGGATCCGGAGCCGCGGAGCCTGCCGGTACCGCCGCGGCAGGCGCGTCCGCAGGCGGCGCGTCCGGGGCGGCGGCCGTGACGGCTGCCGGATCGGGATCGGCGGCCGCGGCGGCGCCTCCTGCCTCTGCGACGGCGGCCGCGGCTGACGTGGCTGACGGGTCAGCCGTGCCGGCGTCGGTCCTGGATGACGGGTACCGGAACACCGTGGAGTTCCTGCGGGCCCGGCTGCGGATCGGCGCCGCGGAGGCCCGGCGCCGGCTCTCCCTGGCCGAGGCTCTGCTGCCCGGGCAGGGACTCGCCGGCCGGCCGGTGCCGCCCCTGCACCGGGAGCTCGGTGCCGCGGTCGCGGCCGGCGAGGTCGCGTCCCGGGCCGCGAGCGTCATCACCGCCGCGCTCGAGCGGGTCCGGCCGCTGTGCGAGGCGGACGCCGCGGCCCGGATGGAACACGCCCTGACCCGCACGGCCGCCGAGAACGACGCCGACTTCCTCGTCCGCGTCACCCGCAGCTGGGCCGACGCGCTGGACCAGGACGGCGCCGAGCCCTCCGAGGAGCTGCTGCGCCAGCTCCAGGGCGCCTTCATCCGCCGCCGGCGCCACGGCCTGCACCACCTCGAGATCTTCGCGACCACCGAACAGTTCGAACACCTCCTGACCGTCATGAACACCGCCACCAACCCCCGCACCGGCAACACCGGAACCTCCCCGGCCACGGACACCGCCGAGAGGTCCGCCGCCGGCGCCACTGCCGCCGGTGACGGCTGGACTGCCGGCACGGCGTTCGGTGTTGGCTGGGCCGCAGGCGCGGCCTCCGGTGAGGCTTCGGTCGCCGGCGCCGGCTGGACTGCCGGCGCGGCCTCCGGTGACGCTTCGGGCGGCGGCGGCTGGGCCGCCGGCGCGGCCTCCGGTGAGGCTTCGGTCAGTGCTGCTGCCGCCGGGGCATCGGCCTGCGTATCCCGTGCCGACTACGCCCCGTCCGGTGCAGGCGCTTCTGCTTCCGACGTTTCGACCGGTGCAGGCGCTTCGGCTGCCGCGACCAGCCCGGAGCACCAGCCCGGCCCCGGCGATGAGCCCGCCGCGGATGAGGACCCCGCGCTGCCGGCCCTGGACCTCCGCTCCCGGGCCCAGAGGCTGCTCGACGGACTGGTCGGCGCGTGCAAGGTCGCCCTCGCCGCCGGAACGCTGCCCGCCGCCGGCGGGCTCCGCCCCCAGGTCATGGCGACCATCGACTACCGGGACCTGCTCACCCGGCTGCAGAACACCCCCGGCGCCACAGCAAACACCGGACAGCCCGGGACGGGCACCGGGACGGGTACCGGGGTGCTGCTGTTCACCGGGCCCGTCACCGCCTCCACGATCCGGAAGATCGCCTGCGACGCGGACATCATCCCGGTCGTCCTCGGCGGCGAGGGCCGGGTCCTGGACATCGGCCGCGCCTCCCGGGTCTTCCCGCCGCACCTCCGCAAAGCCATCACGGCCCGGGACCGGGGCTGCGCCTTTCCCGGCTGCACCATCCCCGCACCCTGGTGCGAGGCCCACCACATCACCTACTGGTCCCGCGGCGGGACCACCGGGACAGAGAACGGGGTCCTGCTCTGCTCCCACCACCACCACGTGATCCACAAGGAACACTGGACCATCCGGCTCAAAACCGGGATTCCCTGGTTCATCCCGCCACCCCACCTCGACCCGCGCCAGCAACCCAGACGGAACCACTACTTCCGACCAGACGACCTCGTGACGGCCGCATGACCACGGCCCGGGCGGAGGTGACAAAGGCACCCCTGTACGGCTCCGCGACGGCTCCACGACAGCTAGACGGCGGTACCTGTGCAGTGACCGCCGCACCTCAGTCAGCAGTCCGCTGCACCGCGGACTGGCGTCCCGGCCATGCCGCCGGCGGCCGCGGGAAACGCCCTTCAGTTTCTCAGGTACGTGCGGCACGTGGAGGAGTATTATTCCTTCCGGGGGGCGGGCCTGGAAAGTGAATAGCCATGCTCAAGGACAAGCAAGTCGGCGCAGTGCTACCGGCAGCGGACATCGCCCGTGCACGGGATTTCTACCGGGATAAGCTCGGGCTCGAACCCGAAAACCCGGACGCCGAGGACAACCTGCAGTACAAATGCGGCGGAGGAACCGCGTTCCTGCTGTACCAGACGCCCAATGCCGGAACAGCCAAGAACACGCAGATCGGCTGGATGGTCGATGACGTGCCGGGCGCCGTTGCGGAACTCCGCGCCAAGGGAGTCGTTTTCGAGGAATACGATTTCCCGGGCCTAAAAACCGAGGGCGGCATCGCCACCACTCCGGACGGAAGCTCGGCCGCGTGGTTCCTGGACACGGAGGGCAACATCCTGAGCCTCGTCTCCCTGACCTAGCGCCTGGCCGGTGGATGCTGGCACGGCCTTGCCGGGACTGAGGTTGCCGGACACGGTGCCACGTCCCTGAGCCCGAAGACGGCGAACGGACAGAGACCCCGGGCAGGCGGCCCGAACACAACCCAAGGTCACGAGGCCTGGCCGGATCGCGAAAGCGTTTCCGGCCGGGCCTCATTCAACCCCCGGGCCTCGTGCATCCCCGGGGCTTCGTGCGTGCCCGCGGCTACGGGTCGGTGCCGGCTGCGGGTTCCTCTGACCACGCCATGCTGGGTCCAATGGCGTCGATCGCCTGGGACAGCGGGATTCCGGAGCCGTCGCGGCGGCCGTGCTCGCCGGGGAGTGAGCGGGCCACGCCGGCGAGTGAGGAAGCCTTGGCCGGACCGTGACCGGCCCAGCCGAGGAGCAGCGTGTCCTCGCCCTTGAGGAAGCGGTGTGCCCGCACCCCGGCAGTGGCCCGGCCCTTGACCGGGTATTCGGCCAAGGCGGTGACCTTCGCAGCCCCGGGGGCCGTGCCCGGCAGGGCGCCGTCCGTCCCCGCGATGGTCACGACGACGGCGGCGGCGTCCGCGGGACTGGCGGCCCCGAAGAACATCACCCGGTCACCGGCGGCCAGCTTGATCCCGGCCATGCCGCCCGCTGTCCGGCCCTGCGGGCGGACGGCGGAGGCACTGAACCGCAGCAGCTGGGCCTGGCGCGTGATGAAGACAAGGTCGTCGTCGTCGGAACCGGCGGGTGCAACGCCCACCACGGTGTCCTTGTCCTTGAGCGCGATCACTTCCCAGTCCTCGCGGTTCAGCGGATAGTCCGGCTGCACCCGCTTGACCACTCCCTGGGCGGTTCCGATCGCGAGGACCTGGTCCAGCGGCGCGAAGGCCATAAGCGACTCGCCCTTGAGGAGCGTGATGAAATCCTTGGCCGGTACGCCGCCGGCCATGTTCGGGGTTCCCGAAGTCGGCGGCAGCACGGGCATGTCCATGACCTGCAGGCGCAGCATGCGGCCCTGCGAGGTCACTGCTGCGATCTCGCCGCGGGCGGTGGTCTTGACCACGGAGGAGAAAACGTCATGCCGGGTCCGCGGACCGGCCTCGGCCAGGCTGTCCTGGCTGGCGGTGCGGGCGATCTGGCCGGACACGGTGAGGATGGCCCAGCAAGGATCGTCCGCGATCTCAAGGGCCAGCGGTGCGGCCTTGCCCTTGGCCCCGGTGGCTGCACCAACTGCGGCTGCCACGGTGGGGGAGACGGCCTCGGATTCCAGCAGCACGGTCCGGCGCGGTGTGCCGTACTTCTCAGAGATCTCGCCGAGCTCGTCCGACACGAGGGTACGGAGCAGCGCGGGGGAGCCCAAGATCGCCTCCAGCTCGGCGATCTCCCGGCGGAGCTCCTCCTGCTCCTTCTCCAGCTCGACCCGTGAATATTTGGTCAGCTGCCGCAGCCGCAGTTCCAGGATGTAGTTGGCCTGGATCTCGGAGAGATCGTAAATGGACATCAGCCGGGTCCGGGCCGCGGCAACCTCGTCGGA
This sequence comes from Arthrobacter sp. Bi26, assembly GCF_918697925.1. GTDB lineage: Bacteria > Actinomycetota > Actinomycetes > Actinomycetales > Micrococcaceae > Arthrobacter. Next base: position 21,879 of record NZ_CAKKMF010000020.1, read on the forward strand.
GGACCGGATGATCTGGATGACCTCGTCGATGTCCACGATCGCGACCAGGAGGCCCTCGACCAGGTGCAGGCGGTCTTTCTTCTTGCCCAACCGGAAGGCGGTGCGGCGCCGGACGACATTGATCCGGTGGTCCACGTAGACCGAGAGCAACTGGAGCAGCCCGAGGGTCTGCGGCTGGCCGTCGACCAGCGTGACGTTGTTGATGCCGAATGAGTCTTCCATCGGGGTGTAGCGGTAGAGCTGCTGGAGCACGGCTGTGGGATTGAAGCCGTTCTTCAGCTCAATGACCAGGCGCAGGCCGTGCTTGCGGTCCGTGAGGTCCACGACGTCGCTGATGCCGGTGAGCTTCTTGCCGTTGACGGCGTCCTTGATTTTCTCGATCACCTTCTCCGGGCCCACCATGTACGGCAGTTCCGTGACCACCAGGCCGGTGCGGCGGGCCGAGAGCTGCTCGATGTCCACCTTTGCCCGGGTCTTGAAGGAGCCGCGGCCCGTGGCGTAGGCGTCGCGGATGCCGTCCAGGCCCACGATCCGGCCGCCGGTGGGCAGGTCCGGGCCGGGGACGAACCTCATGATGTCCTCAAGAGTGGCGTCCGGGTTCTCAATCAGGTGCCGGGCGGCGGCGATGACTTCCATGAGGTTGTGCGGGGCCATGTTGGTGGCCATGCCGACGGCGATGCCCGTGGCGCCGTTCACCAGCAGGTTGGGGAACGCTGCCGGCAGCACCTCCGGCTGGGTCAGCTGGTTGTCGTAGTTGGGAACAAAGTCGACGACGTCCTCGTCGAGGTGGTCCGTGAGGGTCAGGGCCGCGGCTGCCAGCCGGGCTTCCGTGTAGCGGGGGGCCGCGGGGCCGTCGTCGAGCGAGCCGAAGTTGCCGTGCCCGTCGATCAGCGGCAGCCGCAGGGAGAAGTCCTGGGCCATGCGCACCATGGCGTCGTAGATCGCGGCGTCGCCGTGCGGGTGCAGCTTGCCCATGACCTCGCCCACCACGCGGGCGCTCTTGACGTGGCCGCGGTCCGGGCGCAGCCCCATGTCGGACATCATGTAGAGAATGCGCCGCTGTACGGGCTTCAGCCCGTCGCGGGCGTCCGGGAGGGCCCGCGAGTAGATCACCGAATAGGCATACTCGAGGAACGAGCCTTCCATCTCGGACGTGACATCGATATCGACGATGTTCTCGGTGAAATCCTGACTGGCTTCCCCTGCCGGGGGCGTGGTTTGGCGGCGTGCCATAAGGCTGGTGGATCCTTCTGAGGGGTGCTGAACGGGTACTGCGTAAGTTTATGACTAGGCTAAGCCTATGGTGGATCAGCCGGCGGACGGCGTATATCCGGAATATTGGGAAGCCGATGTTGTCTTGCGCGACGGCGGCACAGCGCATGTGCGCCCCATCCACCCCTCCGATGCAGACGCGGTCCAGGCCTTCCACGTAGGCCAATCCCAAAAGTCCATCTACATGCGCTTCTTCGCCTTCAAGTCCAAGCTTTCCAGCAAGGAACTCAAGCGCTTCACCGAGGTGGACTTCAAGGACCGGGTGGCCCTGGTGATCACCATTGGCGGCGAAATCCTGGGCATCGGCCGATACGACCGGCTGAATGACCCGGCGGAGGCGGAGGTTGCCTTCAACATCGCCGACGCCCACCAGGGCCGTGGCATCGGCTCGATCCTGCTCGAACACCTCGCCGCCGCCGCCCGCGAGAACGGGATCCGCAAGTTCAGCGCCGAGGTGCTCCCGGAGAACCGCAAGATGCTCATGGTCTTCTCCGATGCCGGCTACGACGTCAAACGGCACTTCGACGACGGCGTGGTCAGCCTCGAGTTCAACATCGACCCCACCGACAAGTCCCGTGCCGTGATGGAATCCCGCGAGCACCGCGCCGAGGCCCGCAGTATCCAGGAACTGCTCGCCCCGTCGTCCGTGGCCGTGATCGGAGCCAGCCGCAAATGGGGCACCGTGGGTTACCAGCTCCTCGAGCACGTCATCGAAGGCAGGTTCAGCGGCCCGGTCTATGCGATCAACCCGGAGGCCCTGGAACTCGCCGGCATGCTCTCCTTCGCCCGGCTCTCCGACGTGCCCGGCCCGGTCACGCTCGCCATCATCGCGGTCCCGTACGACGAGGTCCCCAAAGTGGTCCAGGAATGCGCCGCCGCCGGGGTCAAGGGGGTCGTCGTGGCCACCTCCGGGTACGCGGACGACGGCGAACGCGGCCTGGCCCGCCAGCGCGAACTCGTGCGGCAGGCCCGCGCCAACGGCATGCGCGTGATCGGTCCGGCGTCGCTGGGCATCGTCAACACCAATCCCGCCGTGTCACTCAACGCCTCGATGGCACCGGCCCTGGCCCGCCGCGGCGGGCTGGGGCTGTTCAGCCAGTCGGCCGCGATCGGCGTCTCCCTCTACGCCGCCTCCAGCCGCCGCCGGGTCGGCATCTCGACCTTCCTCTCCGCCGGCAACCGTGCCGACGTCTCCGGCAACGACATGATGCAGTACTGGGAGGACGACGCCGACACCACGGCGGTGGGCCTGTACCTGGAATCGATCGGCAACCCGCGCAAGTTCTCCCGGCTGGCCCGCCGCCTGGCCCGGACCAAGCCGGTGATTGTGGCCAAGTCCGACGCCATGGGCCTGAACCTGCCGCCGGGGCACGCCGTCCGCACCACCCAGGCGCCCCCGGAAGCGCTGGACGCCATGATGCGGCAGGCCGGCGTGATCCGGGTCGAGACTATCGAAGAGCTCATGGACGTCGCCCAGATCGTGTCGAGCCAGCCGCTGCCCAAGGGCGCCGGGATCGCCGTTTTCAGCAACTCGAGCGCCCTGGGCAAGGTGGTCGCGGAAAGCGCCGCCCGCCAGGGGCTTGGGGTGGAGCGGATTGTTGCCGACGTGGACCTCGATGCCGGCATGTCCCGGGCGCTGCCGGCGCTGCGGCGGAGCCTGCAGGAAACCCTCACCGCGGACACTGTGCATGCGGCGGTGGTGGCGTTGCTTCCGGCGCGCGGTCTCACGGTCGAAAAGATCGCGGGCGTGCTGGCCGAATGTTCCGCGGCGGCGGGCAAACCGGTGGTTGCTGCCTTTAGCGGAATCCTTGATCCCTCCATTTACGTGGAAGGCATGGTCGGCGCCGAACCGGAGCAACCACACCAGCCCCGGCTGGCTCCACCTGTTCCGTGCTACTCCAACCCGGGTGCGGCGGTGGCGGCCCTGGCCGCCGTCGTGCGTTACGCCCAGTGGCTGGACCGGGATCAGGGCCTGTTCGTGGAACCCGAAGGTTGCCACCCGGAGGCTGCCCGGGCGGACCTGGAGCAGCTGCTGCGCAATGTGGGCGGCGAGCAGCTCGTCCGGCTGGACCAGGACACGGCCGCGCGGCTGCTGGGCCACTACGGCATCCGGCTGGTCCCGTCCGTCGGGTTCGAGACGGCGGAGGAGGCCGTGGCAGCGGCCGAGCAGCTCGGCTGGCCCGTGGCGCTGAAAACCACGGATCCGGCGCTGCGGCACCGGCTGGACCTCGGCGGCGTGCGGCTGGACATCCAGGACGCCGATTCATTGCGGGACAACGTGCACCAGATGCGCAAGTCGCTCGAGCGGTACGGCTCCCCGTCCCTCGAAGTGCAGACGATGGTGCCCGTGGGGCAGGCCTGCACCTTCCGTGCCATTGAAGATCCGTTGCTGGGGCCCGTGATCTCCTTCGGCCTGGCCGGCGACGCCGTGAACCTGCTCGATGACTGGGCCCACCGCGTGCCGCCGCTCTCCGGCTCCGACGTCCAGGACTTCATCCGGGCGCCCCGGGCGTCGCGGAAGCTCTTCGGGTACCAGGGCCTCCCCGCCGTAGACGTCACGGCCCTGGAGGATCTCGCCGCCCGCCTCACCAGGCTCAAGGACAACCATCCGGAGATCGCGCTGGTGCACTTCAATCCCGTCCTAGCCGGGCCCGACGGCGCCTCGATCCTTGCCGCCGACGTCAGGATCGCGAACGCCGCCCAGCGGACGGACAGTGCGCGACGGGCGATGCGCAGCTAGGCCCGTTGTTGCGGGTCCGGCCCGGTCAGCCGCCTCAGCCGACGCCCGCGTCCGGGGCCGTGCAGTTAGCAAGTCCCCAGCCGATCTGTGAAAATGGAGACTATGAGCTCCCAGCCTCCAACACCCAAGCCCCTGGCGACCGCCCCCGCACGCCAGACCGCGCACCACCACGGCCTCCATGACCACAGTGCGCAGGGCCAGAGCCTGGAAGGGTCGCTCCAGCAGGCCGGTTTCTACCCCCGGCTCGTGGCTGACGTCGTCGCCGATGCCCTGGATGGCCGCGACTGCGTGGCCCATCTGGTGCATCTTGAGACCCACTTCGACCGCGCCGAGGTCCGCCGCCATATCACTGTCCTGGTGTTGACCGAGGACATGCTGGTCATCACCCACGTCGATGACCAGCAGCTCGATGATGCCGGTGAGCAGACCGTTGCCCAGGTGTCGACCGAGTCCGTCCCCGTCACCCAGATCCGCTCGGTGGTCCTGAGCTACGTCTACGCCCAGCCGCAGGACTACAAGCCCTCCGACCCTGTCCGGGAGCTGACGCTGTCCATCGCGTGGTCCGGCGGCCAGCGCCTCGATATGGGCCCGGCCAGTTGCGGGGACCCGCAGTGCGAGGCCGACCATGGCTACAGCGGCACCATCGCGCAGGAAGACATCGTCCTGCGGATCAGCGCCGAAGCGGACGGTCTGCAGGCCGTGCAGGACGCCAAGCTATTCGCCCGTGCCCTGCGCGCAGTGAACACCGGCTCCGCCGCCCCGGTCCCGCACAACGGGCCCGGCCTGCCGCCCCGCCCGCGGATGGGTGTGTTCGGGAACCGCCTCAGCCGCGGCCACCAGCGCTGACATGGCTGACCTCCGTCAGCCCGCGTCTGCCCAAGATCAGCTTCCAGAGCCGCTGCTAAGTCCCTCGCCAGCCGCCGCCGGTGCTGCCTTGCCCGCCCCGTTGGCCGCCGGCGTCGGTCAGTCCCCGCTCCCGGCCGCTCCGGCGTTTGGGCACCGCTCCATCGCCGAGGTGCTGACCAGCGCGGCGGCGAGCCTGGGTGTCCCGGGATTCGAAAACAAACTGAATCTTCCGCCCGCCAAACGCGTGTGCGTGGTGCTGGCCGACGGACTGGGCCGCAGCCTGTTGAAGCAGAAGATCGCCCACACCCCGTTCCTGCGCACCCTCGTGCAGGCCGGCCAGGGCCAGGTGCCCGTGGCGCTGGACTCGGCCTTCCCGTCCACCACCGCGGCATCCCTCGCCAGCTTTGGCACCGGACTGTCGGCGGGCCAGCACGGCATGGTGGGCTACGACGTCCTGGACCCGGATCAGGACCGGGTAGTGAACATGCTTGGCAACTGGGACGCCGGCGTGGACCCGCGGACGTGGCAGCCGTTCCCCACCGTTTTCGAAAGGGCCGCGGAGCACGTCGATGTCACGACCGTCAGCCTCCCGCAGTTCAGCACCTCGGCTATGACCGAGGCCGCGCTCCGCGGAGGCCGTTTCATCACCGGAACCACATCGCACGCCCGGACCGAAGCGGCCGCCGAGGCCATGGCCGGCGCCGGGCCCTCGCTGATGTACTTCTATGTCAATGAGCTCGACAAGGCCGGGCACCGCCACGGCTGCCAGTCACCGCAGTGGGAGCACCAGCTCGAAGAACTCGATGCCACGGTGCGGCGGCTCCACGCCACGCTGCCGGCCGGCACCACCGTGCTGCTGACGGCGGACCACGGCATGGTGGACGTGCCCGAGTCGCAGCGGATCGACTACTCCGCGGAGCCGGCGCTCCTGGCCGGTGTCCGCCACACCGCCGGGGAGCCGCGGATGGTCCACCTGTACCTCGAGGATGGAAGGGACGACGCCGCCCGCGCCCGCCTGCTGGCAAACTGGCGGTCCCGTTTCGGAGACAGAATATGGGCCTTCACCCGTGAGGAAGCGATCGCGGGCGGGCTGTTCGGTGACGTGCGGGCCGAGGCCGCCTTGCGGATCGGTGACATCATGATCGCGGCCCGGGACTCGCTGGCGCTCTACGATACGCGCAGGGTCCGGCCCACTGCCTTGGAGGTGGTGGGCCAGCACGGGTCCCTGACGAAAGCCGAGCGGGAAGTGCCGCTGCTCTACTTCCAGGCTGATGGCAAGAAAGCGCCGCGCGGCTGACTGGCCGGTTTCCCGGCGGGTCGCAGCCGTTCGTAGGCGTTCCTGGGCGTCATGACTGACGCCCTTATTGGTCGTTGCGGGTTCCGAAGACGATTTCGTCCCAGCTGGGAACGCTGGACCGCTTCGGCTTGGCCGGCTGGCGCTCCGGCTGCTCGGTGCCGGCGTCGTTCCGGGTAGTGCCGTGGGACTCGCGGTGCTGACGCCGGGATGATCCGCCGCCGATCAATTCATCCAGGCCCGGGCTTGCGGTGGGGGCTTTGCCCGCCGGGCGCAGCTGCGAGGCCGCGATGGTGACTTCCCGGGTCTCGGTGCTGACGCCGTCGTGCAGTCTCAGGGCATCGTCCTCCTCCGGGAGGCGCGGAGCGAGGCTCAGGCGGGAAAGCATTGACGGCCTTCCATCGCGGCGCCGGGCGAAGGCATCGGTTTCCGACGGGGCTGCGGCCTCCAGGGCCGGAACCTCTGGCTGCCCGGGTTGGATGAGGGCAGCGTCAGCTTCGGCAGGGTCGGGTTCGTCGGCCGCAGCGGCTTCGGAGATGGACTGCGGTTCCGTCGCCTGTGGAACCTCGGGCGCCTCGGGCACCTCTGCCGGACGGGGGTGGGCCGCGGGAACGCCAGTGGTCAGGAGCGTGGCCAAGGCGTCATCCGCGTCCTCGTCCACCCCGATCCGCTGGCCGCGGCGGGAACGCAGCATGTCCAGCAGCCCGTCGGCGTCCTGTTCCTGGTGGATCCTGTCCTGCTGAAGAAGCATCTGGTGAATAATGCTGTGCTGGCCGGTCGCTGTGCGGGCTGCGGCCTCGGCATCGGTTTCAAAGTCAAAGGGCCGGTCGGAGACGGCCGTGAGGCGCCGGGCCGGCACGGGACCCTCGAGCGGCTCGAGTTCGCTCAGTTGCTGGGCCCAGCGGTTAGCGTTTTGCAGGGACTTCCGGGCGGGGTGGAAGGTCCACATGGCCGGCGGCTCCTCGCCGATCCCGGCCGGACCGCCGGGCTTGGGCTCGAAGCGGGCCACCACGTTCCAGCTGCCGTCGGGACGTCGCCAGGAATCCCACTCCAGCGTTGAGGGTTCGACGCCGTAAGCCCTGAGGCGGTGCTCGACCATGTCGCTGAGCGACGCCGGGTTTTCACCGAACACGGAGCGGTAGACGTCGTGGCCCGGGGCGGGGGAGGCAACCTCCACCTTGCGGGCCTGCTGGGCGATGTACTCGCGTTCGGCCAGGACTGGGCCCTCATAGCGCTGGACTTTCTCCAGCGGAATTCCGGACAGCTCCGCCACCTCGGCGGCGGTGGCTCCGTTGCGAATCCTGGTCTGGATGTCGCGCGGAGACATGGCAATAGGGGCTGCGGCCGCGCTGGACGCGGACTTCGCCGACATCCGGCTGGCTGCCACCCTAAGTGCTTCATCGATCGGCAGCTGGAACATCTCGCCGCCGGTGCCACTCAACAGGAGATGCTCTCCGTCGTCGTGGACGCCTACAAGCCGTAGATCCTGCATACAAATCCTCCACCCTGGCATTGCTAACAATCGAAACTCTGCCACCAGCGGGACACATTTCGGGTTAGGACGGCAGGCGCGCCGTGATTTTCCGCGACTTTCCGCGTCTTTCCGCCGGTTTTGGCCGGTGTGCGGAAGAGATCGTGGGAAGGGGACCGGCGGGCTCTGGCATTCGGGAGGCGCTTAAGCAAAAATGACCGACACCGGGCACAAAAACCGCATGTCCGGCGTTGACATCGGTGAACCGCTCCCGGAGCCCAGGGTTACCATCCCGACGGGCCAACCTGGAGCGGCGAATCAATCGAACGAATGCGGAGTGTGAGCAACAAATAATGGCGACTGATTACGATGCGCCGCGTAAGACCGAAGAAGACCTCAGCGAGGATTCGATTGAGGCTCTGAAGGCGCGGCGTACGGAGAAGCCTTCCGCAGTGGTGGATGAAGATGAGTCCGACCTCGCCGAAGGCTACGAACTTCCCGGCGCTGACCTGTCCGGGGAGGAACTGCTGGTCCGGGTCATGCCCGCCCAGGCAGACGAATTCACCTGTGCCTCCTGCTTCCTCGTCCGCCACCGTTCGCAGATTGCCCGCGAAAAGGACGGCCTTAAGTACTGCAGGGATTGCGAGGGCTAGGCAGGCGGCAGCCCTGATCAGGAACCCGGATCTCAAAACCCTGTGCCCGGCGGGTAGGAGGCGGAGAGGAACTAGGAGTTGAGCGCGGCGATAAGTTGCTCCGGGTGGCGGGTGGACGTGAGCCAGTACGGGGTGCGATCCGAGGGGTCCTCGATCTCGATCCGGACCACCGGATCCACCCATCCGCGGATACACAAGAACGCCAGCCCATTGAGCCGCGTGCCCCGTTCCGCCGTCGCTTCCTTGCCCCGGAACGCCGTGGCCTTGCCCAGGAACCCGCGTTCAATCGAGGCCCGGCCCACCTTCAGAGTGGTCCTGGTGACAGTGATTGACGGCGTGGACAGCACCAGCAGCACGGAAATGACGACGAAGAGCACGATCGCCGCGGTAATGCCGGCCCAGATGCTGATGGGTGCCAGCATGAGGATCCCGGCGCTGGAGAACCCTGCCGACACCAGCCAGATCCAGAAGTTCGGCCAGAGCTTCTCGGCGTAAAGGACAGTGGAGTCGCTCGGGGCGTTCTTTGGTGCAGGCGCAGCTGCGCTGGATTCGGGCATAAGCACAGCTTTTCATCTTTCCCGGGGTATTTCATCTCGGCCCCACGGCCGGCTCCAACGCCGCATCGAGCCCGCTCCAATCCCGTGGGCGGCGTGCGCGGGCAGGCCAGCGGCGGCTAGGACGATGATCCCTACGGGAGTTAGAGTGAGGGACTGTGACTGAAGAAAACACCGCCGTCGCCAGTGCCGCATTGACGGCCAGCGACGCAGCCTACGGAACGCCCACCTTGACGGTACAGCTGAAAATGCTCGACGACGGGCTTGAGCCGCCGTCGTATGCACACCCGGGGGACGCCGGCGCCGACCTTCGCGCCCGCGAGGACGTCGTCCTCGCACCGGGGGAGCGCCGCCTCGTTCCCACGGGCGTCTCGATTGCGCTCCCGGATGGCTTCGTTGCGCTGATCCACCCCCGGTCCGGCCTCGCCACCAAGCACGGACTGACAGTTGTGAACGCCCCTGGCACGGTAGACGCCGGCTACCGCGGAGAAATCGCGGTGACACTGCTCAATACGGACCGGGAGGAAGCGATCGAGCTCCGTCGCGGCGATAGAATTGCACAGATGGTCATTCAGCGTGTGGAGTACGCCAGATTCCTCCCGGTCGAGGAGCTCGACGGCTCGGTTCGCGGCGGGGGCGGCTTCGGCTCGACCGGCGGTTTCGGCGGACCGGCCTGAGCGCAGGCCCGGCCTGGCCACGGGAGCCGTTCAGGGTTTGCCGTGCCACACAGGCGTTAAAGCAATACAGGCACTAAAGCAACACAGACACCCAAGCAACACAGGCACTGAAGCAATGAGACACGGAAGCAAGGCAGGCGCTGAGGCAAGATCAGCGGTGCAGAAAAAATGAGCAGGCGGCCGCAGGGTAGCGGGCGGCCACGCGGACAGGCGCCAGGACGGCGCCGGGCGGCGGCACAGGATCACAACTGAAGGAGACACCCCATGGTTTTTGGGCGCGGCAGGAAAGCCAAGCAGGAGCAACCGACAGAGCCGGGCGAGGCCACGGAAGCTGCTATTGACGCCGCCGCGACGCCGGCCGGGAACGCAGCCAAAACCGCCGGCCGGGCCGCGACCGGTCCCTTCGACGTCTCGGAAATCGACGACCAGGACGGGTACGTGGACCTCGGTGCGCTGCTGATCGCACCCCGTGAGGGACTCCAGCTCCGCCTGGAAGTTGAAGAGGCGAGCCAGCGCGTCGTCGCCGTCACCATGGACCTGGAGGGCTCGAGCCTGCAGCTGCAGGCCTTCGCCGCCCCCCGCTCCGAGGGCCTGTGGGACGAAATCCGTGAGCAGATCGGCCAGTCGGTCGGCAGCCAGGGCGGCCAGGTCGAGGAGGTTGAGGGCAGCTTCGGCACCGAACTCGTGGCCAAGCTTCCCGCCGGCGGCGCGGACGGCAGCCAGGGGTACCGCGTGGCCCGCTTCATCGGCGTCGACGGCCCGCGCTGGTTCCTCCGCGGCGTCTTCGGCGGCGAGGCAGCCCTGGACCGCGACGCCGCGGCCGGGCTGGAAGGGCTGTTCCGGCAGATCGTCGTGGTCCGCGGCGAGAACCCCATGCCGCCGCGCGATTTGCTCCAGCTGCGCCTGCCCAAGGACACCGCGGCCGCCCCGTCGCCGCAGGCGGCCCCCGAGTTCGAACAGCCCGAACGCGGACCGGAGATAACCCAGATTGGCTGATGCCGCCGGCAGGAAAGCCGCCGCCGCTGTGTCGGTCCGGGACCTGCCGGACCGCGGGCGGGTGCTGTGCCATGGCTTCATCGAGTCCGTCACGTACATGCCCGCCAACCAGGTGGCATCCTTCATCGCGATCCTGATCGATCACGATACGCCCGCCCCCGTCACCCGCTTCCCGGGCCTGAGTGCCAAAGCCGGAGCCGGCGCCGGAACGGCCAGCAGCCTGCCCGCCAACGGCGTGTCCACCCACCGGGTGCGTCCCAGCGCGCAGCGCCAGCGGCCCACCGGGCCCAAGGAACGGCTGCGCGTCGTGTGGCTGGGCCGGCGCCGGATCCCCGGCGTCGACGCCGGAACGGAGCTCCGGCTCGAGGGCATGGTCACCATGCGCGACGGGCTGCCCACGATCTTCAATCCCCGCTACGAAATACTCTCCCGCCAGGAGGAGCAATGACCTTGCCAGAACCCCCCGAGTTGGCCCCCCAGCGGGAAGACAGGGACACCGGCCGGCAGGAGCCGGGGGAAGCCGGGGGCGGCAACCGGGACATTTCCGAGCCCACCGCAGCCCAGCCCGCCGCAGCCCAGCCAAGCGTCGCCCAACTTGCCCAGGACTACGCGGCCAAGGCCGGCCTGCACCGGTCGAGCAACGGCAACATCGACGTGCTCAAGAGCGCCGGCGGCATCCAGGGCATCGCCGAGAGCATCCTGCCGGGCCTCGTCTTCCTGATTGCCTTCACCATCGACAGGGAAAACCTGACGCTGGCTGTCATCGCTTCCCTGGCGGTGGCCGCCGCCTTTACCGTGGCACGGCTTCTCCAGCGCAAACCGCTGACGCAGGCGCTGGCGGGTTTCATCGGCGTCGGACTCTCCGCATGGCTGGCCACCTCGACCGGCAAGGCAGAGAACTTCTATGTTTTGGGGTTCTTCACCAACATCGGCTACATCCTGGCCATGTCCATCTCCGTGTTCGTGCGCTGGCCGATCGCCGGCTTGCTCTTCGGCTTCATCCGCAACGAGGGCCTGGAATGGCGCAAGGACCCGAAACGGGTCAGGGCCTACAGCATCGGCACCTGGGTGATAGTTTCCGTGCTGGTCCTGCGGCTCGTGGTGCAGGTGCCGCTGTACTTCATGGGGGAGCAGGGCTTCGCCGCCCTCGCCACCACCCGGCTCCTCATGGGCGCCCCGCTCTACATCCTCGGCATCTGGATTGCCTGGCTGCTCACCCGGCCGGCCCCGGTGCCCGCCGGAGCCAAAGAGCCCAACTGACCTGATGCGCTATCAGTTATGGCCGTTCCCCAGCCTTGGGAACGGCCATAACTGATAGCGCAACTATTGAGAGCGGAACTGCCCTAGCCGTCGAACCCGTCGTCCGCGGCCGGCTGGGTGCCGTGGCGGTGCTGGTCCGAGGTCACCGGGTGCTGGTCCTCAAGCGGGGATTCGGGTGCCAGCAGGGCGCGGAGTTCGTCCTCGGCCGCGATCGTGGTGACAAAGAACAGTTCGTCGCCGCCGTCGATCACGTCGTCGCGGCTCGGCGTGATGGGCGCCTGGTCCCGCAGGATCGCCACGAGGGTGGAGTCCTCGGGCCACTGGACATCGCCCACGGTCAGCCCGATCACATGGGAGTCGTGCGGGACAGTGAACTCCACGAGCGAGGACACTCCGGTCTGGAGCGTCAGCAGCCGGACGAGGTCACCGATCTCCACCGCCTCCTCCACCAGGGCGGTCATGAGCTGCGGGGTGTTGACCGCGACGTCGACGCCCCAGGAGTCATCGAACATCCAGTCGTTCTTGGGGTTGTTGACCCGGCCGACGGTGCGCCCGACGCCGAATTCTGTCTTGGCCAGCAGCGAGACGACGAGGTTGACCTTGTCGTCACCGGTGGCGGAGACCACGACGTCGGCGTCCTCGAGTTTGGCGTCCTGCAGGGTGCTCAGCTCACAGGCATCACCGACCAGCCAGTGCGCGCCGCGCAGCCCGCTGCGGCCGATGACCTCCGGCTTCTCGTCGATCAGCAGGATTTCGTGCTTGTGGGCCAACAGCTCGCGGGCAATCGAGGAACCGACGCTTCCGGCACCGACGATGACGACTTTCACTCAGGACTCCTTGGCGGGGGATTTGGCGAGAATATGGCCGATCTCGGAGCTCCGGTCCACGTTCAGCATGGCGTGGACGGTGTCGCCGTCCTGATATGACGTGCTGGCAGCGGGCAGCATGCCCTCACCGAACCGGGTCAGATACGCGATCCGGATGCCGGCCGCCTTCTCGATCGAGGAGATCGGGTGCCCGATCCAGTCGGGGTTAAGGTCAACCTCGGCGAGGACCAGCCGGCCCGAGGGCTCCCGGTAGTCGCCGGCGATGTGCTGTTCGGGCAGGATGCGGCGCAGTACCTGGTCGGCGCTCCAGCGGACCGCGGCGACCGTGGGAATGCCGAGGCGCTGGTAGATTTCGGCGCGGCCCGGATCGTAGATCCTGGCCACCACATGAGGAACGTGGAACGTCTCCCTCGCCACCCGGGTGGCGAGGATGTTGGAGTTGTCGCCGCTGGAAACGGCGGCGAAGGCATAGGCTTCCTCGACGCCGGCCCGCTTCATCGTCTCGCGGTCAAACCCGACCCCGGTGACCTTCCGTCCGGAAAACCCTGTGCGGAGCCGCCGGAAGGCGCGGTCATCCTGGTCGATGATGGCCACCGAATGGCCGGCGTCCTCGAGCGTGTGTGCCAGGGTTGACCCGACACGGCCACAACCCATGATCACGAAGTGCGCCACATGGGCCTCCTCTTGGTTCTGCGTCTGATACTGCGTAAAACTCTACCGGCCACGCGGCGCCGGGAGGCCACGGCCACGGGGCGCCGGGCGACGTCCTTGCGGACGCCAACTTCGCCGTCATGACATCGCGTCCGAATCAGACTAGTTTTGTGTGGTGCTGACAATTTTCAATGCCGTGAAGCGGGTGCTGGTAGGCAAGCCCTTCCGGAACGACCGTCTGGCCCACACCCTCTTGCCGAAGCGGATCGCGCTGCCCATTTTCGCCTCGGACGCTTTGTCCTCCGTGGCCTATGCGCCCGATGAAATCCTCCTGACCCTGGCCCTGGCCGGCGTGAGCGCAGTGGCCCTCTCGCCGTGGGTAGGCCTCGCCGTCATGGTGGTGCTCCTGACCGTCGTGGCCTCCTACCGCCAGAACGTCCACGCCTACCCCTCCGGCGGCGGTGACTACGAGATCGCCAACGTCAACCTCGGCAAGTATGCAGGCCTGACCGTGGCCTCGGCGCTGCTGGTTGACTACGTGCTGACCGTGGCCGTGTCCATGTCCTCGGCCGCGACGTACCTGACCACCGCCGTGCCCTCGCTGCACGGACAGCAGGCGGCGATTGCCACGATCGGCGTCATCATCCTGGCCCTCGTGAACCTGCGCGGCATCAAGGAAGCCGGCAGCGTTTTCGCCGTACCGACCTACATCTTCATGGCCTCCATCCTCGGCATGACCGCCGTCGGGGTTTTCCAGTCGGTAACCGGCCAGCTGGGGCAGGCGCCGTCGGCGGCGTTCGAGATCGTGCCGGAGCCGGGCTTCGACGAAGGACTCGTCGGGCTCGCCGGCGCCTTCCTGCTGCTGCGGGCCTTCTCCTCCGGCGCCGCGGCCCTGACCGGTGTCGAGGCCATCAGCAACGGTGTGCCCAACTTCCAGAAGCCCAAGAGCAAGAACGCAGCCACCACGCTGCTGCTGCTCGGCGTGATTGCCTCCGCCATGCTCGCCGGCATCATCTACCTGGCCAACGCCACCAATGTGCACATCGTGCTGGATCCGGCAACGGAATTCCTCCTGGACGGCAAACCGTTGGAGGAGGGGTACATCCAGAATCCGGCCATCAGCCAGATCGCGCAGACCGTCTTCGGCCCAGGCTCCATCCCGTTCTACATCGTGGTGGCCGCCACCGGCGTCATCCTGGTGTTCGCCTCCAACACGGCGTTCAACGGTTTCCCGGTGCTCGGCTCCATCCTGGCCCAGGACGGCTACCTGCCGCGCCAGCTGCGCACCCGTGGCGACAGGCTGGCCTTCAGCAACGGCGTCCTGGCACTGGCGGCAGGCGCCATCGTCCTGATCCTCGCCTTCAACGCCGACGTCACAAAGCTCATCCAGCTCTACATCGTGGGCGTCTTCATCTCCTTCACGATGAGCCAGCTGGGCATGATCCGGCACTGGGGCCGGGAACTGAAACTGTCCAAGGACCCCGCCGTGCGGCGGCGCATCATCAAGTCCCGGACCATAAATACGGTGGGCTTTTGCATGACCGCCCTGGTCCTGGTGATCGTCCTGATCACCAAGTTCACACAGGGGGCCTGGATCGCGCTGCTGGCCATGTTCGTGCTGTTCCTGATCATGTGGAGCATCCGGGCGCACTATGACAACGTGGCCAAGGAACTCGCCGTCGACGAGGACTCCTCGCCGCGCGCGCTGCCCACCCGGGTGCACGCCGTGTTGCTCGTCTCGCACGTGCGCAAGCCGGTCCTGCGCGCCCTGGCCTATGCCCGGGCCTCCCGCCCGTCGCGGCTGGACGCCATTACCGTGGACATCAGTTCCGAGGAGACCGAGGCGACTGTCGCGGACTGGGAGAAGCTCGAAATCCCGGTGCCCCTGACCGTGCTTGCCAGCCCCTTCCGCGAAACGGTGACTCCGATCATGGAGTACATCAAGAACATGCGCCGGGATTCGCCGCGCGACCTGATCGTGGTCTACATCCCGGAGTACGTCGTGGGCAAATGGTGGGAGCAGCTGGTCCACAACCAGACCGCGCTGCGCATCAAGACCCGGCTGCACTTCGAGCCCGGCGTCATGGTGTGTAGCGTGCCATGGCAGTTGAAATCGTCCGAAGAAGCCAAGAAACTGCAGGATATCCAATGACCCCCGACACCCGGACGCACGCCCACACCGATCTCGTCGTCGACGTCGGACCCGTCGCCCACGGCGGGCACTGCGTTGCCCGGCACGAGGGACGCGTCGTGTTCGTCCGGCACGGCATTCCCGGCGAGAGGGTCAGGGTCAGGCTCACCGACGACGGCCCCGCCGCCAAGTTCTGGCGCGCCGATGTGGTGGAGGTCCTGGAGCCCTCGCCGGACCGGGTGCCCCACTTCTGGGACCTCGCCGATTCCGCGCGCTCCTGGTCGCACCGGCATCCGCCCGTCGGCGGCGCCGAACTTGGCCACATTTCGCTGGCCCGCCAGCGCAGCCTCAAGGCCGACGTCCTGGCCGAACAGCTCAAGCGGCTGGCCGGCGTCGACCTTTCGCCCGCAGGGCAGATCACAGTCGAAGCCGTCGGCACGGCGGCCGGCGACGGCGGGGCCGGCGGCGCAACTGACGGCGCTGCTGGCGCCGCCGTGTCCGGCCTGGGCTGGCGGACGCGTGCCGGCTTTGCCGTGACGCCGGCGGGCAAGCTCGGCATGCACGCCCACCGCTCCGATGCCGTCCTGCCCGTGCGCGAAATGCCGCTGGCCGTGGCGGGCATCAACGCCCTCCGGCTCTGGGAAATCGACCTGCAGGGCATCGAACGGGTCGAGGTCGCCGCCCCGGCGAACGGCTCCCGGCCGCTGGTGCTGCTGGTGCCCGCCCCGGGAACCCGGTCCAAGCGGCTCGGCGGCATCCTGGCCCAGCTGCCCGACGACGTCTCGGTGGCCAGCCTGGACCCGGCCACCGGCGAGGTGCTGCAGCTGCGCGGCCGTACCTATGTCCAGGAGTCTGCGGCGGGCCACGACTACCGGGTTACCGGCGACGGTTTCTGGCAGATCCACCGGGACGGCCCGGAGACGCTCGTCGGAGCCGTTACCGGCTTCCTGCACGACGGCGGCTACCTCGAGCCGGGCTCGGTGGTGGCGGACCTGTACGCCGGTGCCGGGCTGTTCACGGCACCGCTGGCCGATGCCGTGGGCGTGACCGGATCCGTGCTCTCGGTCGAGGGGGCACCCGGAACCAGCCGTGATGCACGCAAGAACCTGCACGACGCAGCCCAGGTGGAGATCGTCCAGGGCCGCGTGGAACGGGTGCTGCGGCAGAAACCGCGCAACTTCGACGCACTGATCCTGGACCCGCCGCGTGCCGGCGCCGGCAAAGCGGTAGTCAAGCAGCTGATCGATGCCGGTCCCCGGGCCATCGCGTATGTCTCCTGCGATCCGGCCTCGTTCGCCCGCGACCTCGGCTACTTCCGGCAGGGCGGCTGGGGGATGGCCGGGCTGCGTGCCTTCGACCTGTACCCGCACACCCATCACATGGAGACTGTGGCGTTACTGACTCCCCAACCGTGATGCCACTAGGATGGGCGTAGTAGTCCGTCGTCGCGCTCCATCACCACAGCTGTTAAATCACCACAGCTGTTAATGACTTGGCGTTAATCGGCCGTTCCCTGCGTTTCTTACCTGCATTGCGTACCACGATGTACTGATGCCTGTATTAGTTAGGCCGACCTAACTAGCAAGGGTCCTGCGGCGCGACAAAGATGAAACTGTTGCGAGAGGAGTCCTGCGATGAGCATTGTGGACAGCTTCGGTTCAAAAGGCAAACTTAATGTAGCCGGAACCGAATACGAAATTTTCCGGTTGAACTCCGTCGAAGGTGCAGAAAACCTTCCGTTCAGCCTCAAGGTATTGCTTGAAAACCTGTTGAGGACCGAGGACGGTGCCAACATTACGGCCGACCACGTCCGTGCGCTGGCAGGCTGGGATCCCAGCGCCGAGCCCGACACCGAGATCCAGTTCACGCCGGCGCGTGTGATCATGCAGGACTTCACCGGCGTGCCCTGCGTCGTTGACCTCGCCACCATGCGTGAGGCCGTCAAGGAGCTCGGCGGAGACCCGAAGCGGGTCAACCCGCTGGCACCGGCCGAAATGGTCATTGACCACTCGGTCCAGATTGACGCCTTCGGCAACTCCGGCGCACTGGAGCGCAACATGGAGATCGAATACCAGCGCAACGGTGAGCGTTACCAGTTCCTGCGCTGGGGCCAGACGGCATTCGATGACTTCAAGGTCGTCCCGCCGGGCACCGGCATCGTGCACCAGGTCAACATCGAGTACCTGGCCCGCACCGTCATGACCCGCGAAGTTGACGGCGTTGTCCGCGCCTACCCGGATACCTGCGTCGGCACCGACTCGCACACCACCATGGTCAACGGCCTGGGCGTGCTGGGCTGGGGCGTTGGCGGCATCGAGGCCGAGGCTGCCATGCTCGGCCAGCCCGTCTCCATGCTCATCCCGCGCGTCGTGGGCTTCAAGCTCACCGGCTCCATCCCGGCCGGCGCCACCGCCACCGACGTCGTCCTGACCATCACCGAGCAGCTGCGCAAGCACGGTGTGGTCGGCAAGTTCGTCGAGTTCTACGGTGAAGGCGTCGCGGCTGTGCCGCTGGCCAACCGTGCAACGATCGGCAACATGAGCCCGGAGTTCGGCTCCACGGCCGCGATGTTCCCGATCGACGACGTCACCCTTGACTACCTGCGCCTCACCGGCCGGTCCGAGGAGAACGTCGCCCTGGTGGAGTCCTACGCGAAGGAACAGGGCCTCTGGCACGATCCCTCCCGCGAGATCAAGTTCTCCGAGTACCTCGAGCTGGACCTGTCCACGGTTGTTCCGTCGATCTCCGGCCCGAAGCGCCCGCAGGACCGCATCATCCTCACCGAGTCCAAGGCCCAGTTCCGCGAGGACCTGCGCAACTACGTGAAGGAAGACCTGGCCGGCGGAAGCCTGGACGAAGCGATCGACGAAAGCTTCCCGGCTTCGGACTCGCCCGCGTTCACCGCCTCAGCCTCGCACCTGAGTGACGTGGCCCCGCACGGGCATGGCCCGAAGTCCGACGGCCGCCCGTCCAACACGGTCAGCGTCAAGACCGCGGACGGACGCGAATTCGAGCTGGACCACGGCGCAGTGTCGATCGCCTCGATCACCTCCTGCACCAACACGTCCAACCCGTCCGTGATGCTGGCCGCCGCACTGCTGGCCCGCAACGCCGTCGACAAGGGCCTGACGTCCAAGCCGTGGGTCAAGACCTCGGTGGCCCCGGGTTCCAAGGTAGTCACCGACTACTACAACAAGTCGGGCCTGACCCCGTACCTGGAGAAGCTCGGCTTCTACATCGTGGGCTACGGCTGCGCCACCTGCATCGGCAACTCCGGTCCGCTCGACGCCGAGATCTCCGAGGCCATCCAGGCCAACGACCTCTCCGTCACCGCCGTGCTGTCGGGCAACCGTAACTTCGAAGGCCGGATCAACCCGGACGTGAAGATGAACTACCTGGCCTCCCCGCCGCTGGTCATCGCCTACGCCCTGGCCGGCTCCATGGACTTCGACTTCGACAACGACGCCCTGGGCCAGGACGAAGCCGGCAACGACGTCTTCCTGAAGGACATCTGGCCGAACCCGGTCGAGGTCCAGCAGGTCATCGATTCCTCGATCGACAAGGAAATGTTCGCCCGCGGCTACGAAGGCGTCTTTGAGGGCGACGACCGCTGGAAGGCGCTCGACACCCCCGCCGGCGACACCTTCGCCTGGGACGAGAAGTCCACGTACGTCCGCAAGCCCCCGTACTTCGAGGGCATGAAGGCCCAGCCGGAGCCGGTCCAGGACATCACCGGTGCGCGCGTGCTGCTGAAGCTCGGCGACTCCGTCACCACGGACCACATCTCCCCGGCCGGTTCCTTCAAGTCCGACACCCCGGCCGGGCAGTACCTGCTGGCCAACGGTGTGGAGCGCAAGGACTTCAACTCCTACGGCTCACGCCGTGGCAACCACGAGGTCATGATCCGCGGCACGTTCGCGAACATCCGCATCAAGAACCAGCTCCTGGACGGCGTGGAGGGCGGCTTCACCCGCGACTTCAGCCAGGCTGACGGCCCGCAGGCCTACGTCTACGACGCCGCGCAGAACTACCAGGCCGCCGGCACCGCGCTGGTGGTCCTGGCAGGCAAGGAGTACGGCTCCGGTTCGTCCCGCGACTGGGCCGCCAAGGGCACCGCTCTGCTGGGCGTCAAGGCTGTTGTGGCCGAGAGCTACGAGCGTATCCACCGCTCCAACCTGATCGGCATGGGTGTCCTGCCGCTGCAGTACCCGGCCGGCCAGAACGCTGCCAGCCTGGGCCTGACCGGCACGGAAACCTACGCAGTTGAGGGCGTCACCGCCCTGAACGAAGGCACTACGCCGAAGACCCTCAAGGTCACAGCCACGGCCGAGGACGGCACCGTCACGTCCTTCGACGCCGTGCTGCGCATCGACACCCCGGGCGAGGCGGACTACTACCGCAACGGTGGCATCCTGCAGTACGTCCTGCGCCAGATCTCCGCGCACTAAGCGGAGCTGCCGGCCAGTTTCGGTAACGCACGCAACGGCCCCGGCCGGTCACTGACCGGCCGGGGCCTTTGCGTTCCCGGTCCTGGACCGGTCTGGACCGGTTTTGGACAGGTTCCGGGACGGGGCGTGGGACCGGTGCAGGCTCCGGCGCGGCGGCTCGCCCGGAGGCGTTAGAGTTAAAAGGTATGTCTACCACCCGAAGGAGGGGCCGTTGGGAATCTTGGACACCATCCGGAATCCGCAGGACCTGAGTAAGTTGTCCGGGGCGCAGCTGGATCAACTGGCAGCCGAGGTCAGGGATTTCCTGATCGGCAACGTCTCCCAGACGGGAGGGCACCTGGGCCCCAACCTCGGCGTCGTCGAGCTCACCATCGCGGTGCACCGGATCTTCGATTCCCCCCGCGACAGCATCGTCTTCGACACAGGGCACCAGTCCTACGTGCACAAGCTCCTCACCGGACGGCAGGATTTCAGCACGCTCCGCCAGCAGGGCGGCCTGTCCGGCTACCCCGACCGCGGCGAATCCGAGCACGACATCGTCGAAAGCTCGCACGCGTCCTCGTCGCTGTCCTGGGCCGACGGCATCTCCCGCGCCCGGCAGCTGACCGGCGACGGCGACCGCTTCGTCGTCGCGGTGGTGGGCGACGGCGCCCTGACCGGCGGCATGGCCTGGGAGGCCATCAACAACATTGCGGCGGACAAGAAACGCCGCGTCGTGATTGTGGTCAACGACAACGGCCGTTCCTACGCCGCGACAGTCGGCGGGTTCGCCGACTACCTCGCGTCCCTGCGCCCCACCATCGATTCCCTCCGCGCCGCCCCCTCCTACGAGGGCACCCTCGAGTGGTGGAAGCGCAAACTGCAGAACGGCGGCCCCGCGGGCCAGTTCACCTACAAGAGCCTGCACGCCATGAAGAAGGGCCTCAAGGACTGGTGGGCCCCGCAGGGCATGTTCGAGGACCTTGGCATGAAGTACATCGGTCCCGTCGACGGCCATGACCTCCAGGCCATGGAAAACGCACTCTCCACAGCCAGGAACTACGCCGGCCCCGTGATCGTGCACGCCATGACGGAAAAGGGCCACGGCTACGCCCCGGCCCGCGCCCATGAAGCTGACCAGTTCCATGCCGTGGGCATTATTGATCCGGAGACCGGCGCACCCACCGAGGCCGGCGGCGCCAAATCCTGGACCGCCGTGTTCGCCGACGAGATCGCCGACATCGCCGACGAGCGCCAGGACATCGTCGGGATCACCGGTGCCATGCTGATTCCGGTCGGGCTGCACAAGTTCGCCGCCCGGCACCCGGAGCGTGTGTTCGACGTCGGCATCGCCGAGCAGCACGCCCTCACCTCGGCTGCCGGCATGGCGTTCGGGGGACTGCACCCGGTGGTCGCGGTCTACGCGACCTTCCTGAACCGTGCGTTCGACCAGTTGCTGATGGATGTGGCCCTGCATAAAGCCGGCGTCACAATCGTGCTGGACCGGGCCGGCGTCACCGGACCCGACGGCGCGAGCCACCACGGCATGTGGGACATGGCCATGGTCCAGATCGTCCCCGGGCTGCACCTCGCGGCACCGCGCGACGCCACCCGGCTGCGGGAGGAACTGCGCGAGGCCGTGGCCATCGAAGACGCCCCGAGCGTGATCCGCTATTCCAAGGGCAGCGTCGGTGCCGAAATCGAGGCGGTCGAACGCCTGGACGACGGCGTGGACGTGCTGGCACGCCGTCCCGCGGGCTCCAGCGAGAACGACGTCCTGATCGTCAGCGTGGGCGCCATGTCTGAACTCGCGCTGGACGTCTCCAACCGGCTCGGTGCCCAAGGCATCAGTTCCACGGTGGTGGATCCGCGCTGGGTCCTCCCGGTCCGGCGTTCCATCATCGATCTCGCCGCACGCCACCGCTTGGTCATCTGCATCGAGGATGGTGTGCGGGCCGGCGGCGTCGGCTCCCGGATCCGCCAGGAGATGCGTGCCGCGGGCGTGGACACCGCCCTCAACGAGGTCGGCCTCCCGGTGGAGTTCCTCGATCACGGCACCCGCAACCAGGTGCTCGAACGCGTCGGGCTGACCGCCCAGAAGATCACGCACGACGTCGTCGCCCAGGTCCTGGGCACAAAGGTGCCGTTTGCGCGCCCCTTGCCCGGCCAGGAACACCCCAGCACCGGCAGCCTGCCGACGCTGTAGCCAGCACATCTGTTGAGCATTACCCCGTGCGGCGCCATCCTTGGCGGCGGGACGGCCCAGGAAGGAACTGGCATATGAGTGGAATTATCCGGGTTTACAGGCGCGACGAAGAGGGCGCCCTGCAGTTTAGGGAAGCCTGGTTTGACGAGGACTACAGCCAGTTCGTGATGAACCACGGCGTCGTTGGACACCAGAGCACCACCGACGAGACCGACGTCGAAAATGCCGAAGCCGCCGAGCGCCTCATGGACGCCTTCGCGGTGCAGTGCGCCGAGGACGGGTACGCCGAAATCCCCGAGGAGGAACAGTTCTGGGTGGTGGCCCAGTATGCGCTGAAGACCAAGGACGGAACCAGCCGCGACCGCTACCTCGAGGAAAAAGCCAAGGACGCCCTGATCAGCCACCTGGCCTGGCGTGGCCTGGGGATTGTGGACCGCAGCGAGTTTTCCGACTCCAGGCTCAATATCTTCTGCCTCACCCCGGACGTCAACAAGACGGTCAGCGCCATCAAGGTCTGCATCCGCGGCGAGGACCTGGACTTTACCAAGCTGAGCATTGGCGCCGCGCCGTTTGGCGAGGACACTTATAAGCTCAAGCACTCACCGAAACCGGCCAACAGCTTCACGCTCTAGGCCACACCGGTAAGGAGCCGGGCACGGCTCACATCAGTTTGGGGGCAACCGACTGGAAGGCAACGCAGTGACGCGAAAATCCTCTCGACCAGGCAGCACTCCACTCCCCGCAGGACTGGCGGCGCCCGCGCGCAAGTCGCTTGCACACGCGGGGGTCGAAACCCTCGAAAACCTCGTGCAGCTTGGCCAGCGCCGGCTTGCGGGGATGCCTGGTGTCTGCCCGCGCACGGTCGCGCAGCTCCAGGATGCCATGGACGAGCACGGGCTGGAATTGCCCGCAGGGTAGTGCTGCCGCGGCCTTGGCCGGCACGCCCGCCCGGGCGATATAGGCTAAATCCATGACTGAATACCGCCGCGTAGGAAATTCCGGACTGTCCGTCTCGGTCGTGGGACTTGGCTGCAACAACCTGGGCCGCCCCGGAACCGTGACCGAATCGCAGGAAGGCACGGACGCCGTCGTCCATGCGGCCCTCGACGCCGGGATCACTTTCTTTGACGTCGCGGACACCTACGGCCGGGAGCCGGGCCTCAGCGAGACGATGCTCGGCAGGGCCCTCGGCGCCCGCCGGGATGACGCCGTCATCGGCACCAAGTTCGGCATGGACATGCGCGGCGCCAACGGCGAGGACTT
The DNA here is from genome assembly GCF_918697925.1 of Arthrobacter sp. Bi26. Taxonomy (GTDB): domain Bacteria; phylum Actinomycetota; class Actinomycetes; order Actinomycetales; family Micrococcaceae; genus Arthrobacter. Next base: position 45,147 of record NZ_CAKKMF010000020.1, read on the forward strand.
CGGTGCGCGCGGATCCCGCCGCTATATCATCAAGGCTGCGGAAGCCTCGCTGCGCCGGCTCGGCACGGACTGGATCGACCTCTACCAGTTCCACACCCCGGACCCGCTCACGCCCATCGATGAGACGCTCTCGGCCCTCGAAGACCTCGTCACCAGCGGCAAAGTCCGCTACATCGGCCACTCCAACCGGGCCGGCTGGCAGATCGCTGAGGCCGAGTACGTGGCCCGCGCCCGCGGGGGAGCCCGCTTCATCTCCAGCCAGAACCACTACAACCTGCTGGACCGACGCGCCGAGCTCGAGGTGACCCCTGCGGCCGAGGCCTATGGCCTGGGCGTCCTGCCGTACTTCCCGCTCGCCAACGGCCTGCTGACCGGCAAATACTCGTCCGGGCAGGCCCCTGAGGGAACCCGGCTCAGCCACACCCGCACCAATCTGGTCCACGACGCCGACTGGGAACAGTTGGGTGCCTTCGGCAAGTTCGCGGCCGAACGCGGGCTCAACGAAGTCCAGGTGGCGTTCTCCTGGCTTGCCGCCCAGCCGTCCGTCAGCAGCGTCATCGCCGGAGCCACCACGCCGGAGCAGGTGCGCCAGAATGCCGCTGCCGTGGCCTGGGTCCCCAGCCACGCCGACCTCGCCGAGCTGGACGTCCTCTTCCCGCGCACGCCCAAGGTGGCACTGTTCTGAACGGTCCGCCCCTGAATGAGCCGGCCCTGGGCGCCCCCGGGGCCGGTCCTGAGGTCACGCATTCGATCCTGATGGACGTCGACACCGGGATCGACGACGCCCTGGCCCTGGTCTACCTGTTGTCCCGGCCCGAGGTCCGCCTCCAGGCAATCACGTGCACCGCGGGGAATGTCGGGGCCCGGCAGGTGGCGCTGAACAACCTGGCCCTGCTGGAGCTGTGCGGCCGCGTGGGCATCGAGGTGGCCATCGGCGCCGAGGTCCCCCTGGAGATCCCGCTGGTCACCACCGAGGAGACCCACGGGCCGCAGGGGATCGGCTACGCCGAGCTGCCGCCGCCGCACCAGCAGATCTCGGCGCGGCACGCCGTCGACGTCTGGGTGGAGGAGGTACGGGCGCACCCGGGGGAGCTCACCGGGCTGATCACCGGCCCGCTGACCAATTTCGCCCTGGCCCTGCGCCGCGAGCCGGAGCTGCCGCGGCTGCTCAAGGGACTCGTCATCATGGGCGGCAGCTTCTACTACCAGGGCAACACGACCCCGACGGCCGAATGGAACACGTCGGTGGACCCGCATGCCGCCAAGGAAGTGTTTGCCGCCTACCGGGGGATGCCCGAGGACAAACTGCCGATCCTGTGTGCCCTGGAAATGACGGAGCGGATTGAGATGCGCCCGGAGCACCTGCGCCGCCTCGGCGAGGCCGCGGGCGCGCCGGAGCCTGAACTCGTCCTCCCGGACCAGCCCGAAGGCCAGCGCAGCCAGTCCGGCAACCCCCTCGTCGCCTGCCTGTCCGACGCCCTGCGTTTCTATATGGAATTTCACCGGCTCTACGACCAGGGCTATGTGGCGCACGTGCACGACGCCTTCGCGGCCTGCGCTGCCGCGGGGCGCACACCGTTCGCCACCCGGCTGGCCACGGTCGACGTCGAAACGGACTCCCCGCTGCTGATCGGCACCACGGTGGCCGACTTCCGCGGGCTGTGGGGGCTACCGCCAAACGCGAGGATTGTCTCGGACAACAACCCCGGGCACTGCTTCGACGAACTGATTTCCTCGGTCGGCGCCCTTGCCCGCGCGGTGGGCCCCCGGTCCCCGACGCCCTGACGCCGGACATTTTTGCTGGGTCAACGCGGGGAGTTCCCGGGCGGGTCTGCAGATCGCTAGAACCGTCGCTGCTCGCTAGGATGGTAGCTGCGCCGAGGTGACATGAGGCGGAACTTGTTGCACCCAGCCAAAGGAACACCGCCCATGTCACAGCCAGCCCTCACCGTCACTGCCCCTGGACAGGCGGCCGGCCGCAGGCGCCGCCTGCTCGAAATCGCAGGCGCCGCCGCCATCGCCGCCACGTACATCTTCCTGGTGCTGACCCAGCCTGTGGACATTGCCAACGGCCCGGCCAGTTTCTCCGCACTCGTGGCCCTCGGCGGCTTCCTGCTCGGCGCGGTGCTGCTGATTGTGGCCGTCCTGCCCGTTCTCCCCACTTCCACCGTGGTCCTGATCCCGGTGGCGCTGGTCCTGAACGTGGTCCTCGGACAGCTGATGGGCAGCACTGGCCTGCCGTTCTACCTCGACGCGATCGGCACCGTCCTGATCGCCGTTCTCGCCGGCCCCGCGGCCGGTGCCGCGACGGGCGCGCTGAGCAGCATCGTCTGGTCCTTCTTCAACCCCACCGTGCTGCCCTTCGCCGCCGGTGCTGCGCTCATCGGTTTCCTGGCCGGCATGGCCGCCCGCGGCGGCCTGTTCCGCCGCTTCTACTTCGCCCCCATCGCCGGGTTCGTCACCGGCATCCTGGCCGGCGTCGTCTCCGCCCCGATCGCAGCCTTCGTCTTTGGCGGTACCTCGGGCCTGGGCACCGGGGCGATCGTCAGCGCCTTCCGGGCCATGGGGGACACCCTCCTGGCCGCCATCACCAAGCAGGCGCTGATTTCCGATCCCATGGACAAGGCGATCGTCTTCACGATCGCGGCGCTGCTCGCCTACGCCCTGCCCCGCCGCACCACCTTCCAGTTCCCTTTCGTGCGCCGCTACCGGGTGCTCGCCGGCAAGGCCCCGGCAGCGCCGGAGGCCTGAGCCCTGTGACCACTGTGACCTCGTGACAGTGAGACCCTGACACCGTGCCTATGAGACCGTGCCTATGAAACCGCGTCTCCACCCTTTCACCGCGCTGACCGCCGCCGCCAGTGCCGCCGTCGTCACGACGGCGGCTGCTTACTGGCCGCTGTCTGTCGCCATGGCCCTCGCCGCGGTGTTTCTCGCGGTGCGTCGCGGAGTTGCGGGCCGGGTCCTGCCTGCCGCGGCGGTGATCCTGACGCCCCTGTGCCTGTCCCTGCTGGTGCTGCACGGCCTGTTCTTCCCCGAAGGCCAGACCGTGCTGGCCCGCTGGGGCCCTGCCAGGGTCACGGCCGAGGGCCTGGGCTTCGCGCTGGAACTCGGAACGCGGACCACCGCCTGCGTCCTGGTTTTCCTGCTCTTTTCCTTCGCCGTGAGCGTTCCCGACCTTGTCTCAGCCCTCGCCGGGCGCGGGATCCCGCCGCAGTTCGGCTTTGTCCTGGCATCCACCCTCACCCTCCTGCCCGCCGTTGCCGTCCGCCTGGACCGGATCCGGCAGGCCCAGGAAACGCGCGGGATGGTGGTCCGGCGCGGCCTGCTGTCCCGCCTCGGCGCGCTCCGCCTGCAGATGGTGCCTCTGGTCCTGGCCTTGATCGACGACGCCGGCAGCCGCGCCCAGGCGCTCGACGCCCGCGGCTTCGGCAGCCCGGGACCCCGCACCAGTTACCGCGAAGTCGCCGACCCGCCCGGCCAGCGTCGCTTCCGGACTGCCGCACTGCTCTTCGCGACAGCCGCCGTCGCCGGACGGATTGTGGCCTCCTGGCCTGCCGGGGTGCCGTCGTGACGGCCATCACTCGAACGGCGCTCCAGATCCGGATCGAGGCGTTCACGTTCCACGGCGAGGGCACCCCGGTGCTGAGCAGTGCGTCGGTCTCGGTCACGCCCGGCTCCCTGACCGCTGTCCTGGGCGGCTCCGGGAGCGGAAAATCCACGCTGGGCAAACTCATGGCCGGCTGGCTCCGGGCTGGTCACGCGGGAGCATTCCGCGGCAGCCTGGAGCTTGACGGCACCCTGCTGGAATTCCGCGGCGCCCCTGACGATCCCCGGATCAACCCCGCCGAATGGTCGCGCCGCGTGGCCTTCGTCCCGCAGGACCCCGCCGCGATGCTCTCCTCGGTTCGCGCCACAGTCGCCGAAGAGCTGGCCTTCGGCTTGGAAAACCGTGCGACGCCGCGGGACGACATGCTCCGCGCGGTGGGGCGGACGGCTGCGCGCATTGGGCTCTCGGACCTGCTGGACCGGGACCCGGCCACGCTCTCCGGGGGAGAGCTGCGCAGGCTCGCCGTGGGCTGCGCCGTCATCGCGGAGCCGGACATCCTCATTCTGGACGAGCCGCTGGCATCGCTGGATGCGGCCGGAGCCGCACAGGTTGAGGATCTGGTCCGCAGCCTCCGGGGCACCGGGACCGGCGTCGTCCTGCTGAGCCAGGCGGCGGACCGCCTCGCCGGCGAGGCCACGCACTGGACAGTTCTCGACGGCGGGACGGTCACCGCTGCGGGAACGCCGGCGCAGCTGTCCGGCTCGGCCGAGCTGGAGCGGGCCGGTGTGATTGGCGTGCGCGGCCCAGGCATTCTTGGCCCTCCCGTATCTGGTCCTGCTGTATCTGGTCCCGGCGTTCTGGGGCCCGGTGTTACCGCCGGAGCCCGCGGCCCCGGTCCGGTGCCTGTCGCTGCGCCCGGCCCCGGGCCGGCAGCGCTGGAATTGCACGGGGTTGGGTTCGGCTACGGCCAGGACCCGCGGCGGCCAGGCACCGCTACGCAGGCTCGGGTCCTCCGGGACGTGGACTTCGCCGTGCAGCGGGGCGAGATCATCGCCGTGACCGGGCCCAACGGCGCCGGCAAGTCGACACTGCTGCGTCACTTCAACGGACTGCTCCGGCCCTCGGCCGGGGACGTGCGGGTCTGCGGGCGCAGTATTGCCGGCGTGCCGGTGGGAACCGTCGCGGCCTCCATAGGCCTGTTGTTCCAACACCCCCGGGACCAGCTGTTCGAACGGACCGTCCTGCGCGAAGCCGCGTTCGGACTCCGGCAGCTGTTCGGGAAAGCCGAAGCCGAGGGCAAGGCCCGGGCGGCGCTGGCGGCGGTGGGGCTGTCCGGTACCGGGGAGGTCCACCCGGCTGAACTGTCGGCCTCCCAGCAACGTCTGCTCGCCCTGGCCACGGTCCTGGCCCGTGAACCGGCAGTGTTGGCCCTGGACGAGCCCACCGTCGGGCTGGACCGGCACGGGCTCGAGGCGCTGCAGGCCGCCGTTGTCCGCGCCGCCGCGCGGGGCGCCGCGGTCGTCATGGTCACCCATGACCTGGCCTACGCGCGGATGAACGCGCACCGCGTCCTGGAACTCACGGACGGCCGGCTGAGCGAGATCTGACTCCGGCGGGGTTTCTCCGCTACTCGCGTTCGAGGGAGCGATCGCTGCACACGCTCTCCACCAGATCCGCCAGCGCATCGATGCCTCGCTGGCACCCGGAAAATGATCGCCGTACCTGACAATCACGCGGCACAGGCACACGCAGCCTGAACACGCGCGGCACCAACGAAAGCGGCGCCGCCGCCCGGACCAAAGTCCAGGCAGCGGCGCCATAAGGCAGGGCCGGTTCAGGCTGGCGCCTGACCGCCGAACGCCGGAGTTAGGCTGGTTCGGACGCCACGCCCGGCGCCAGGAATTTCTTCCCGTTGACCCGCTCCGAGGCGCCCACCCGGTCCAGGTACGGCGTAATGCCGCCCAGGAACATCGGCCAGCCCGCGCCAAGGATCATGCAGAGGTCGATGTCCTCGGGGCCGGCCACGACGCCCTCCTCGAGCATGAGTCCGATTTCCTCAGCCAGCGCGTCCTGCGTCCGGCGCAGCACTTCCTCGCCGGTGGACGGTGCGCTGCCAAAGGACATCAGCGCCAGGGTCTCGGCCGGGATGAATGGCTTGCCGTCCGGGCCCGGCACCGGCGCCCCATTCTGCACGGCCCAAATGGACGTCACACCGTTGTCGATCAGCGCCTGCAGGTTCCTCGAAACCCTGAAGCGGTCCCCGAACGCCGCGTGCAGCGATTCCTGGACGTGCTGGGCCACGGGCAGGCCCACCATGGCACCGAGCACAAAGGGAGTCATGGGCAAGCCCATCGGCCGCAGCGCGTTATCCGCCACTTCGGCCGGCGTGCCTTCGTCGAAGGCCGCGGTGACTTCGCCCATGAGGCGCAGCAGGACGCGGTTGACCACGAACGCCGGGGCGTCCAAGACCCGCACGGCGGACTTCTTGAGGCCCTTGGCGAGCTCGAACGCGGTGGCCAGCACGGCGTCGTCGGTCTTCGGTGCGCGCACGATCTCCAGCAGCGGCATCACGGCCACCGGGTTGAAGAAGTGGAAGCCCACCAGGCGCTCCGGGTGCTCCAGATCTTCCGCCATCGCGGTGACGGACAGCGAGGACGTGTTCGTGGCGAGGATGCACTTGGCCGAGACGATCGCCTCGACTTCCTTGAAGACCTGCTTCTTGATGTTGAGTTCCTCGAAGACGGCCTCAATGACGAAGTCGGCGTCGGCAAAGGCCTCCTTGGAAACGGATCCCGTGACGAGCGCGCGGGTGCGGTTGGCGGCGTCGGGGCTGATCCGGCCCTTCGCAAGGAGCTTGTCCACCTCGGCGTGGACGTAGCCCACGCCCTTGTCCACGCGGGCCTGGTCAATGTCCGTCAGTACAACCGGAACCTTGAGCTGGCGGGCGAAGAGCAGTGCCAGCTGGCTCGCCATCAGTCCGGCGCCCACGACGCCGATCTTCGTGACCGGGCGTGCGAGCTTGCGGTCCGGGGCGCCGGCGGGACGCTTGGAGCGGCGCTGCACGAGGTCCAGGAAGGCGTAGACGGTGGAGCGGAACTCGTCAGTCTGCATGAGGTCCGCCAGTGTCTCGCATTCGAGCCCGGCGGATTGCGCCTGGGTCAGGGTGCGGTTGGCTTCCATGACGTCCAGGACCTTGGCCGGCGCCGGTGAGGCGTTGGAGGTCTTGGCCTCCACGAAGGCCCGGCCCTTGGCGACGGCGGCCGACCAGCGTGCGGCGACCTCTGGGGCGGACGGGTCCACGGCGTTCGCCCGCTCCGGCGCCACGGCGCCGGCAATGACTTTCGCGGCCCACGCGAGGGACTGTTCCACGAAGTCAGCCGGTTCAAACATCGCGTCCGCCATGCCGAGCTGGTAGGCCTGCGGCCCGGTGAGGGTGCGGTTGTTGGTCAGCGGGTTTTCGATCATGACCTTGAGGGCGTTCTCCGGCCCGATCAGCCTCGGCAGGATGTAGACCCCGCCCCAGCCCGGGATGAGTCCGATGAACGCCTCGGGAAGGGCCAGCGCTCCGGCGCCGGTGGAGACTGTGCGGTAGGTGGACTGGAGTGCGATCTCCAGGCCGCCGCCCAGGGCAATGCCGTTGATGAACGCGAAGCTCGGCACGCCCAGGGTGGCCAGGGTGGAGTAGACGTCGTGGCCGAGCTGGGCCATCCACTTGCCTTGCTCGCGTCCGCTGACCGACTTGACCGTTGACAGGTCTGCGCCGGCCACGAGGAAGTACGGCTTGCCGGTGACGCCGACGCCGGCAATCTCGCCGCGGGCGGCGCGTTCCTTCAGCCCCTCGAGCACCGTGCCGAGCTCGATCAGGGTGTTGGGTCCGAGGGTGGTGGGCTTGGAGTGGTCCAGGCCGTTGTCGAGGGTGACCAGTGCGAAGGTGCCGGGGCTTGTGCCGTCGACGGGAGGCAGTTCGATGTCCTGGACATAGGAGTGGGTGACCGTCTCGTTCGGGAAGAGGTCGGCAAGCTTGCGGAAATCAGCGGCGCTCATGCTGTGGCTCCAGTCTCGGTGGTCGTAGTCTCTGCCTGATCTGCTTCGGTGCTGTGTGTTTCGGTGCTGTGGGCGTCGGTGCCGTAGTCCGCGTGATGCGGGTTCTCCCAGATGATGGTGGCGCCCATGCCCAGGCCGATGCACATCGTGGTCATGCCAAAGCGGACCGAGGGGTCCTCCTCGAACTGCCGGGCCAGTTGGTTCATCAGCCTGACCCCCGAGGACGCCAGCGGGTGCCCGACGGCGATCGCGCCGCCGTAGCGGTTGACGCGGGGGTCGTTGTCGGCGATCCCGAAGTGGTCCAGGAAGCTGAGGACCTGGACGGCGAAGGCCTCGTTGATTTCGAAGAGGCCGATGTCCCCGATGCCGAGTCCGGCGTTCTTGAGGGCCTTTTCGGTCGCCGGGACCGGGCCGATGCCCATGACCTCGGGTTCCACGCCGGCGAAAGCGTAGGCGACCAGGCGCATCCTGACCGGCAGCCCGAGTTCCTCGGCGGCATCGGCGGAGGCCAGCAGGGCCGCCGTTGCGCCATCGTTCAGGCCCGCGGCGTTGCCCGCCGTGACCCGGCCGTGGGCGCGGAACGGGGTCTTGAGGGCCGCCAGGTCCTGCAGTGAGGTTCCGGGGCGCGGGGGTTCGTCCACGGTGTTGACGGTCCAGCCCCTGCCCGGCTTCATCGTGGCGACGGGCACGAGGTCGGGCTGGATCTGGCCGCTGGCGTAGGCGGCGGCGAGCTTGTCCTGCGAGGCGACGGCGTAGGCGTCCGTGCGGTCCTTGGTGATGGCCGGGAAGCGGTCGTGCAGGTTCTCGGCCGTGTTGCCCATGTTGAGGGCGGCGGGGTCCACGATCCGTTCGGACATGAAGCGCGGGTTGGGGTCCGCGCCGACGCCCATCGGGTGGTTGCCCATGTGTTCGACGCCTCCGGCGATGACGACGTCGTACGCGCCGAAGCCGATGCCGCTCGCCGTCGTGGTTACCGCCGTCAGGGCGCCGGCGCACATGCGGTCGATCGCGAAGCCGGGCACGGTCCGGGGGAGTCCGGCCAGCAGCGCGGCGGTGCGGCCGATGGTCAGGCCCTGGTCGCCGGTCTGGGTGGTGGCGGCGATCGCGACTTCGTCGATCCGGTCCGCAGGTAGAGAGGGGTTGCGGCGCATCAGTTCGCGGATGCACTTGACCACAAGGTCATCGGCGCGGGTGCCGGCGTAGATGCCTTTTTCGCCCGCGCGGCCGAAGGGGGTGCGGACGCCGTCGACAAAGACGATATCGCGGACGGCGCGGGGACCTGCGGTGCGCGGACGTGCGGCGCGCGGACTCGCGCCGCTGTTTGTTCCGCTGCTGTTTTGTCCGCTTTTGTTTGTTCCGCTGCCGGGGGTTCCACTGCTGTGGGCTTGGCTCACGTGTTACTCCTCATTGAGACATGGTTGCCGGAACCCCGCCGGTGGCCGGGCTTGCCACGGGCGGGAGGGATCCGAACGACATCATGAATTATGTTACTCGTCAGTAACATAGCTGGCAAGGAGGAGGGGTGCCGCCCCGGGAGGATCTGCTAGAGCGTGGAAGCCGATGGCGCCTCTGCGGGGGCCTTGGGCTCCTTCACGGGCAACGGCTCGGGGTGCAGGAAGGCCTCGGCAATGAGCGGGGCAGTAATTTCGATCTGCCACTGGCGCGCCCCGAGGTTCGCCAGTTCCTCGGCGACGCCTTCCTCGCTGAGCTCTGCCGGCGGACGCCACGCGACCCGCCGAAGATAGTCCGGAGTCAGCAGGTTTTCCACCGGCAGGTTCAGCTCCTCGGCCCTGGCCTGGAGTTTCGGACGTGCGGTGGCAAGCCTGGCGGCCGCCTCCGGGTCCCGGTCTGCCCAGACGCGCGGGGGTGGGGGAGCGTTGGTGGGCAGGTGCAGCGGCGGCAGGTCTTCCAGGGCCCTGGCAATGCCGATGCAGCGCAGCCAGCGGGGCGCCTCGCGCTGGGCGGCGCGGCCGTGGAACCCCTTGGTGCCCAGAAGCTGGGGAACCGTGGAGGGCATCGCCTTCGCGGCAGCGACGAGGGCGGAGTCAGGGATCAGTCGGCCTGGGGCGACGTCGCGCTTCTGGGCCAGGGAATCGCGTTCCAGCCACAGCTCCCGGACTGCGGCCAGCTGGCGGCGGTCCCGGATCTGGTGCAGTCCGGACGTCTTGCGCCACGGATCAACGCGTGGCGGGGCCTGTCCGGCCTCGAGGATGGCGGCGAATTCCTGCTCGGCGTATTCCAGCTTTTCGTCCGCGACGAGGAGTTCGATCAGTTCCTCGCGAAGCTCGGTCAGGACTTCGACGTCGAGGGCCGCATAGCGCAGCCACGGTTCCGGCAGCGGGCGGGTGGACCAGTCGGCGGCGGAATGTTCCTTCGCCAGGCCGAAGCCCAGGAGCTGTTCAATGACGGCGGCGAGGCCCACCCGGGGCAGCCCGGCCAGGCGCGCGGCGAGCTCGGTGTCGAAGAGCTTGTCCGGCCACATCCCGAGTTCGGACAAGCAGGGCAGATCCTGGCTGGCGGCGTGGAGGATCCATTCGACGCCGCGCAATGCGTCATTGACGATGCTCAGGTCCCCGAAGGGCTCTGGATCGATCAGCCAGGTCCCGGAGCCTTCGCGCCGGATCTGGACCAGGAAGGCGCGCTGGCCGTAGCGGAAGCCTGAGGCCCGCTCCGCGTCCACGCCCGCAGGGCCGTGGCCGGCGGCGAGGGCCGCGGCGCAGCGTTCGAGTCCGGACTGGGTTTCAATGACCAGCGGCACGCCATCGCGGGGAACGTCGAGGTCGATCACTTCAGGGACCAGGCTGTCGAAGCCTTCCACGGTGATGTGGGCTGTGGTGTCAGCAGCCTCGGCCGTATTGCGAATGGCGGCGGCCGTGCTGATTTCCGGATTCTGAGGGGTCATGGTCTCTACAGTTTACCGACAACATGGCGTCTAAGGCCGTGACCGTGGCCGAACAAGCGCCTCATGCGTGTCCGCGGGGGCGCCGGGGAAGGGGCGTCACGCCCTCGGGCAGCGGCGGCAGTCCGGCGAAGGTGCAGACCATGTCCGACCACGCCTCCAGGTGCGAGGTGATGTCCGGAGTGGCCGGGGTCCAGGAGGCCCGGAGCTCAATGTCGATTGAATTCGGCCGGTCCGACAATGTTCCAAAGCTCTCCGAGAGCACCCTCGTGGCGGTGCCGCCGGCGGAGCGGTACGGGGCCTGATGGTTGTCCAGTGCCTCCACCAGCCACGTCCACGCCACGGACCCCAGGAGTTCGTCGTTGCCCATCTCCGGTTCCAGCTGGGCACGGATGTAGGTGACGATCCGGAACTCCCCGTCCCACACGGCGGAGCCGTCGGGATCGTGGAGCAGAATAAAGCGGCCGGTGGCCAGTTCGACGTCGTCACTGCCGGACGCCCGTTCCAGGGCCGCGGCAGCCGGGCCGTGGACCGGCCCGCCGGCGGGGGACTCGCCCGGTCCGATCACCTCGGCACCCAGGGCCACCGCGAACGGCGCCAGCCGCGACGGGGCCGGAATTTCGTCCAGGTGCAGCTCGCTGCGGCAGCGTGCATGTCGAAGGGTCCCCAAGGCGAAGAGGAAATCTGCCGGAACCTGATCGAGGGAGCTCACCTTGGAAGGTTATGCAACGGCCAGGCCCCCGCCCGGCAGACTCGCCGCCGGGCAGGGGAAGCCGTGCAGGGCTCAGGCCGCGGCGAGCTCGCGCTTGATGGCCGCAATGAAGGAATCAACGTCTTCCTCGGTGGTGTCGAAGGAACACATCCAGCGGACCTCGCGGGCAGCCTCGTTCCAGTCATAGAAGCGGAAGGACGTGCGCAGCCGGTCCGCGACACCGGCAGGCAGGACGGCGAAGACGCCGTTGGACTCGGTCTTCTGGCTCAGTTCGACGCCCGGGATCGCCTCGACGCCGGCGCGCAGCCGGGCGGCCATGGCATTGGCGTGCGAGGCCGACCGCAGCCACAGGTCACCCTCGAGGAGGGCAATGAACTGGGCGGACATGAACCGCATCTTGGACGCCAGCTGCATGTTCATCTTGCGCAGGTAGACCAGGCCGTGGGCGGCTTCGGGGTTCAGCGCGACCACAACCTCGCCGAACAGCAGGCCGTTCTTCGTGCCGCCGAAGGAGAGGATGTCCACGCCGGCGTCGCGGGTGAAGGCCCGCAGCGGGACGCCCAGGTGCGCGGCGGCGTTGGCCAGCCGGGCGCCGTCCATGTGCAGTTTCATGCCCTTGGCGTGGACATGCTCCGCGATGGCCCGGACCTCGTCCGGGGTGTAGCAGGTACCCAGCTCGGTAGTCTGGGTGATGGAGACGGCCAGCGGCTGGGCGCGGTGCTCGTCGCCCCAGCCCCAGGCCTCCTGGTCGATCAGCGCGGGCGTGAGTTTGCCGTCATGGGTGGGGACCTGCAGCAGTTTGATGCCGCCGATGCGCTCCGGTGCACCGTTTTCGTCCATGTTGATGTGGGCGGTGGAGGCGCAAATGACGGCGCCCCAGCGCGGCAGCAGGGACTGCAGGGACAGGACGTTAGCGCCGGTGCCGTTGAACACCGGGAAGCACTCGATGCCTTCGCCGAAGTGCCCTTCCATCAGCTGCTGCAGGCGCGCGGTGTAGTCGTCTTCGCCGTAGGAGACCTGGTGGCCTTCGTTCGCGGCGGCCAAGGCCGCGAGGACCTCCGGGTGCACGCCGGAATAGTTGTCCGAGGCGAAGCCGCGGACGGAAGGATCGTGGAGCCGCACCGAAGTGCTGGCAGGGACAGTTTCAACTGTGCTGGTCATCGTTTTGCTCACGCTTTCAGTCTAAGAGGTCGGGCCCCAAGGGCTAAGCCAAGGGGCTAAGTCCGGCGGCAGTCCGGGCCACTGAGCCGGGGTCAGTGGATCCGGATCTGTTCAGCGGCTGAGCAGCAGCCGCTGGCCGTTCAGCTCGCCGGCAGGAGTGCTGAAGAGCCCGGCTGCGGCAGCCGCCAGGTCAGCCACGTCCGTGAAGCCCGGGAACGACCGTTCCGGGGCCTTGGCCCGCATTCCGGGGTCAACGAGGGCCTTCACCACGAAGATGGTGGCGGCGCTGCGCAGCTGCGGCTTTTCCTGATCCGGGCTTTCCTGCCCGGTGTTGCCGGCACCGGCGGCCGCGGCGTGGGCCCGCCGGAAGCCGTCCGCGACCGCCAGCGTCCAGGCTTCGGCGGCGGCCTTGGCCGCGGCGTAGCTGGCCCCGCCCGCCGTCGGGGTGCTCACGGCCGTGGAGGACACCATGGCGAAGCGTCCGGTGTCCGAGGCGGCGAGGTCGTCGAAGAAGACGCGCGTGACGTTCCGCAGCGTCGTGACGGCATTGCGTTCCAGGAAGTCCCAGTCCTCGTCGCTCTGGTCCGTGATGCCTTTCGCGCCGCGCCAGCCGCCCACCAGGTGGATGACGCCGTCGACGTTTCCGGCCATGCCGGCCACGCTCGCCCGCAAGGCCCTTACCTCCGCCAGGCTCGCGAGATCGCTCACAAGCGGGGTGATGCCGCCGCCGGCTTCGGCGGCGGCGGCCTCGATGTGGGCGGCATTCGAACCGACGGTGAAGACCCTGTGGCCGGCGTCGCGCAGGGCCCGGGCCGTGGCGATCCCGGACGGCCCGCTGCCGCCGGTGACCAGCACGTTCAACGTGCGTCCGTTGCTCATCCGGCGTTCAGTGCCCGGGTGCCGCTGCCCTCGCCGGTGTCTGAAGATCCGGTGTCTGAAGATCCCGTGATGCCGGCAGTGGATTCGATGACCGGCCGCATCTTCTTCTCCAGCGCTTCGTAGAACATGGAGAGCGGGAACTCGTCGTCGAGGACCTGGTCCGTGAGGCCGCGGGGCGGGCCGTCCAGGGGAAGGGCGTCCGGACCCTTGGCCCAGACCGAGGCCGGGTTGGGCGTGACCGTGCCGGAGATGAGCTCGTAGGCGGCGAGCCAGTGGGCCACCTTGGGACGGTCGATCGAGCGCCAGTACAGTTCCTCGATCTTGGCGCCGAGTTCAACCACGACCCCGGCGGCCTCGTCCCAGTCGATGCTGAGTTTGCTGTCGGTCCAGTGCAGGACGTGGTGCTGGTGCATCCAGGCGAAGAGCAGCTGGCCGCCGAGGCCGTCGTAATTGCGGACGCGGGTGCCGGTGATGGCGAAGCGGAAGATGCGGTCGAAGATCACGGCGTACTGGACAAGCTTGGCGTGCCGGCGGGCCTCCGGGTCGGCGTCCTCGTCCTTCTCGATTTTCACCGATTCGCGGAAGGCGGTGAGGTCGCAGCGCAGTTCCTCCAGCGAGTAGAGGAAGTACGGCATGCGCTGCTTGATCATGAACGGGTCGAAGGGCAGGTCCCCGCGCATGTGGGTGCGGTCATGGATGAGGTCCCACATGACAAACGTTTCCTGCGTCAGCTCCTGGTCCTCCAGCAGCCCGGCGGCGTCCTTGGGCAGCTGCAGGGAAGTGATCTCGGCGGCGGCACGCAGGACGCGGCGGAAGCGGGCGGCCTCGCGGTCGGCGAAGATCGCGCCCCACGTGAACGTCGGGGTCTCGCGGACAGCGACGGTCTCCGGGAAGAGGACTGCTGAGTTGGTGTTGTAGCCCGGGGTGAAGTCGAGGAAACGGATCGGGACGAAGAGCTTGTTGGAGTATTCGCCCGTTTCCAGGCCGCCTATGAACTCGGGCCAGATGACCTCGATCAGGACGGCCTCGACGAGGCGGCTGCTGCTGCCGTTCTGGGTGTACATCGGGAACACGACGAGGTGCTGGAGCCCGTTGACCCGGTGCTGCTGCGGCTGGAAGGCCTGCAGGGAATCCAGGAAGTCCGGCACGCCAAAGCCGGCGTCGGCCCACCGGCCGAAGTCGGTGACGAGCAGGTCAAGGTAACGGGCATCGTGCGGGAAGGACGGGGCCAGGGCCGTGACCGCCGCGGTGATGGTTCCAACGTGGCCGGCCGCGGCGTCGTGGGCTTCGGCATCCGGCACGGATCCGTCCTTGACCTGGAGGGCCTGCAGGGCCGTGGCCGCAGCCTTGAGCCGCAGCCATTCCTGGTTGCTGGCAGTGATCGGGGCGGGGGCGGTGAGAGCAGTCGTGGTCATCGTCGACGGTCGCCTTTCTGGTTGCTGTGGAGCGTGTCGCTGGATCTGAATCGAGCGTAGCAAGCAAACAGAGGCGCTAATGCAAAATTGCTTCGAGCATAAGAAAGTCTGGGGCAAGTGATTCTGAAAGCCCGTTCCAGCGGAAGGAGAGGAAGGGCTGCGGGCTACTGCCCGGCGCCGTCCGCGGGAACGAGTTTCAGGGAGACCGAGTTGATGCAGTACCGCTGGTCCGTGGGGGTGCCGTAGCCCTCGCCGTCGAACACGTGTCCCAGGTGGGAATCGCATGTGCCGCAGCGGACTTCCACCCGGTCCATGCCCATGGTGCGGTCATGGATGTAGCGCACGGTTCCCTCGGCGAGCGGAGCCCAGAAGGACGGCCAGCCGCAGTGCGAGTCGAACTTTTCGTTGCTGGTGAAGAGCTCGGCGCCGCAGGCCCGGCACTGGTAGACGCCCCGGGTGTGGGTGTCCCAGTATTCGCCGGTGTACGGCCGCTCGGTGCCGGCCTGGCGGAGTACGCGGTACTCCTCGGGCGTCAGTTCCTCGCGCCACTGGGCGTCCGTCTTTTCGACCGGCTTTTGCCCCGGCGTGTGTTCGCCGGAGGGCTGTTCAAGCGGCGCAGCGGCAGGCGCCGCGGCGGGGTCAGCGGCGGGCACTGCGGAGGGCATGGATTTGGACCTGTTAAAGATGCTCATAGCCTCAATAACGCTCAGGAGTCCCCGATAAATCCCGAACCGGCGTACAGATGCAGGACGGGCAGCCCCAGCTTGTCCTGTGCCTTGGTGGCCCAGTCGGTGTGGAAAGTGTCTGCGACAGCGTGCGGGCGCGTGATGACCACAGCCTGTCCGGCACTGAGTTCCTTGACCTTGGCAACTAGGCCGTCGACGGCCTTGCCCTCGACGACTTCGCCCGAGACGCCGCCGCCCAGGCCGGCCAGTGCGGCCAGCGACGCGGCCAGGGTGTCGGCGGCTTCGGCCCGCTCCACGGCGGGGTCGGAGTGTGCCGTCAGTTCACGGAAGGCTTTAGCGATTTCAAGCAAGGAAAGGTTCTCCAGGAAATCCACCACCAGGTGCCGCTCGGTGTTGGCCGGCACCAGGATCAGCACGGGCGCATCACCGCCGGCAATCAGGGTTTCAATATTGACGCGGTCATCCGCACCGAGGGGCTCTTCTGTCAAAATGACGATTGGATCACTCATGACCCCAGCCTAGTCGCGCTCGTGTTGCCCCGCATGGTTGTGCCCCGCGGCAGCCTGGCGTGTCCATGCCGGCTGCCGTGCCAATGCCACGGTTGGGCTGCGGTTCAGTCAGAATGGTGCCATGGCATCCTCCTTGCGCCTCCGCCCGGACCTCCGCCCGGATCTTCGCCGGACCGCCGCCCGCCGGACCGCTGCCCGCGAAACAGCGGTCCCCCTTGCGGCGGCCGCCGGCGCCACCGCGTCCGGAAGCGCCAAGTGGGCGGTGGGCGGCATCATCGGCGGCAGCGCCGCTGCGGGCGTGCTGGCCGCCGGGTCCTCCGCCCTCGCGCTCTATTTCGCCCGTCGCGTCATCACCCCGGCCCGGTTCCGCGCTGAGGACCAGGAAGTGCTGGCCGTCATCCGCGAAGGCCGGGCGCTGCAGGTCATTCTCGCCGCCACCCCGGATTCCACAGTGGACGGGGTCTATGGTTTCTTCTTCGACGGCGGCCGTGGCCATGCGCGGATCGGCCGGATCCTGTCCTACTCGCCGGCCGAACGTACCGTGCTGCGCGAGGTTGAGCACGTCTACAGCGGGGACATTGCCACCGCCCGGCGCGGATGGTGGAGCGGGGCGGCCTATCCGGATCCGGCCGCGTTGGGGCTTCCGGTGGAGGACGTGCTGATCGATGTCGATGCCGGGACCGCGCCGGCCTGGCTGGTCCGCGCCACGCCGGCGGAGGATCTGGCCCCGGATGTCTGGGCGATCATGGTGCACGGCCGCGGTGCCACCCGGCAGGAGGGACTGCGGGCACTCCGGGCCGCCAGGGAACTGGGCATGTCCAGTCTGCTGATCTCCTACCGAAACGACGGACTGGCCCCGTCAGCCAGCGACGGGCGCTACGGCCTGGGTTCCACCGAATGGCGCGACGTCGAGGCCGCCATCGGCTATGCCCTGGAACAGGGCGCCCGCGAGGTAGTCCTGTTCGGCTGGTCGATGGGCGGCGCGATCTGCCTCCAGACGGCTGACCTCTCCCGCCATCGCCACCTGATCCGGGCAATGGTCCTGGACGCGCCGGTCATCAGCTGGGTCAACGTGCTGGCCCACCACGCGGAGCTGAACCGGATCCCGTCGTCCGTGGGCCGCTACGGACAGCTGATGCTCAGCCACCGCCTCGGCCGGCGGCTGACCGGGCTGGCCGCCCCCGTTGACCTCAAGGCGATGGACTGGGTTTCGCGGGCCGTGGAGCTGCGGACGCCGACCCTCATTGTGCACAGCGTGGACGACGAATACGTGCCGTTCGGGCCTTCCGCCGCGCTGGCCGAGAAGAATCCGGAGATGGTCACGTTCGAGCCCTTCGACAGGGCCCTGCACACCAAGGAATGGAACGTGGATCCGGAGCGCTGGGACCGGCAGGTCGCGGCCTGGCTCCGGCAGCAGCTGGCGCCCCGTGCCAACCCCGGCGACCAGGAGACGGCGGCCGGAAACGCCACACCCAACTAGCAGTTCACGGCAGTGTTTCGCGCGACCACTGCCGTGATCTGTCGTCTCGACGGGGACAGCAGTCTGAGACCGGGTCAGTCGCGCCGGGTCCCGATCCGGGCGGTGCGGGCAGCCGTGAGCCGAATGAGTTCGGCCGGATCCAGCTCGATGTCCAGGCCGCGCCGTCCGCCCGAAACGAGAATGGTCTCCAGCTCCAGGGCGCTGTCATCCACCACCGTGGGGGAGGACTGGCGCTGCCCCAGCGGTGAGATACCCCCGAGCACGTAACCGGTCCGCCGCTGCGCCGCTGCCGGGTCCGCCATCTCTGCCTTCTTGCCGCCCAAGGCTGCGGCCATCGCTTTGAGGTCCAGGCTGCCGCTCACGGGCACGACGCCGACGGCGAGCCGGCCGTCGACGTCGACCATCAGGGTCTTGAAGACCCGGGCAGGGTCGACGCCGAGCACTTCGGCCGCTTCCAGGCCATAGCTGGCCACCGCGGGGTCATGTGAGTAGGGGTGGGCGACAAAGGGAACCCCGGCGGCCGCGAGTGCTGCGGTGGCCGGAGTTCCCTGCGACGCGTGTTTGCGGGCCATGTGCTCTGGCTGTCCGGCGCTGGAAGTTAGGACTGCACCGGCAACTGCCGGGTTCCCGAGGCGACGACTTTCCGCTTGATCCGGCCCAGCATGGCTGTCATCCCGCGCATGCGCAGGGGAGTGATGGCCCGGGTGAGGCCCAGCAGTTCGGGCATGTCGTCCGGGACTGCCAGGATTTCCGCGGCGCTGAGCCCGTCGAGTCCTTCATGGAGCACCCCGGCAAAGCCACGGGTGGTCGGGGCCTCCCTGGGTGCCTTGAAGTAGAGCCGGACGCGCTCCGGGGCGCCGCCGTCGGCCTGTTCCGTCTCGACGGTCAGGAAGAGCGGCGTCTGGCACTCCACTACCTGCTCCAGCAGCTCCGGGTGGTCCCGGAGCCGCTCCGGAAGTTCCGGAAGTCCTTGCGAGAACTCGAGGAGAAGCTGCAGGCGGTCCGCTTCGGTCAGGGCCTGGAAATCGTCGACAATGTCCGCCAGCGCGGCGGGGAGGGCTGAAGTATTCATCATTCCCAGCTTACGCACGCGTGACGATTGTGTCCTTGTCGCTGTCCCTGCCGCTGACGGTTCCGGTCCATCATGGCCGTAACTACCGGCCGGCCGGAACCGCGCCGCGCTCGGCACCCTTGACGATCGGGACGCGCACGGCGTTGCCCCATTCGGTCCAGGAACCGTCGTAGTTCCGTACTGTCTCGAAGCCCAGCAGGTACTTCAGCGCAAACCAGGTGTGGCTGGACCGCTCACCGATCCGGCAGTAGGCCACGACGTCGTCGCCTGCCTTCAGGCCGGCCTCGCCGAGGTACAGGGCCTCGAGTTCGCCGCGGTTCCGGTAGGTGCCGTCGCCGGCCGCCGCGCGGGCCCAGGGGATGGAGGCCGCGGTGGGGATGTGGCCGCCGCGCAGCGCGCCCTCTTCCGGATAGGCGGGCATGTGGGTCCGCTGGCCCGTGTATTCCTCGGTCGAGCGGACGTCGATCAGCGGCTTGCCGAAGTGGGCCAGGACGTCGTCCTTGAAGGCGCGGATCGGGGCGTCGGTGCGCTCCACGACGGGGTAGTCAGCGGGGGAGGCCACGGTTGTTACGGTGGACAGGGCCCGGCCCTCGGCGATCCACTTGTCCCGGCCGCCGTCCAGGAGCCGGACGTCCTCGTGGCCGAAGAGCGTGAAAACCCACAGGGCGTACGCGGCCCACCAGTTCGATTTGTCGCCGTAAATCACCACGGTGCTGTCCCGGGAAATGCCCTTGGCCGCCGCCAGCGCGGCGAAGGCTTCGCCGTAGATGTAGTCGCGGGTCACTTCGTCGTTCAGATCCGTGTGCCAGTCAATTTTCACGGCGCCGGGGATATGGCCGGTCTCGTACAGCAGGACGTCTTCGTCGGATTCGACCACCACCAGGTTGCCGCCGTCGAGGGCGCCGTCCTCGATCGCCGTGGCCAGCCACTCCGTGGACACCAGGCGGTCGGGGTGGGCGTAGGCGGCGAATTTCTCGTTCTGCTCAACGGGGTAGGACATTGTGATGGCCTTTCACTGGAACGGTCAGGAGGCCGGGCGCGGAAAGCGTTCGCGGCGCCGGGCCTGTTACAACACTAGTCACGGGCCAGTGGGAATGCTCCACCGGGTTCACACGGGGAAATGTGGTCTTCCTCACGCCGGCCGCGGATCCGCACCCGCGCACGCGGGCCGGGCATGCTTTGCCGGTATTCTTGCTGGGGACAAGAGACCAGCAGAACGGACCACCTTGGTACAGATCGAACAGCTCGCCGCCCGTACGCCGGCAGTTTCCGTGGACGAACTCCTCAACGGGTTCTATCCGTCGCCGCGGTTCGG
>NZ_CAKKMF010000021.1 GCF_918697925.1 Arthrobacter sp. Bi26
GGGAGGGGGCGGCCAAGGTGCCGTCCATAATTCATGATCCGAACTCATGGGAGAACCAGGATGAGCACGGCGGACCCGAGCGACGGCGCAACGGCCAGGCTTGCCGAAAGACTGCTGGGGATGCGGGCCAACCGGGAGGTGATTCCGGAAGACCCCAACCATTCCGTCCGTTGGCACGAGCACGATTACCCCAGCCCGGTTGCACGTTGGAACTACCATCCTGAATACGAACTGCACCTGATCCGGAAAGGCACCGGAAAGTTCATCGTGGGAGACCACATCGGCACTTTCGAGGCCGGACACCTCGCCCTGGTGGGTTCGGGGCTGCCGCACGACTGGGTCAGCGACCTCGAGCCCGGAGAAGTGCTTCAGGGCAGGGACGCCCTCATTCAGTTCGACGGAAAATGGGTTGAGCAGGCTGCCTCGATTCTCCCGGAAATGGCCGAGGTCAAACCCCTGCTGGAACAGTCCTCGCGCGGCATCGAGTTCCTGGGGCGATCAGCCACGGCCGCCGCGGCTTCCCTCGAAGCGATGGGAACTTCCACCGGGTTGCAGCGGCTTCACCATCTCTTTGACGTGTTGGCGATCCTTTCGCGCGCACCGCAGGAGGAACGGCGCTACCTCGCCGACGAATGGTTTCGGCCTCAGCTGGACGGCCAGGGCGCGGCCGTGGTGGACATAGTCCTCGAGTACGTGTTCAGCAATCACGCCGGCAGCGTCAGGATGTCCGAAGCTGCGGCGCTGGTGGGAATGTCGGAGCCCACGTTTTCGAAGTATTTCAAGCGCGCAACCGGCCAGAATTTCAGCGACCTCGTGCGCAAACTTCGTCTGGCCCACGCCCGCCGCCTGCTGGAGCAGAGCGACAAATCCATCTCCGACATCTGCTACGAAGTGGGTTTCACGAACCTTTCCAATTTCAACCGGCATTTCCGCAACGACGCCGGCGAAACTCCCCGGGAGTATCGTCAGCGAGTACAGAACTGACGGTCGCAGCACGGGGTTCTGCATGGTCACACCCCGGCGGGCGTGATCTGGACTCCCTGGCCCGGCGATGGGCATTGGCGGTAGATTGTGGCTGATAGTCGCTGCCGCCGGTTCGACGACGGGTGCGGATAACAGCCAAGCGCCACCGACCTGAAGGAGATCTTCATGGGCAAGCTCACTGTCACCGCTTTTACCACCCTGGACAACGTCGCCGAGGAACCCCAGCTCTGGACAGGCCCGTTCTTCAGCGACGCCACCGCGGCTTTCAATGAACAAGTGCTGGCCGCGGCGGACTCGATGTTGCTCGGCCGGGTCACCTATGACGGATTCGCCGCCTCCTGGCCGTCGCGGTCGGGCGACTTCACCGCCGATAAGTTCAACGCCATGCCGAAGTATGTCGCGTCAACCACCATGGACCACGCGGACTGGAACAACAGCACGATTATCGCCGGCGACATACCCGGCCGGGTCCGCGCGCTTCGCGAACAAGAGAACGTGATCGTTTGGGGAAGCCCGACGCTCGTCAAGACGCTCATGAAGGAGAGCCTCGTCGACGAGTACATTCTGCTGGTCTCCCCCATCGTGCTCGGGCATGGCAAGAAGATGCTGCCGGAGGACGGCACCCGGCACACTCTGCACATCGTCGAACTTGAGCTCCTCGAAGGCGGGATGCTGGCACTCCGGATGGCACCGGCAGCGGTCTGAGTCCTGAGCCCATCGGAAGATAGGCCTAGCTATCCAGTTTGGGTGCTGCGCGGACGTGGGCGCGTTGGCCTTGCCTTCCGATGAGGCCGAGGTATTCGACGGGACCGGCGCTGTGGAGCCGAACCAGCACCGCACCGCCTCCACAGGACACGGACATCACCCACCAGCCGAGGCGACAGCCACTCTCGCGGACATCACCCGGAGCCTGGATTCGGCCGCATGGAGCATCAGGACTAGGGAGGAGATCACGCGCACACTCCTTGGTCCCGGTGGCCGAGCCATTCCGTTGCACGACGTCGTCGTGCAGGCCACCCGACACCCCTGACCTGGCCACTCCGGCGTCGGGAGCCTCCTGTTCCGTCGGCGGCGTTAGTCCCCCGAGCCTGTACCGTCCGGCAGGCTGGCATCTACCGGGAAGGTCATGAACGCCGGCGTCTCGTATGGATGCGCGGACAGCGCGGCGTCGACGACGGCGGCGCGCCGGGAGCGCGGGTAAATCGCCTCGATCCGGGTTTCCGGCACCTCCTCGGGCTCATTGACGGCGCCGATGGTCGGGGTCGCGCCCGGCAGCGGTGTGAAGCGCCCGGTGCCGTCGAGGCTGAACGAGCAGTGCGAGTAGTTGCCCAGCCTGCCCGCCCCGGCGTCGCCAATGGCCTGCCGGACCGCGTGCGCAGCTTCGGTGGGGACGTAGATGACCAGACAATCCATTGGCTCCATGCCAGAAAGTCTGCCACCCCCGTAAAAGTCATGATTAAATTTTGCTGCGGTCTTTGGTGCTCAGGTTCAGTCCCGGGAGTCGCCATCTGGCGGGATGATTGCTGCGGTCCGCGGATGGGCTGGAGCCGTTTCGATCGGACGCTTGTTGGTGGTACTCCAGCTGCTGAGGAAGTCGAGTTGCTCTTGGGCATGGCTTTCCGGTTCAGCAGTGTAGGCAATGAGAGTCAGACCCGTTCCCGGGAACTCCAACGAATCGCCTGTGAGTTCGATGTCCCCGATCAGTGGGTTGTGCAGTGTCTTGCGGGCTGAGCGGTGGAAGCGGACGTTGTGCCGTGCCCAGCGTGTCGAGAATTCCGTGCTTCCAGTGGCAAGGTCACCAATGAGGCTGTTCAATGCCCTGTCGTGCGGGTTGCGTCCTGTTTCGGCGCGGAGGGCGGCGGCGAGATCATCTGCGATCGTGTCCCATTCGAGAAAGAATTCCTGGGAGCGCGGGTCGAGGAACATGAACCGTGCGAGGTTCAGCGGCAGGCTCTCGGGGCTGAGAATGCCGGCGTAGAGGGCGAAGCAGAGGCCGTTGGCGGCGAGGACATCCATGCGTGAGTTGCGGACGTATGCGGGTGTGCCTGTCATGCCGGCCAGGATCCGTTGAACGCTGGGGCGCACTTCTGCACGTGCCCGGCGTGTTCGTGATGCCGGCGCCGGCGTGGCGGCCTTGGCCAGGTCGAGCAGGTGGGCTCGTTCAGCCTCGTCGAGGTGCAGGGCGCCTGCGAGTGACTCGAGGACACTCTCGGAGACTCCCCGCAGGTTCCCCCGTTCGAGCCGGGCGTAGTATTCCGTGCTTACGCCGGTGAGCATGGCCACTTCCTCGCGCTTGAGGCCGGCCACCCTCCTTGTTCCGCCGTAGGCGGGCAGCCCGGCCTGGGCCGGAGTGATGCGCGACCGCCGGCTCATGAGGAACTCGCGGACGTCGTTGTTGTTCTCCATGGCCTCTACGCTACGACGCCCCGGCCCGGCCTGACAGGAACTGGCAGTACACCGCACAGCAGGCACTCCCGCGCGCAGGATATGGCTGGTTTTCTTGAAGGAGTTCAGATCCTTGTCGCCGCGTCCCTGCGACTACGATCCGGCCCCTACCACCCCCAAACAAAGGAAACACCATGAATACCGTCACCCTAAATAACGGCGTCGAGATGCCGATCCTGGGCTTCGGCGTCTTCCAGATCCCCGACCACGAAACCCAGGCCGCCGTCGAGGCCGCCATCGCAGCCGGATACCGCCACCTGGACACGGCGGCCTCCTACGGCAACGAGGCGGCCGTCGGTGCCGCGATCAAGGCCAGCGGCATCGCTCGCGAGGAACTCTTCGTCACCACCAAGCTCTGGATCCAGCACACCCCGACCGGCAGTGTACAAGACGACACCAGGCGTTCGTTCGAAAACTCGCTCCACCGGCTGGGACTGGACTACCTGGATCTGTACCTGATCCACCAGCCGCTCGGGGACTACCACAGCGAGTGGCGGGCCATGCAGGATCTTCACAAGGAAGGCCTGGCCCGCGCGATCGGCGTCTCGAACTTCCACCCCGACCGGCTCGTCGACCTCATCGATCACAACGAGATCGTCCCGGCCGTCAACCAGATCGAGACCCACCCGTTCCACCAGCGCGCCGCCGACCAGGCCCTGATGCGCGAACGGGGCGTCCAGATCGAGTCCTGGGGACCGTTCGCCGAGGGAAAGAACAACCTGTTCACCGATCCGCTCCTCAGCGCCATCGCCGAGGCGCACGGCAAGTCGGTCGCCCAGGTGGTGCTCCGCTGGCTCATCCAGCGCGAGGTCGTCGTCATCCCCAAATCAGTCCGGCCCGAGCGGATGGCCCAGAACCTCGATGTCTTCAACTTCATTCTCACCGATGCGCAAATGAGCCAGATCGCCACGCTGGACACCGCTGCCAGCCTCTTCTTTGACCACCGCGACCCCGCGATGGTGAGCTGGCTGGGTGGACGCCGGTACAGCTAACCAGAAAACCCGACCGGAAGACCCCTGATGACCACGAACCTACGGACCATGGGCCGGCGCTCCGTCCTGCGTTCGGCTGTCGCCGGTTTCGGTGCTGCCATGATCACCGCCGGAACGTCCGGCTGCGCCCCCAAAGAACGGAACATTCCCATGCCACAAAGCAGTCCAGGACCCCGCCCCGACGGCAGGCAGATCCTGCTCGCCTATTTCTCACGGGCCGGGGAGAACTACCACTACGGCGGCCGCACCGACCTCGACGTCGGCAACACCGAGGTCCTGGTCGGAATGATCCGCACGCGCATCACATGCGATGTCCACCGCATCGAAGCCGCCGACCCCTACGCCGCGGACTACGACGCAACCGTCGCTCGCAACGTCCGTGAACAGGACGGTGACGCCCGCCCGGCCATCGCCTCCCCGATGCCCTCGATCGACCAGTACGACACCGTGCTCCTGGCCAGCGGGATCTGGAACGTCCGGGCCCCGATGATCATGGCGACGTTCGCCGAGAGCTACGACTTCACCGGCAAGTCAGTCCATCCGGTTACCACCCACGCCATGAGCGGACTCGGCACCACCGAACGGGACTACGCGAGATCCTGCCCCGGGGCGACCATCGGCGAAGGACTGATATGTAGTTCCGGTTGTCAAGTGGGCATGGATGAGCGGCTCCTGGGTTTTGGTTCCGGAGGCCGCTCATTGTGTGCCGCCGGGTCGTGGTGGGGGTGTGTTGGCGGGTCTTGTGTCGACTGCAGTGTCAGGCTGACATTCGCGGGTTGGTTACCGCATGACGATGTGTTCGGCGGGGAGCGTATCGGTGTCTAGCGTCGAGCGTCGACGGTTGGACCCGCCTGCTCATAGTCCAGCCTCGAGTTGGCTCCGGATGCTTGCCAGCGCATTTCCACCCCGTCCCGGGCGGCAGGTTCGGGTCAGGCCGCGTTCATGCGTTCTCCTTGCTGGAGCGGGGCGGCCAGTGACCAGCACCAGCCGGCGAGCTCCCGGGCGATCGCGGTGTTGGCCTTGACCGGCATTTTGTGGCGTTCATCGAAGTGTTCCCATTTGCGGTGCAGCCGGTGGTTTCCTTCCAGGGCGCGGATGCGTGTTGCCGGGGCGACGAGCTCGAACTGGCGCAGCAGCCGTTCCCCGGGCCGGGCGTAGGGGCGCCGGTGCTGCCAGGCGGCTTCGATGAGGAGTTTGCGGGCGTAGGTGTGCCCGGCCTTGGTGATCGGGCCCTGGTGCCGGGACTGGCCGGAGGATTCCTCGCTGGGGACCATGCCGAGATAGGACCCGATGGTCGAGCCGGTGAAGCGGGTCCAGTCGCCGATCTCCACGGCCAGCCCGAACGCGGTCGTGATGTGGATGCCGCGCAGGCACATCAGCGCATCAATCACCGGGCCGTAACGGCACGCCGCGGCCGTCGCGGTGACCTGTTTGTCGATCCGTGCCAGCTGCGCGGTGAGCAGCTCGGCCTGCTCCACATCGGCCTCGTAGGTGAACTGCAGCGCCTGCTGGTCAAAGTGCTGGCGGTGCAGCCACAGACGGTGTTCCTTCGTCCACCGGGTGTCTTGGGGGTAGCGGATGCCATGGCGCAGCAGGATGGCGTTCACGTGCTGGCGGGCGTGCGCGAGGTCCTTGGCCGTGCCGGAGCGCAGCCGGGACATGCTGCGTGCCCCCGGGGACCGGGTGAAAACCGACCGGCGTGACGCCCGGGTGCTGGCCGAGATGCTCGCCGTCGGCTCGGTCATCGAGGTGCGGATCCCGGACCCGGAGGAAGAAGCGCTGCGGGACCCCGACCGGGTTTGTCCTGGCCCGGTACCTGCGGGCCGCGGGGATCAGCTGCGTCGTTGCGGCGTCCTCGAAGCTCACATCAAGCAGGCGCTGCAGGACCGCCCCGGCGATAATGGCCGACCCGGACGGGCAGGGCCTGATCACACTTCATATCGTCTAGCCGTGCGGGGCGAGGAAGTCCGGGATGCCGGAGCCGCCGTCGAATCCTGGCTTCGCCGTACCAGGCTCCGCGAAAGATAGCTGTACGGGAGCGCACCGTTCTGTGGGCTTTGCGCGCGCGAGCACCACGAGCGGCGCGAAAAGAGGTGAGTGCTCCCGGCGCCCGGGCGCCAGCACCGGCCTATCATGGGGATCACGGAACCGAACGCAACCGGGGGCCGCTTAGCATGACCAACGAACGCGAACGCAATGAAGCGCCAACGGGAAACGTTGCGCTCGTGACCGGCGCAAGCCGAGGGGTAGGCCGTGGCATCGCGCGGGGCCTTCTGGCAGCGGGGTTTCGGGTTTACGGTACGGGCCGCTCGATCGACCAGGCGGACCTGCCGCAGGAGATACGGCGACTGCGCTGCGACCATCTCAACGACGAAGAGACCGCGCGCGTGTTTGAAACGATCCGCTCCGAGAGCGGCCGCCTCGATCTCCTCGTCAATTGCGCCTGGGGCGGCTACGAGAAGATGGTGGAAGGTGGCGCGTTCACGTGGCCTGCGCCGTTTTGGGATCAACCGCCCCATCGCTGGACCGGCATGATGGACGCCGGCGTCCGCGCCGCATTTGTGTGTTCGGCGCACGCGGCCCGCATGATGACTCCGCGGCACCGCGGCTTGATCATCAACATCAGCTTCTGGTCGGCGCAGCGTCACCTCGGCAACACGATCTACGGCATCGCAAAAGCGGCGACAGACAAGATGACGTCCGACATGGCCGTCGAGCTGAAACCGTTCGCTGTTCCGGTAATCTCGCTCTACCCCGGACTGGTTCGAACCGAAGCGGTCGTGGCAGCGGCGAAAAGTGGCGCGTTCGATCTCTCGACCAGCGAAAGCCCAGAATTCATCGGCCGCGTGATCAACGCGCTGTTCCACGATCCGAACCTGATGGCGCGGACCGGTCAGGTGCTTATCGCCGCCGCGGTTGCGAAGGAGTTCGGCGTACTGGACATCGACGGAAGTTCGCCGCCGGCGCTGACGCTTAAGGACATTGGTTTGGAGGGGTAAGCCCCCGAGGATGTGGCACGGTTGGTAGTCTTAGCCGACTATCGCCTTCCACCGGACATCACTTGAGGTGCAATCCATGACCGCGACGACACCCCCTCCGGGCACCGTCCTTCTCGCCGGTGCCACCGGCGATCTCGGCGGACTTATCCTGCGGAATCTGGTCGTCCTCGGGGCCACCGTTCGGGTCCTGACACGACCGGAGACCAACACAGCGCGGATTGCACAGCTGCGCGCCCAGGGCGCCGAGGTGATCCAGGCGGATTACGACGATCCGGACGGCCTCCGAAGGGCGTGCACGGATGTTGATTGCGTGGTCTCCGCGATCAACGGCCTCGACAGCGCCATCTTGGATGGTCAATCGCGCTTGCTGGAGGCGGCGGCCGCGGTGGGTGTCCCCCGTTTCATCCCTTCCGATTTCTCCATCGATTACCGCGGTATCCGGCCCCGAAGCAACCGGAACTTGCAGCTCCGCAGAGACTTCGCACAGAGATTGGACGCAACCGAAATCCAGGCCACATCGATCCTCAACGGCGCCTTCACCGACATGCTCGCCGGGCAGGCGCCAATGATCCTGTTCTCACGGCGCCGTGTGCTGTTCTGGTCCGACCCCGACCAGGTGCTCGACTTCACCACCAAAGACGACACTGCCACGTACACTGCAGCCGCCGCCCTCGACCAGCGGGCTCCCCGTGTCCTCCAGATCGCCGGGGACAAGGTCACGGCAAGGACCCTGGCATCCACCATGACCGACCTGACGGGTACACAATTCCGGCTCCTCTACGCGGGCAGCGTTGGTTCCCTGACTGCTATGAGCAGGGCAGTTAGAGCCCTCATGCCGGCCTCCACCGAGCCGTTCCCGCCGTGGCAGGGCATGCAGTACTTCGCCAGCATGTTCAGTGGCGACGCCAATCTGCGTTACGTCCACAACGACAGGTACGGCAGCCGGAAATGGACCACCGCCCGGGACGTCCTGGAGCAGCACCGCCAGCAGAGCTGACCGTGCGGCAAGGCCGAACGACTGCGCGGCGTACGCCAGATCCCACAGCCGTGTGCTGGGGCCGGCACCATCCCAATCGATGAAGACCCACCTGCTAGTTCTTGCTCGTCCTCGATCATCCCTGCAGGCTACTGGAATGCCGTCCAACGCTGCTGGAAGACTCGACAAGGTCGAGCTGCCCCGGCCCCTCTCTGGCGTCGCCCAGCGTCCATCACACCGGCGAAGTTCCTAGGCGATCGGGCGGACGTTCTGATTTGATCGGAAGAGGTTGATTGGGTCGTATGTGGCTTTGACGGCGGCCAGGCGATCGTAGTTGGCGCCGTAGGCTGCTCTCACGCGCTCCTCCCCCTCCTGGCCCAGGTCGTTGACGTATACCCCGCTCGCGGCAAAGGGCTGCATCGCTTCGAAGAAGGCGCGGGCCCAGCCGATGTGGCGCTCCGTCGCTGCCGGGTCCGACCACTGGGCCAGGATGAGGAGTTCGCTCTGGGACCGGCGATGGGGAAATGCCGTGGCTGCCGGGTCGACCCGGGCGGCCACACCGTGCAGTTGCTGCATTCCGATGCCACTCGCCGCCGAGGGCATCTCGGACGCAAACTGGAGCAGGACATCGACGGCGTCGGCGGTGAAGTCGGTGAAGAAGCTCGATTTCCAGTAGTGGTTCTGGCCCGACGGAAAGTCCGCGTCGTGAGCGCTCTGCAGAACGACGTAGTCCGTTGGGACCACCACATCCAGGGCTGGGCCGAGATCGCGCAGCGGTCGGAGAGCCTGCTCCGCCTCATCGTGCTCGCCGCTCCAGCAGACGCCGACGCCGAAGACAGGGCGCCCCGAGCCGTCGGGCCCCAGGCTGGCCGACATCGAGAGTTCGTCGGGACAAGAGGCGGCGAACCCGGGGTAGAACCGCAGGACCTCCCTCGTCCGTTCGGCCGGGAATGAGAGCGCCCCGGCAAGGACCGGCCCGACGGGATGCAAAACGATACGTGAACGAAGTAACGACGCCGAAGTTGCCGCCGCCTCCCCGGATGGCCCAGTAAAGGTCTGCGTGTTCGCCGGGGCTCACCGTCAGGAGCCTGCCATCGGAAGTCACGATGTCGGCGGCGAGCACGTTGTCGCAGGCGAGCCCGTGCTTGCCGTTGAGCCAGCCGATGCCACCGCCGAGGGTCAGGCCGGCGATGCCGGTAACCGAGACGACTCCGAGCGGCGTGGCTAGGCCGTATGCCTGAGTGGCGACGTCAAGGTCGGCCAGGAGCGCACCCGCTCCAGCCACGGCGACGCGCCGTTCGGCATCGATCCGCACGTTCTTCATGCCAGAGCACTCCAGCATGAGCCCATGGGCGCCGACGGCGTTCCCTGCCACGTTGTGACCGCCGCCCTTGATGGAAACAGGGAGATCGTTTTCCCGGGCGAAGGTCACCGCGCGGCGGATATCTTCGGCGTCAGCAGGGCGGACAATCACGTCCGGACGGCGGTCAATCATCGCGTTGAAGACCTTCCGGGCTTCGTCGTAGCCGAATTCTCCGGGACGGAGCAGCCGGCCACGGAGAGCCGAACTCAAGTCCTCAACGACGGATGGGTCAAGCGACGGTGAGGGGGTCTTGATAGC
The DNA here is from genome assembly GCF_918697925.1 of Arthrobacter sp. Bi26. Classification (GTDB taxonomy): domain Bacteria; phylum Actinomycetota; class Actinomycetes; order Actinomycetales; family Micrococcaceae; genus Arthrobacter. Next base: position 10,018 of record NZ_CAKKMF010000021.1, read on the forward strand.
CACGCCAAGGCACCTTTCTCGATCGAGACCGTCAAGAACGCGCCCCCGCCGGCGTCGTCCTCATTTGACGGTCAGCGAGCCGTGCATGTTGGAGTGGTACGTGCAGTGAAACGCGTATGTGCCCGGCACGGAAGGCGCCTTGAATGTGGCCGTACCGCCGTTTTCCTTGACCTCTACATCGAAGAGTGTCGCATCCTGGTCTGCGGTCACCGTGTGCTCGGCAGTGTCCATGTTCACCACCTTCACCTCAGCACCGGGCGCGACCGAGCCAGGGATCTCGTAGGCGAATTTGCTGATCGTGATTGTCGCGGCGGCGGCGTTTGCCGGCCCTGAAGCGGTAGATCCCGCCGGGGCGGACGGTTCCATCGACATACTGGGAGAGGTCCCGGCCGTCGTGGCAGGGGCCGACGCCGGTGTTCCGCCGCCTCCGGCACAGCCGCTCAGCCCGATCAGGACCGTGGCCAGCACAAGTGCAGTCCGTGTCTTATTGGTTGTCATGATGTGCCGTCCTCGACGCTGGAGGGGGCTGGGAAACAGCCCGGCTTCTTTCCATTCTGCAACCACCACCATCAAAAAGCACCATCAAAAAGCACCCGCCAAATTGCACCGCCAAACCACGGGCCAACAGCGGGACGTCGTCGCCCCCTCAGCCAATCTTTCCGGCGTCTGCCAGCCGGTTGTTGAGCCGGTCCACCTCGTCGAGGACTTCTGTCGCCGCCCAGGCACGGCTGCGCTTTGACTGCGTGACCGGGGTGATGACCCCAGCATTGGAGAGCCTCTGCAGCGCGGCGTAGACGGAGCTTTCGGCGACGCCGGCAATATGGGCAGCGCTGTGGGCCTCGAACACGGGCCGCTCCAGAAGCCACGGAATGATCTTCTCGTCCGCGGATCCCCTGCGTGGCCTGGCCAGCTCCAGCCACATCGCCGGCAGGGCATCGAGTGCGGCCACGGATTCCCGGGCGGCGTCCGAGGTGCGGACCGCGGAACGGGCCAGGTAGAGCACGAACGGATCGGCGTCACCGGAGCGGTAGTTGTTGACGAGGCTGAAATACGTGTCGACGTCGGCGACCATCGCCGACGCGATCGGGGTGACCGTGTTCTTTGTGAGCCCGCGACGCCGGGAAATCGCGCCGATCAAGGCCCGGCCGATCCGGCCATTGCCATCGGTGAAGGGGTGGATGGATTCGAAGTGGGCGTGCGCGATCGCCGCCTGCGCCATGATCGGTACATCGCGGCGGTTGCAGAAGACCATCAGGTCCTCCATCAGGGCCGGCACGAGCTCCGGCGGGGGCGGGACGTGGATGGCCCCGCGCGGCGAATGGTCGCTGCCGCCGATCCAGTTCTGAACGTCCCTGAATTTGCCGGCGTGTGGGCCGTCCATCGGGTCCTCTTTCATGAGCGTGTGATGGGCACCCAGCATTGCCTCCAGCCGGATCTCCCCGGTTCGCCCGGCGTCGTCGATCATCCCTTGTACGGCGTCGGCTGCCGCCACCATGGAGCGGGCGTCATCACTGGCCTTGAGCCCGATCATGGCCCGGGCGTAGTCGTCACGGTTGGCGTTGACGTGCTCGATTTTAGAGGAGGAAACGGCCTCACTGCGGAGAAGGAACCCGCTGATGGCGGCCATCCGGGTGCCGGCCGTGACGTCCAGGGACGCTATGGCAACGGCGGCCTCCTCAAGGGCGACAATGGTCTCGCGCCCCGGATCGAACCAGCTCCGGGCGATCATGGGTGGCAGCGAGACGACAACCTCGGTGAATTCCCGGTCTTCGCGCGGCGGCCGCCCCGACGACTTCCACGGCATCGTCTTGCTGCCGTGCGCGGGCCAACGGGTCATGGATCCTCCGGAAGTCTAAATAGTCACCCTACTATTTAGATTTTAGGGGTCAAACATGAATAGTGCGACGATATGCTGGGGAAACCGCCACCCGCGTCCCGCAACGCGGGATCTTTCCTTCAGCCGGAGTGGGAGGCGACGACGGGAATCTCGGCGGTGGACGTCGCAGCCCAGCTGGCCAGCAGTTTCAGGCGCTCCTCGGTCGCGGAGCCGGGTTCGGCGGTGTAAGCGAACATTGTCCAGCCGGGGTTGGCCGGCAGCTCCATCGCCTCGTACGTGAGTTCGAGATCGCCGACCACGGGGTGATGGATACGTTTGAAGCCGGTTCTGTGAAGCCGAACATTGTGGGCTGCCCAGCGGGTACGGAAGTCCTCGCTGCGCGTCGCAAGCTCCCCGACCAGATCCGAGAGTCCCTTGTCGTGCGGGTCCTGGCCCGCGGAGCTGCGCAGGACGGCGACGATATCGTTGGCGCTCCGCTCCCAGTCGGGAAAGAAGCTCCGGGCCTCCGGATAGAGGAACACGAAGCGGGCGCTGTTGGCGGGCCGGGCACTGCCGGTCAGCAGGGGCGCGTACAGTGCACGGCCGAGCGCGTTGGCGGTGATGAAGTCCATGCGTTCGTTGCGCACCCAGACGGGCGCACCAGTAATGGAGTCCACGAACCGTTGCAGGCTGGGCCGCACCTCCTGCGGCTTCGCCGGACGCCGGCGGCGGGCCGGCCCGGGCTGCGCGGCACGGGCGAGAGCGAACAGGTGCGCGGTCTCGGCTTCGTCCAGCCTCAAGGCGTGCGCAATGGATTCCAGTACTTCATCGGAGACCCCGCTGAGGTTTCCGCGTTCCAAACGCGCGTAGTAGTCGACGCTGACCGAGGCCAGGGTCGCCACCTCCTCGCGGCGCAGCCCCGGGACGCGGCGGTTGCTCCCGACGATCAGATTCACCTGTTCCGGTGTCACTTTCGCGCGGCGCGTGCGCAGGAACTCACTCACATCATTTCGGCTCTCCATGCTTTCAGGCTACGGCCGGTGATGGAAGTGTGGGAGGGCCTGTCAGTACACCTCTCGGCGCGGGAACCGGGGCTGAAGGGTGGTCTGGGAGTGCGTGGACCAGCAGTGACTCCCGCTCCGTGGCTTTCTGCGGTGTTGTTGATAGTGCGGGCCGCCGCCTGACCGACTTTCAGAAACACCACACCATCCGACCACGAAGGACCACCGTGCCCGCCACCACAGCCGCGTCCGCCACCCGGGTCCGCCCGACGGCGATCCTGGCGATCATCCTTGTCAGCTACTTCATGATCATCCTGGACAACTCGATCATCTTCACAGGCCTGCCCAGAATCCAGGCTGAAATGGACCTTTCGGCCACCGCACTGTCCTGGGTCCAGAACGCGTACACGCTGGTGTTCGGCGGACTGCTGCTGCTCGGGGCCCGCCTCGGCGACATTCTGGGCCGCCGTCGCGTGTTCATCGGCGCTCTCGCGGTCTTCGCCCTTGCGTCCCTTCTGGTCGCAGCCGCCCCCAGCGACGAGTGGCTGATTACTGCTCGGGCACTCCAGGGAATTGGCGCAGCAGTCGTGGCCCCCTCCTCGCTCTCTCTGCTGACGGCTACGTTCGCTGCCGGCCGGGAGCGCACCCGCGCCGTGGCATCCTACGGCGCCGTCGCGGGAATCGGGGCCAGCCTGGGCCTCGTCGTCGGCGGCGCGCTTGCCGAATGGGTTTCCTGGCGGGCGGGGTTCTACGTGAACGTGCCCATCGGAATCGCCATGATCATCGCCGCGGTCAGGTTCATCCCGGAATCCCCGCGGGCCTCCGGCCGCTTCGATTTCACCGGCGCCGTGGCGTCGACCCTTGGCATGGGCGCCCTCGTCTTCGCGATCGTCAACTCCGTCGACGCCGGCTGGGCGGCGCCCGAAACGGCCACGGCCCTGATCGTGGCAGCGTTGCTGCTAGGCCTGCTGGTCCTCAACGAATGGAAGGTCAAGCAGCCGATCATGCCGCTGCACCTCTTCGCCATCCGGGAACGGGCCGGCGCCTACTACACAGCGCGCCTCCTCTTCGCCGGCACTATGATCGGCTTCTTCTTCTTCACCACCCAGTTCCTGCAGGGCGTCTACGGCTACAACCCGCTCCAGGCCGGCGTCGCATTCCTCCCCATGACGATCGTGAACTTCTTCGTCGCGCTGGGCGTCCCGCGGCTCACCCACCGGTTCGGCAACGCGATTCTGCTCGCTGCCGGGCTTGCCGTAACCCTTGGCGGCGTGTTCTGGCTGAGCAGGATCACCGCCGCGACCCCGTACCTCACCGGGGTTGCAATGCCGCTGGTGCTGATCGGAATCGGCCAGGGCCTCGCCTTCGCCCCGCTCACGGCCGCGGGGCTCGCGGGAGTCACCGCCAAGGACGCCGGAGCAGCCTCGGGGCTCGTCAACACTTCGCACCAGCTCGGCAGCGCCCTCGGCGTCGGTGTCCTCGTCGCGCTCTCGGCCAACGCCGGCTCGCTCGCCGCCAGCGCGGCGGTCGCCTACACGGGCGGTTCCGGCATGCTGGCAGCGGCCCTGGCGGCCGTCCTCATCCTCATCGTCCCGGCCGAGCGATCGGCCCGGCGCGCCGCCCGTGCCAGGTCCGCCCCTTCCAAGGGCCCCTTGCTGACACCCGTTCAATCAAACCGGAGCACACCATGACAAACGACACTGGCAACTACGAGCCTTCGGATGCCGCAGCGGCCATCAAGAAGGCCAACGCTGATCTGAACCGCTGGATGGTCCAGGGACGCACTGACCGGCTCGAGGAGTTGCTCGACGACGGCTTCGTCCTTGTACATATCACCGGGTACGTGCAGTCCAAGGCCGAGTGGCTGGCGCAGATTGACTCCGGCGAAATGACCTACCACGGCATCCGTGAGCAGTCGGTCAAGGTTGAGGTCCACGGCGATACGGCCGTCCTTGTCGCCAGAAATCTCGTCGACGCAACGATCTGGGGGTCACGGGCGACGTGGCCCCTGGAAATGACGACGCCGTTCGCGAAGCAGGAAGGACGCTGGCGGCCGACGCGCTCCCGCGCCATCACCTACTAACGGTCGGCGCGTAGCGGCAGAAGGAAAGGCAGAAGCACGCCGTCGAGCGCGCCGGCCGCGTCCGCTTCCAGCCGCCTAGCGCTGAAAGGCTTCCCGAACGTCCGGCGGCGTAGCTTCCTGTATCACCCAGCGGTTGCCGTCCGGGTCGCTGAAGTAGGCGAAGGCGATTCCACCGATGTCTTGGACGTCGCTGATCTCTGCTCCCCGCCGGAGTAGCTCAGCCCGTGCCGATGCCATGTCGGGGACCACCAACTGCAGTCCTTCCAGGCTGCCCGGCGGCATGCTGGTCATTCCCGTGCCGATGACGATGGAGGCGGCGGAGCCGGGCGGCGTGAGTTGGACAACCCTCATGCCCGGTATGTATTCGACATCATGGTCCAGGGCGAACCCGAGCCGGTCTGTGTAGAACGACTTGGCCTTGTCCACATCACTGACGGGTACTTGCACGACCTCGAGGCGCATCTCCATGCGCCTTACAGTACCCCGGTTTGCACGTACGCACGGGGGCCGAGGATCAGTCGAGGAATTCGGGACGGCGTTCCTTCGATCTCGTGATGGGAGTGCTAGTTTTGCCGCAAGACGCGCTTCCCGGGACGAACCGGCAGTGACAGCCGTGTGCCCGCCGCTCGCGAGATTGCTTGGGACTGGACAGGGGACTGGTTTTTGATGGCAGTTGATCAGCTTTTCGCAACACTCGCCTGCGCCCTTCTAGCCGGCTTGGCCATCTTCCAGGCCGCACTCATCGGTGGAGCTCCGCTCGGGAGGATGGCGTGGGGCGGACAACACCGTATCCTGCCTGCCAAACTCAGAATCGGGAGCGCCCTGTCCATAGCTGCGTATGCCCTTTTCGCCTATGTAGCGCTGGCCAAGGCCGGCCTTGTCCTGCCGTTGGTCAGCGAAGCCTTTACTTCAATCACTGTGTGGGTGATGACGGCATACTTCGCGCTCGGCGTCGTCATGAACGGGATCTCCCGCAGCAAACCCGAACGCCTCGTCATGACCCCCACAGCGCTGGCCCTCGCAGCCACCTACCTGGTCCTTGCACTTCACTGAGCTCCGGCCTGGGGCTGCGGGATCCCTTGAGGGGTGCCCTGCCGGTACACCTTTCACCAGGGTCTCCCACGTGGCCGCAACGGCAAGTTGACTGGAGACGCTGAACCCGACTCCCCGCACAACGATCAAAGGAGACAAGATGCACACGCGAACTCTCGGACAGGGCTTGCAGGTCTCGGCCATCGGTCTTGGCTGCATGGGCATGTCACAGGGCTACGGTCCGAACCCCGGAGACCGCCAGACGATGCTCGAGGTGCTCCGCAACGCCGTCGAGATCGGAATCAACTTCTTCGACACCGCAGAGGTATACGGGCCCTTCGTCAATGAGGAACTCGTCGGCGAGGCGCTCGCCCCGGTGCGGGCCGAGGTGGTGATAGCGACCAAGTTCGGCTGGCGGATCGAGGACGGCAAATCGGTAGGACTCGACAGCTCCCCCGAGCGGATCAAACGGGTCGCCGACGAGTCGCTGCGCAGGCTCCGCGTCGACACCCTCGACCTTTTCTACCAGCACCGGGTCGACCCGAATGTGCCTATCGAGGAAGTCGCGGGCACCGTCGGCGAACTGGTCGAGGCCGGCAAGGTCCGCCACTTCGGCCTTTCCGAAGCCTCCGCCGCCACCATCCGGGCTGCACATGCTGTCTTCCCGGTGACGGCCGTGCAGAGCGAGTACTCCCTGTGGACACGGGATCCGGAACCGGAGGTGCTGCCAACGCTGGCCGAACTGGGCATCGGGTTCGTACCCTTCAGCCCGCTCGGCAAGGGCTTCCTCACCGGCACCGTCAACCCCTCGACGTCATTCGCAGACGGCGATATCCGGGGCACTATCCCCCGCTTCACCGCCGAGAACCGGGCCGCGAACCAGGCCCTCGTGGACCACGTCGCCGGTCTCGCCGGCGCCAAGGGTGCAACCCCCGGCCAGGTGGCACTGGCCTGGCTGCTGGCCCAGCAGCCGTGGATCGTCCCGATCCCCGGGACCAGGCGGCGCGGGCGCCTCGAGGAAAACGCGGCCGCTACCGCCGTCGCGCTCTCTGCCGACGAGGTCGCCGACTTGAATGCGGTGGCACGCCGGATCGGTGTGCAGGGGAACCGCTACAACGACCTCCATATGGGCCTCGTCGGGCGATGACACGGGCGAAAATGCGCCCTCAGGACGGCCGGCCGGTCAGGCCTGGCTCAGCGCCTTGGCCTTGACAGCGTCGAACTCGCTCTGGGTCAGCGTGCCGGCGTCGAGGAGCTCCTTGGCCTTGGCGATTTCCTGGGTGGGGGATGCTGTGGCGACGGAGCGGATGTACTCGTTAGTGGCGGCTTGGGCCTGTTGTGCACTCCTGGCCTGGCGCTCGGCCATGCTGCGGCCCCGCGCGATCAGGTACACAAGAACCGTGAGGAACGGCACGAAGACGAGGAAAATGATCCACACGGCCTTGAGCCAGCCGTTGAGCTCGTGGTCCCGGAAAATGTCGGTGATAACTGCAAACAGCGCGAAAAGGTAGGCGACGAACGCGAATCCCCAAAAGAACAGCCAAATGACGCTCCAGAATTGCTCCACGGGAGCCATCCTTTCGTTCTGAGGAAGCCCTGCTGGCATTCCTTACGCGCCAAGGTAGTCCGCCGGCATATCCGCTGTAAGGACCATAAGGCCTGAATTTGCCGAGGTGGCGGGCCTAGAAGAAGTGCAGCTCACTGGCCGCGTCCGGGGAAGGATGCACCACGGGAGCTTGGCCCAGTTCGAGCAGGATGTCGTTAATGCTCAGCTGGCCGTCCAGCTGAGGATCCAGCTGCACCGGGACAACAGCCTCCGGAACGGCGTCGCTACTCATGCCACGATCATATGTGCGGACCGCCCCGGAGCCCGCGGGCCACGCCGACCGGGGGTCAGGGCGGGCCTGGCCCGGTCCGCCGCACCGGAATACGGCGCGGCGGACCAACCGGCGCCGGGCGCCGGGGGCATAAGTGGCGTCAGTCGCCGTCGTAAGCGGACTGAAGGGCGGCGATGTCCAGCTTGCGCATTCCGAGCATCGCCTGCATGGCGCGCTGGGCGCCGTCGGGGTCGGGGCCACCGATCAGTTGTCCCAGCACGGCCGGCACAACCTGCCACGAGACCCCGTACCGGTCCTTGAGCCAACCGCACTGGCTTTCCTGGCCGCCGTCGGTCAGGGCCGACCAGTACCGGTCCACTTCTTCCTGCGACGCGCAGTCGATGACAAAGGACACCGCCTCCGTGAAGGTGAAGGCCGGTCCCCCGTTCAATGCCGTGAAGGTACGCCCGTCAACCTGGAAACGGACGGTAATCGCCTGGCCGGCCGGCCCGGGACCGCCCTCGCCATACCGGGAGACGTCGAGGATTTTGCCGCCGTCGAAGACGGAGACGTAGTATTCGGCGGCTTCCTCGGCCTGGCTGTCGAACCACAGGCAGGTGGTGATTTTTTCGCTCACAGCGCTCCCCTTGCGTTCGCCCGTGCCACCGGCTGGCTCCGGCGGCGATCAGCGGCATGGGACCGAGCCTAGCCCCACGGTGATTTCACGCACAACGACTTCCGCCGGCCGGACGTCATCCGGACGGGACTAGGCTTGGTTGTATGCCTTCTCCAACACCCAGACTCCCCCGTCCGTCCGCCCAGGATGCTTCCAGTACGGGCCTTCGGCCCGCGCAGACAGCCGCACTGGCCGCCTCCGCTGATGCGCTCCTGATCCTGCTCTTCGCGGCGATTGGGCGCGACGCGCACCAGCGGGGGGAAATCATCACCGGCGTCTTTGCGACGGCGTGGCCGTTCCTGGTGGGCGCGGCACTGGCATGGCTCGCCCTCCGGCTGTGGCATGACCCCCTGCGGGTGTGGCCCGCCGGCGTCGCCGTCTGGCTCGGAACTGTCGGCGTCGGCATGATCCTGCGAGCCGTCACCGGGCAGACAGTGGTGCTGCCTTTCATCATCGTCGCCCTGGTGAGCCTGGGCGTTTTCCTCCTGGGTTACCGCCTTGTGGCCGCAGGGGTGCGGCGGTTGCGTTCACGCCGCCGCCAGGGCTGATGCACTAGGCTTGCAGAAGATGGCAGCGCCCGGACACGGGCCGCCGACAGGCCCGCAAACGGCGCAACCGATCCGGAAAGGCTCACACGTGGTCACCGCATTCGTCCTGATCAAGACAGACGCTTCACGCATCCCGGAGACCGCCGAGGAAATCTCCGCCATCGCCGGTATCAGCGAGGTCTATTCCGTCACGGGCGAGTGGGACCTGATCGCCATCGCCCGGGTCGCCAAGCATGAAGACCTGGCAGAAGTCATCGCAGACAAGCTCTCGAAGGTCCGGGGCGTCGCCCACACCACCACGCAGATCGCCTTCCGCGCTTACTCACAGCACGACCTCGACGCCGCCTTTGCCCTCGGGTTCGAGCAGTAGCGGGCAACCAAGCAGCTTCAGCGCTACGCAGGACGGGCCCGGCATAATCTGCCGGGCCCGTCCTTCTTGGTCTGTGCCTTCTGTACCAGCCTGGCGGCGCCTAGGCGGTCTGCGACAGAGCGACCCACCTGTCCAGCACCGCGGCCGCGGCACCGGATTCAATGGACTGCTCGGCGCGTTTGAACGCCGCGGCCATCCGCTCCGCCAGCGGGCCCACGGCGTCGAGGTCGAACGCGACCAGCCCGGCCGCGGCGTTGAGCAGCGCAGCATCACGGGCCGGCCCCGGCGCACCGCCAAGGACAGCGCGGACGACGGCGGCATTGGCCACGGCGTCACCGCCGCGCAACTCCTCCAACGTGGCCGTCCGGATGCCGAGGTCGCGCGGATCAAACATCTCTTCCGTGACCTCGCCGTTGCGGATCTCCCACACGCGCGACGGGCCGGTGGTGGTGAGCTCATCCAGGCCGTCATTCCCTCGGAAAACCAGGCCGCGGCTGCCGCGCTTGGCCAGCACCCCGGCCACCAGGGGCGCCATCTGCTCATTGGCGACGCCCACGGCCGAGGCCTGGACATGTGCCGGGTTGATCATGGGGCCCAGGAAGTTGAACGCCGTCGGAACGCCGATTTCGCGGCGGGCGACGGCAGCATGACGCATCGAGGGGTGGAACACCTGGGCGAAGCAAAACGTGATTCCCGCCTCTTCGGCGTTGAGCGCCACGCGGGGAATGGGAAGATCCAGCCTGACACCGAGGGCCTCCAGGACATCGGCGGATCCGGACGAGGACGACGACGCACGGTTGCCGTGCTTGACCACCCTGGCCCCCGCGCCGGCGGCGATAAGGGCGGCCATCGTGGAGATGTTGACGGTGTTCTGCTGGTCGCCACCTGTGCCGACGATGTCCAGCTTCTCACCGGCAATGTCAATGGGGTTGGCGTTGGCGATCATCGCCTCTACCAGGCCAGCCAGCTCATCCACGGTCTCGCCCTTGGAGCGCAGCGCCACCAGGAATCCCGCCACCTGGGCCGGCGTCGCCTCGCCGGACATGATGGAGTTCATGGCCCACTCAGTACTCCCGGCAGTAAGGTCTGCGCCGCTGATGAGCGCGTTGATGAGCCGCGGCCAGGTGTTGCCTGCCGCCTGTGCAGATGCCTGTGAAGTCACCTCCCGATGCTATCGAGGTCCGCCCCGCAAAGACCAATGTGAACCCCTCCGGGAACTTTTCCGCGCGAATTCGCGTCTTTGTAGAAAAAGTCCTCCGAAAACGCGGTTTGCGTTGGGCAGTACGGACTTTTATAGACATAATGTCTATGTGACATCTGCGACCCATGCCCCCAGTACCCCGGCGCACCCGACGCTGAACCGCCCGAACATGGTTTCTGTTGGAACCGTTGTGTGGCTGTCCAGTGAGTTGATGTTCTTCGCCGGTCTCTTCGCCATGTACTTCACACTCCGTTCGACTTCCGGACTGATGTGGGCCGAAGAGACAGCCAAGCTCAACTTCCCGTTTGCGCTCGTTAATACGATCGTCCTCGTGGCAAGTTCCTTTACTTGCCAGATGGGCGTCTTCGCTGCCGAGCGGCTCCAGCCGCGCCGAACCGGCGGACGCTTCAGCTTTACCCAGTGGGGGATGAACGGATGGTTCATCCTGACGTTCCTCATGGGTTCCTTCTTCGTCGCCGGCCAGGCGACCGAGTACGCCATGCTCGTTTCCGAGCATGTCTCGCTGTCCTCCAACGCCTACGGTTCAGCCTTCTACATAACGACGGGCTTCCACGGCCTGCACGTGATCGGCGGCCTGATTGCCTTCCTGCTCATCATTGGCCGCTCCTTCGCCGCGAAGAAGTTCGGACACTTTGAGGCAACCTCGGCGATTGTCACCTCGTACTACTGGCACTTCGTGGACGTCGTCTGGATTGGCCTCTTCCTGGTCATCTACGTCCTCAAGTAGTCAGACTTGACTCTTTTTCTACAAGAGGCAGAATTTCAAGAAGCGGCTCCCGGAGCCACCGCAGGATCGAATAAAGGAACCACCACGTGAAGGCACTCTCGCAGAAGCGACGTCACCCACTGGCAGCAATTGCACTGCTGCTGATGGGCCTCTTGGTCACGGGTGGGCTGTACGCCGTTGCCACCACCGTCAACCAGGCCAAGGCCGACACCACCACCTACAGCGCAAGCGACGTAGAGGAAGGCGGCAAGCTCTTTGCCGCCAACTGCGCCACCTGCCACGGCATGGGTGCCAGCGGTTCGCAGGCCGGGCCGTCGCTTGTGGGCGTCGGCGCCGCCGCTGTTGACTTCCAGGTCGGCAGCGGCCGCATGCCCATGCAGATGAACGGCCCGCAGGCCTACAAGAAGCCCGCCCAGTTCAATGAGGAACAGACCAAGCAGCTGGCTGCTTACGTTGCCTCCCTCGGCCCCGGCCCGGCCATCCCCGAGGCCGGTGTGCTCGACGAAAAGGGCGATGCCGCCAACGGTGGGGAGCTCTTCCGCACCAACTGCGCCATGTGCCACAACGCTGCCGCCGCCGGCGGTGCACTTACTCGGGGCAAGTTTGCCCCGGCCCTCGCAGGTGTCTCCGGGCAGCACATTTACGAGGCAATGGTCACCGGCCCCCAGAACATGCCGGTCTTCAGTGACGCGAACATCTCCCCCGAGGGAAAGCGCGACATCATCACCTACCTGAAGCAGATTGAGGCCAACGGTTCACCCGGCGGCGCCGATCTTGGTGCTTTGGGACCGGTCTCCGAAGGTCTCTTTGTCTGGATCGCCGGGCTGGGCGTCATCATCGCGTTCACCATTTGGCTGACATCCCGCACGTCATAGGCGGACCTTGCACCTGTAAGAATTTTCTGCTGACCCGTCAGCAGTTTGAATTGAAACCTAACTCGGCACTCGCCGAGACGAGAGAAGGATGAGGCGAATTATGGGCAACCATAGTGACGGCGGTCCGAACGACTCGGGCACCGTAGCTACGGCTGGTCAGAATGAGGTGGAGAAGTTCCAGGATCCTGGAATTCCCCCGCACCGTTTGCGCCTGGCTGACACGGACCCGAAGGCCGCCAAGAAAGCAGAACGGCAGGTAGCCCTTCTGTTCGGCATCTCGGTCGTTGGCACCTTGATATTCCTGGTGGCGTATTTCGCGATCGATCTGGGGCACGACTCCCCGATCGCCACGATCCGTCTCCAGAATGCACTGCTGGGCATCGGCACCGCATTCGCGATGCTGGGCATCGGCACCGGTATCGTCCACTGGGCCAAGGCACTTATGCCGGACCACGAGGTCTCGGAAGAGCGCCACGCGATCCGCACCGAGGAAGACCGCCAGGCTGCCGTGCGCATCGTCGATGACATCGTCGAGGAAACCGGTATCAAGCGCCGGCCACTGATCCGCAACACCCTGCTCGGCGCCGTCGCCCTCGCCCCCCTGCCGGCCCTGGCCATCTTCGGTGACCTCGGCCCCCGGCCGGACGACAAGCTGGCCCACACCCTGTGGGCACCGGCCCCGGACGGCAGGCTCAAGCGGCTGGCCCGCGACCCCGACGGCACACCCATCAAGGCCGCGGACGTCACCATGGGCTCTGCGTTCCACGTCATCCCTGAGGGGCTGAACGAACTGAGCGAGGGAAAGCTGAACGAGAAGGCCAAGTCGGTCGTCCTGCTCATGCGTCTGGACCCCGAGTTGCTCAATCCCTCCCCTGGCCGCGCAGATTGGGCCTACAACGGAATCGTTGCCTACTCGAAGATCTGCACCCACGTTGGTTGCCCTGTTGCCCTGTACGAACAGCAGACCCACCACCTGCTGTGCCCGTGCCACCAGTCAACCTTCGACCTGACTCAGCAGTGCAAGGTTATCTTCGGCCCTGCCAGCCGCCCTCTCCCCCAGCTGCCTATCGCAGTGGACTCCGAGGGCTACCTTGTCGCCACGAGCGACTTCCATGAACCCGTCGGACCGACCTACTGGGAGCGTGAGCAGCATGTCCTCGAACGCAACGCCTGATGCCTCTGTCTTCGTCGCCAAGACGTCGGGCGGCCGCATCACCGACTTCGTCGACCAGCGTGTTGGCGGCTCCGGAATCCTCCGCGAATTCGGCCGGAAGGTTTTCCCGGACCACTGGTCGTTCATGTTCGGCGAAGTGGCGCTCTATTCCTTCGTCATCCTGCTCCTCTCGGGCACGTTCCTGACGTTCTTCTTCGACCCGTCCATGGCGGAGACGCACTACGCGGGTTCGTACACACCGCTGAAGAACGTCGAAATGTCCGTGGCGTACAGTTCCTCCCTGAACATCTCCTTTGATGTCCGCGGTGGGATGTTCATGCGCCAGGTACACCACTGGGCAGCCCTGCTGTTCGTCGCGTCCGTGTCCGTGCACATGCTCCGTGTGTTCTTCACCGGCGCATTCCGTAAGCCCCGCGAACTGAACTGGGTGGTGGGCAGCGTCCTGCTCATCCTGTCCATGGCCGCAGGCTTCACCGGCTACTCACTCCCCGATGACCTGCTCTCCGGCAACGGCCTGCGCATCATCGACGGCGTCATCAAGTCCATCCCGGTCATCGGCACGTACACCTCGTTCTTCCTCTTCGGCGGCGAGTTCCCGGGCACCATGATCATCAGCCGCCTGTACATGCTCCACATCCTCCTGGTTCCCGCGCTCATCCTGCTGATGATCGTGATGCACCTCTTCATGGTGGTTGTGCACAAGCACACGCAGTACCCCGGCCCCGGCCGCAATGACGGCAACGTCGTCGGTTACCCCCTGGGACCTGTTTACGCGGCGAAGGCCGGCGGCTTCTTCTTCATCGTGTTCGGTGTCGTTGCCATCATGGCGGCGTTCTTCACCATCAACCCGATCTGGAACTACGGCCCGTACGACCCCTCCCCGGTTTCTGCAGGCACGCAGCCTGACTGGTACATCGGCTTCGTTGACGGCGCCCTGCGCCTGATGCCGGGCACGATCGGTGACTGGAAGGTCGAGCAGGTGTGGTTCGGCTACATGTTCACCTTCAACGTGCTGCTGCCGGCCCTCGTCCCCGCGGGCATCCTCTTCACCGTCATGTTCGCCTACCCGTGGATTGAACGCTGGATCACCAAGGACAACCGCGAGCACCACGTCCTGGACCGTCCCCGCAATGCTCCTACCCGTACGGCAATCGGCATGGCCGGTTTCGTTTGGTACTGCGTCATGTGGGCAGCCGCCGGCTCGGACCTCATCGCCACCCACTTCCACGTGGCCCTGAACGATGTGACCTACTGGCTGCGCGCGCTGTTCTTCATCGGCCCGGTTATCGCCTTCATCGTCACGAAGCGCGTTGCCCTGGCGCTCCAGCGCAAGGACCGCGAGATTGCCCTGCACGGCCGCGAAACCGGCCGCATCGTGCGCCTGCCGCACGGAGAGTTCATCGAGGTCCACGCCCCGCTGGATGAATACAAGCGCTACAAGCTGGTCGGCTTCGAGTCGCCGGCCCCGCTGCCCGCGGTGCCGAACGAGCACGGCGTCGTGGACCGCAAGGAAAAGCGCCGCGCGAAGCTATCACGCTGGTTCTTCGAAGACCGGGTTGCCCCGGCCACTCCCGCAGAACTGGAGGCCGCTCACGGCCACCACGGCGCCCACGAGGCCGTCGAGGCGGCAGAGTCTCAGAAGACGCTGAGCCACTAAGCAGCACCAAGCAAGACAGCTAGACAGGAAGGCCCGGTCCCCTTGGGGACCGGGCCTTCCTTTGTTTCTGCTGCCTATCGAACAGCTGCGTTGTTGTGGCTACGGACGGTACCCCGAGGCGTAGTTGCGGGTGGGCCGGACGCCGGGGCGCTGCAGGGGCACCCAGAGCTTGTAGCGGTCAGCCCGGTAATAGGACACGGAGTAGTCCACCATGGCGCGGGCCACGAACGCATGGCGCTGGATCTTCAGCAGCGGAGTTCCAACCTCGACATTCAGGAGCCGGGCTGTCGACGGGGATGCGGCCGTCGCCTCGATCATGTCCTCCCCCCATTCCATCACCAGCCCGTAGCGTTCGCTCAGCACGTTGTAGAGGGATGTGGGCGGCTCGCCGTCGAGCAAGCCGGGGACCCGGTGGGCCGGGATGAAGTTCTCGTCCACGCTCATTGGCTCACTGTCGGCCAGCAGGAGGCGCCGGAACCGGACCAGGGGCGTCCCCTCCTCCAACTGCAGCTCCCGGGCCAGGAAGGCGCTGGCGCTAATCTGCTCAAAGCTCAGCACTTTGGCGGCCGGGACCATGCCGCGGCGCTGCATCTCTTCGCTGTAGGAGGTCAGCTTTACCTGGAGATCCAGTTTGGGTTTGCGCACGAACGTGCCCAGCCCAACGACGCGCTCGATGACTTCCTCGCCCACGAGGGCATCGATTGCCTGGCGGACGGTCATCCGGGCAAGGCCGAAGCGCTGGGCGAGGTCTCGTTCGGACGGCAGCGCGGATCCCGGCGGGCAGGCGGCAGCGATGTGCGCCCGCAGGATTTCCCGGAGTTGCACGTAGATCGGCACCCCGCTCTGACGGTCGATCTCGCCGATCATCTTGGATGCGTTAGAGGACGCCATGGTTCAGCCTCCGATTGGGGCACGACGCGGGAAAAACACTCATATCTCAAGGGTAAGCCCGCGGCCCGGCAGGTCTAGACCACTGTCGACTCAAGTCGTGCGGGCCCCGCCCCCGCGGCTACCCTTGAAGTTGCAGACCGGAACCGGGGCAATGGCGCCCGCCCAGTCTGCTGGAACGCCAGTTCTGGGCACGCCTGCCTAACCGGACGCCTGCCGTAGGGAACAGCCCGTCCCGCAGCACCACCTATAGACCAGCACCACCTACTGAACCAACACCAGCATGAGGGAGTCCCGTTGCCAGTTCGCAAGGCAATTGTCACGGCCGCCATCGGCCTCCACGCCCGGCCGGCGGCAGTATTTGTCCGGGCCGTCACGGCCACCGGCCTCCCGGTGACCATCAGCAAGGACGGCAGGCCCGGCGTCGACGCCCGCTCGCTGCTGGAGGTCATGACGGAAGACTTTGAGTGTGGCTGCGAAGTGGAACTGGCCGTCGCGGCGGAGGCCCTCCCGGCGTTCTGCAGCCTTTCGGAGGCCGAGGGTGCGCTGGAGGACCTCCGGATCCTCCTGGAGTCGGCAGCCGCAGCCTGAGCCTTCCAGACCCGCACCGCACCAGGCTCCCGCACAACACGCCCGCGCAGCAGGCGCACTAGACCCGCGCAGGCGCGCGCCGCACCCCGTACTGGGGCACAAACGACGGCGGGCCCCACCAATGGTGGGGCCCGCCGTCGTGCAATCTGAATTTTAGTCCGGGTGGACGTGGACGCTAGTGCGCGTGGTCACCGCGGCTGTACTCGTAGACCCAGCCGACGAGAGCCACTACTGCCATTCCGCCGGCGATGAAGACGATCCACCAGCCCACGGCCAGGCCGAGGAACCCGGCGGCGCAGGACAGGCCGAGCATCAGCGGCCACCAGCTCCAGGGACTGAAGTGTCCCTGTTCGCCGGCGCCTTCGTGGATTTCAGCGTCGTTGCGGTCCTCGGGGCGCATGCCCACGCGGCGGCCGGTGAAGCCCAGGTAGGCGCCGATCATGCCGGCGAGCCCGCCAACCAGCAGGATGGCCAGCGCGCCCACCCATTCGGTCCAGTTAGTCAGGTAACCGTAGATGAATGCCACCGGCACGAAGAAGAAGACGCCGTAGCCAAAGATCCTTGATTCGATTTTCACTTGGCAGTGTCCTTCTGGTCGGCGTTACCGAGGGCCGCTGCTGCTGGAGCAGGTGAATCCGCGGTGTAGGACTGGGAGAGCTCCGGGTGGTGCAGGTCCAGGGCAGGACGCTCGGAGCGGATGCGGGGCAGGGACGTGAAGTTGTGGCGCGGCGGCGGGCAGGACGTGGCCCACTCGAGCGAGGCACCGAAGCCCCACGGGTCATCAACTTCCACGCGCTCGTTGCTGCGCCAGGTGATGTAGACGTTCCAGAAGAACGGAATCAGCGAGGCGCCGAGGACGAACGAGGCGATGGTGGAGAACTGGTTCATCCACGTGAAGTTGTCCTGCGGCATGTAATCGGCATAACGGCGGGGCATGCCCTCGACACCCAGCCAGTGCTGGATCAGGAAGGTGCCGTGGAAACCGAGGAACAGCATCCAGAAGTGGATCTTGCCGAGGCGCTCGTTGAGCATCTTGCCGGTCCACTTGGGCCACCAGAAGTAGAAGCCGGCGAACATGGCGAACACGACAGTACCGAAGACCACGTAGTGGAAGTGCGCCACCACGAAGTAGGAGTCCGAGACGTGGAAGTCCAGCGGCGGCGAGGCCAGGATGATGCCGGTGAGCCCACCGAAGAGGAACGTCGCCAGGAAGCCGATGCTCCACAGCATGGGCGTCTCAAAGGTGATGGAACCGCGCCACATGGTGCCGATCCAGTTGAAGAACTTCACGCCGGTCGGAACGGCGATGAGCATCGTCATGAAGGAGAAGAACGGCAGCAGGACCGAGCCGGTGACGTACATGTGGTGTGCCCACACGGTCACGGACAGCGCGGCGATGGAGATGGTCGCGTAGACCAAGCCCTTGTAGCCGAAGATCGGCTTGCGGCTGAAGACCGGGAAAATCTCAGAGACGATGCCGAAGAACGGCAGCGCGATGATGTAGACCTCAGGGTGGCCGAAGAACCAGAAGAGGTGCTGCCAGAGGACGGCACCGCCGTTCTCAGGATCGAAGATGTGCGCACCAAAGCGGCGGTCGGCACCGAGGGCAAACAGCGCGGCGGCCAGCGGCGGGAAGGCCATCAGGACCAGGATGGAGGTCACAAGGGCGTTCCAGGTGAAGATCGGCATCCGCCACATGGTCATGCCCGGGGCGCGCATGCAGATGATGGTGGTGATGAAGTTGACCGCACCAAGGATGGTGCCGAAGCCGGAGAGCGCCAGGCCGAAGACCCAGAGGTCACCGCCCACGCCGGGGCTGAACGTCGTGTTGGACAGCGGCGCGTAAGCGAACCAGCCGAAGGACGCGGCACCCTGCGGGGTGATGAAGCCGGATACGGCGATCGTGGAGCCGAAGAGGAAGAACCAGAAGGCCAGTGCGTTCAGTCGCGGGAACGCGACGTCGGGGGCACCGATCTGCAGCGGCATGATGACGTTGGTGAAGCCGGCGAACAGCGGCGTCGCGAACATCAGGAGCATCACGGTGCCGTGCATGGTGAACAGCTGGTTGTACTGCTCTTTGGTCTGCAGGATCTGCATGCCGGGCTCGAAGAGCTCGGCACGGATCAGCAGCGCCATGATGCCGCCGAAGCAGAAGAAGATGAACGACGCGATCAGGTACATGTACCCGATCGTTTTGTGGTCGGTCGAGGTGATCCAGTTGACGACGATGCGTCCTTTGGACTTCGGTACAACGGGAGCCTCGAGGGTCCCGGCGGATTGAGTGTAAGTTGCCACGTCGCTCCCCTTACTTGGTTTCGGTCGGGGCCGGGTTGCGGTCGTACTCTTCACCGAGCAGGCCGGTGTTCCCGTCCTGGCGCAGCTTGTTCATGTGCGCCTGGAACTCCGACTCGGAGACAACCTTCACGCGGAACAGCATTTCGGAGTGGTACTCGCCACAAAGTTCGGCGCACTTGCCGTCGTAGGTGCCCTCCCGGGTGGGAGTCAACCGGATGTAGTTGGTCTTGCCGGGAATCATGTCCCGCTTCTGCAGGAAGGCCGGCACCCAGAAGGAGTGGATGACGTCGCGTGCGTTGAGCTCGAGGTCAACGGACTTGTTGACCGGCAGGTAAAGGGTGGGCAGCTTTTCCTTGTCCACGTCGTTACCGGTCAGGTGCGCCTGGACGCCTGCTTCGTGGACGTCCTCAGTGACGACGTCGCCCTTCAGGTAGTTGAAGTCCCATGCCCACTGCTTGCCGCGGACGTCGACGACGACGTCGGCCGGCTGTGAGCGGTCATCGATCGATGCCTGGTCGCGGTCGGTGAAGTAGAAGAACACCAGGACCATGAACAGCGGGATCGTCAGGTAGAACACTTCAAGCGGAAGGTTGAAGCTGTTCTGGCGGGGGAAGCCCACGGTGCCCTTGCGGCGGCGATAAGCGACGACGCACCAGATCATCAGGCCCCAGGTGATGATGCCGACGACCAGCGCGGCAATCCATGAGTTGACCCAGAGGTCCATGATGAGGTCAGTGTGATTGGTGGTGCCACGCTCGGTGGGCAACCAGCCCTTCTGTACCTCTGGTGAACATCCAGTCAAAGCCAACGCGCCGGCTAGTGCCAAGCCAGTGATCGTAGTGATCTTTTTGCGTCGGCTGCCGGTTCGGTTCTGCGAACTCACAGACGGCCCTTCCTACTTGTTGCTGTTGCCCCGCAGATTACGGGCAGGGCAAACGAAAAGTTTTACTACTCGGTGTAGAGCTTACCGCTCTCCAGGAGTTTTCGCCCACATGTCCGCACCGTGCGTCGGGAGCTTTTTGCCGGTGCCGCTCGTTGAGGATCCTGCGGCACTGAGGCCGGGCAAAATGCCCGGCCTCAGTGGAAGGAATTAGTGGAAAGAATCTCCGCAGGCGCAGGACCCGCCGGCATTGGGATTGTCGATCGTGAAGCCCTGCTTGGCGATGGTGTCCTCGAAATCGATGCTGGCACCGCTGAGGTAAGGAACACTCATCTTGTCGACGACGACTTCAACGCCGTCGTAGTCGCGCACCGCGTCCCCGTCGAGCAGCCGCTCGTCGAAGTAGAGCTGGTAGATCAGGCCGGAGCAACCGCCAGGCTGCACGGCAACGCGGAGGCGCAGATCGGTGCGGCCTTCCTGCTCCAGGAGGCTGCGGACCTTTCCGGCCGCGACGTCGGTCAGCTTGACCTCGTGCGTGGCCAGCTCGCCGGCCTGGGCGGCTGTGGTGTCGGCGCTGTTTTCATTGGTTGTAGTGCTCATGGCCTACCTTCTTGCAACGGTGGTGGCGGCCCCGCTAGCACGGTGCCCGCCCCTACTTAAACGGTATGGGCTATAGCTACATGCTACTTCGCGCAGCCTTCTAGCTCTAACTTCTGACGTAACCGTGTGAGACGGCTGGATGTTCCCCCGGGGGCCGGAGGGGCCGGGCGGCTAGAGCGCACCTTCGTCGTTGAGGCGCGCGAGCAGCAGGGCCTCGGCGACGATCGCGTTCCGGAAGTCGCCCAGGTGCAGCGATTCGTTGGCGCTGTGGGCCCGGGAATCGGGATCCTCGACGCCGGTGACCAGGATCTGCACGTCCGGGTAGAGCTCGGTCAGATCCGCGATGAACGGAATGGACCCGCCGATCCCCATTTCGACGGCGGGTACGCCCCAGGCCTCGCCCAGCGCCCACATGGCCACGGACGCGGCCTTCGAGCTGGTGTCCGTCAGGAAGGAGCTGCCGCTCTCCCCCGGGGTGAACACCACCTGCGCGCCGAACGGCGCGTTCTCCTCGACGTGCTTGCGGACAGCATCCATGGCGGCTGCGGGGTCCTGCCCGGGGGCCAGGCGCAGGCTGAACTTGGCCCGGGCCCGCGGCAGCAGGGTGTTGGAGGCTACGTCCACGGCCGGGGCGTCAAAACCGATGATGGACAAGGCCGGCTTGGTCCACATGCGCGAGGCAATGCTCCCGGTCCCGGCGAGCTTCACGCCGTCGAGCACGGAGGCATCGGCGCGGTACTCCTCCTCGGTGAGGTCGACCACCACGTCGTCGCGGCTCACCAGGCCCTTGATCGCGACGCTGCCCTCGTCGTCGTGGAGGGTCGCGATCAGGCGGGCCAGCAGGGTCGGCGCGTCCAGCACCGGGCCGCCGAACATGCCCGAGTGCACCGCGTGGTCCAGGACCTTGACCTCGATGGTGCCGTCCACCAGGCCGCGCAGGCTGGTGGTCAGGGCAGGAATGCCCACCTTCCAGTTGCTGGAGTCGGCCACGACGATCACGTCGGAGCGGAGAAGCTCGCGGTGCGTCTCGAGGAACTGCCGGAACGTTGGCGAGCCGGCCTCTTCTTCGCCCTCGAAGAAGAACGTCACGCCGAGGCCCAGCTCGTCTCCGAGCACGCGCGTCACGGCCGAGTAGGCGGCGATGTGGGCGAGGATGCCGGCCTTGTCATCGGCGGCACCGCGGCCGAAGAGCCGCCCGTCGCGTTCGACGGCGGTGAAGGGGTCGGTTTCCCATAGCGCCAGATCACCCGTGGGCTGGACGTCGTGGTGGGCGTAGAGCAGAACTGTCGGCTTGCCCTCGGCAGCTGGACGGCGCGCGACGACGGCGGGGCCGCCGGGTGTCCCGTCTTCCTTGTCGCAGCGCAGGATCCGCACGTCGTCGAAACCGCTGGCCCGCACGAGGGCGGCGACGGCGTCGGCGCTGCGGTTCAGCGGGGCAGGATCAAAGCTTGGCCAGGCGATGCCCGGAATGGCAACAAGGTCCGTCAGCTGGCCGATCGTTTCGTCGAACGATTCGGCAACGGCCTGGCGGAGGGCCTCGGCATCGATGGTGCCGTCGTGGTCCATAGTGGTCAGCGGGTTCCCCGCGGTTGATGAAGTCATGGCCAAAAGACTACCCGTGCGCTGGATCACGACAAACAGCATCGTCGCCGGGCCTGCGCCGTGTGGGCTGGGTCTCGGACCCGTGTCTGCGGGGTATTCTTTAGGGGTGTTTGGACGTAAAAAGGAAGCGCCATCGGCGCAGGAAATAGTTGACCAGCAGGCAGCCGAGGCAGCAGCCCGGGGCACCGTGACCGGCAAGGGCGCACCCACGCCCAAGCGCAGCGCCCAGGTAGCGGCCCGCAAGCGGCCCCTCGTGCCGGAGGACCGCAAGGCCTCCAAGGCGGCCGAGCGCGCCGCCGTCGCGGAGCAGCGGCTCAAGATGCGGCAAGCCATGGACAGCGGTGACGAGAAGTTCCTGCCCTTGCGCGACAAGGGTCCGCAGAAGCGTTTCGCCCGTGATTACGTCGATGCACGCTTCAGCCTGGGCGAGTACCTCATGTTCGGTGCCCTGCTCTTCGTCATCATCTCGCTGCTCGTGCCGGCCTCCAGCGCGCAGATGGTCTACGTCCTGGGCGGCTTCTGGGTCATGTTCCTCGCGGTCTTCGTGGACGTCTTCATCCTCTCCCGCAAACTCAAGAAGCGTCTTGGCGAAAAGTTCGGCGACGTCGAGCGCGGCACCGTCTGGTACGGCTCCATGCGCTCCCTTCAGTTCCGCCGCCTGCGCCTGCCCAAGCCCCAGGTCAACCGCGGCCAGTTCCCCGTCTGACATTCCCTCCCAGTCGTCTTCAAACGAGAAGCCCCCGGCAGTCATCTGCCGGGGGCTTCTCGTTTGCTGCGATCTGTCCGGGGCCTGATCGCCCCGTGATGCCTAGCGCCGGCTCGGGTGCATGGCCAGCAGCCGGTTGATCCGGGCGGCCCAGAAGGGTCCCTCGTAGAGGAATGCCGTGTAGCCCTGGACGAGGGTGGCGCCGGCGTCCAGCCGTTCCTGCACATCCTGCGCGGTTTCGACACCGCCCACTGAGACGAGCGTCAGCGCTCCGCCCGTCACGGACTTGAGCCGGGCCAGGACATCCAGGGACCGTTGCTTGAGGGGCGCGCCGGAAAGGCCACCGGCCCCGCACGCTTCAACCTTGTCCGGGCTGGAGACGAGCCCGGTGCGGGCGATCGTGGTGTTGGTTGCGATAATGCCGTCCAGCTTGAGGTCCAGCGCCAGGCGCGCGACGTCGTCGATGTCCTCATCGCTGAGGTCAGGCGCGATCTTGACCAGGAGGGGAACGTGGCGGCCGGCGGCCTTGTCCGCTTCCTCGCCCACTGCGGTCAGCAGCGGGCGCAGCGTCTCCACGTCCTGAAGCAGCCGGAGGCCGGGCGTGTTGGGCGAGCTGACGTTCACCACCAGATAGTCGGCGGCCGGGGCCAGGCTGCGCGCACTGATGAGGTAATCGGACACCGCATCTTCGAGCCCAACCACCTTGCTCTTGCCGATGTTCACCCCGATCACGGGCCGCACGCCGGGCTGGTGGCGCTGCAGGGCGGCGCGGGCGGACTTCAGGCGCGGGGCCACCGCCGCGGCGCCGTCGTTATTGAACCCCATCCGGTTGACGACGGCCCTGTCCTCCACGAGGCGGAACAGCCGCGGCGCCGGGTTCCCGGGCTGGGCCTGACCGGTGATCGTGCCGACTTCCACATGGCCGAAGCCGAGCTCGGTCAGCGCCTCGATGCCGTGGCCTTCCTTGTCGAAGCCGGCAGCGAGTCCGAACGGGGAGGGGAAGGTCAGGCCGAACGCCTGGGTCTGCAGGGATGCTGCGGGGGCCGTGACCTTCTGCAGCAGCCGCCCGGCGCCGCAACTGTGGGCGAGCCGGATGGCCTTGAAACCGATCTTATGGGCGCGTTCGGCGTCCATCCATGAGAAGGCCAGCCGGAAGAATGTGGGATATACGCGCATGCCTCTAGTTTTCCGGTTCGGGCCGCGCAGACCAAACCAGCGCTCGGGCGGACGCCCGTTGTGACTGCGGTTGTGACTGTCGGTGTGACTGCGGTTGTGACTGCGGCGCCCAGCGCCGTGGACCCGGCGGCCGAACAGCGCCGGGGAGAGTTAGCATGAAGCCATGACCAGCAATGATGGTGTCGGAACGGACGGCCGCGGGGCGCCGGCGCGCGGGATCGAGGCCGATGTCGTGGTGGTCGGGGCGGGCCTGGCCGGGCTCGTCGCGGCGGCCCAGGCCTATGCCGCCGGCCGGCGGGTGGCCGTGCTCGATCAGGAACCCGAGGCCTCCGTCGGCGGCCAGGCGCACTGGTCCTTCGGCGGCCTCTTCCTGGTCAACTCCCCGGAACAGCGGCGGCTCGGGGTGCGGGACAGCGAAGAACTGGCCCTCACCGACTGGCATGCGTCCGCAGGATTCGACAGGCCGGCGGACGCGCTGGCGAAGGAGTGGGCGGCGGCGTACGTGAACTTTGCCGCCGGGGAGAAACGTGCGTGGCTCGCGTCGCTGGGCGTCCGGCTGTTTCCCTTGGTGCAGTGGGCCGAACGCGGCGGCTACGGCCCGGACGGCCACGGCAACACTGTCCCGCGCTTCCATGTCACATGGGGCACGGGACCTGCCCTGGTGGCTCCCTTCCTTGCCAAACTGCGCGAGGGCGAAGCCGCCGGGCGCGTGTCCTTTCATTTCCGACACCGCGCCACTGAGCTTGTGAAAACCGCGGGCCGGGTGAGCGGCGTGCGCGGCGAACTGCTCGAGGCCAGCAGCGCGGGGCGGGGCGAAAGATCCTCAAGGCGCCCGGCAGGCAGTTTCGAGGCCGTGGCCGCGGCGGTGGTGGTGACGAGCGGCGGGATCGGCGGCAACCACGATTCGGTCCGCAGGCAGTGGCCCGGCGGCGTTGCGCCGGAGCGGATGCTGAGCGGCGTACCCGCTTCCGTGGACGGGGACTTCCTGCCGGCCGTAGGTCGGGCCGGCGGGAACCTCATCAATGGCGACCGGATGTGGCACTACCCGGAGGGCATCCACAACCATGCCCCGGTCTGGCCGCGGCACGGCATCCGGATCCTGCCCGGGCCGTCGGCCCTGTGGCTGGATGCTACGGGGCGGGCCCTCCCCCCTCCCCTGTTTCCCGGATTCGATTCCCTCGGCGCCCTCCGCCACATTCTGGCCACCGGACATGCCCATTCCTGGTTTGTCCTCAACAGGACCATCGCCCTGAAGGAGTTCGCCCTGTCCGGATCAGAGCAGAACCCGGATGTCACGGGCAAGGATGTCCGCCTGCTGGCCGCCAGGCTGAAGCCCGGCAGCGACACGCCGCTGCAGCGTTTCCTGGACCGCGGAGTCGACTTCCTGCAGGCGGACAGCCCCGCCGGACTGGCCTGCCAAATGAACGAATTGACGGGCGGACAGCTCATTGACCCCGGGGCCCTGGACCAGCTGATCCGCGACCGGGACCGGCAGTTTTCCAGCGGGCTTGGCAAGGATCCGCAGCTGGCGGCCATTCGGGCCGCGCGCCGTTTCGCCACCGACAAGATCATGCGGGTGGCGCCACCGCACCGGCTGCTGGATCCGCGCCACGGTCCGTTGCTTGCCGTCCGGCTCTCCGTCCTGACACGCAAGAGCCTCGGCGGCCTGCACACGGATCTGCAGTCGCGGGTCCTGGACGTGACCGGGCAGCCCGTACCCGGGCTGTTCGCCGCCGGAGAAGCCGCAGGGTTCGGCGGCGGCGGAATTCACGGCTACCGGGCCCTCGAGGGGACATTCCTGGGCGGGTGCCTCTTCTCCGGACGTTCGGCCGGCCGCTCCGCGGCGTCCGCAGCATAGTCAGCGGCGCAGGCAACGGCGCAGGAGGAAAGTCGATGCAGTGGCGGACCGACATACTGGGGGATGATTTCCAGGCGTGCGCCTTCGAGGCCACCGGACCTGACGGCGTGCTGCGCACGGCCACCCTGGTCCGCCATACCCCGCTGGGACCGGCACCATCTGCCCTGCCGGCCCGGGCCGTGCTGTTCCTGCACGGCTGGAGTGACTACTTCTTCAACGAGGAACTCGCGGAATTCTGGGCCCGGCAGGGATTTGAGTTCTTCGCCCTCGACATGCACAACCACGGCCGCAGCCTGCGGCCGGGCACCCACGGCGGCTACGTCGCGGACCTGGACAACTACGACGCCGAAATCACAGCAGCGATCGGCATCATCGGCTCGCTCCGGCCGGCCGGCGCGGCGCCGCGGCTGATACTCATGGGCCACTCCACCGGCGGCCTCATCGCGGCGCTGTGGGCCGACCGGCACCCGGGGGTGGCATCGCAGCTGGTTCTGGACAGCCCGTGGCTGGAGGTCCACGGCAGCCCCGCCCTGCGCCGGGCCGCGCGGACCATGGTGGAGCCGTTCGCCCGGTTCTGGCCAGAGTCGGTGATCCGGCTGCCAGAGCGTGCCTTCTACTGGCGCAGCATCAGCAGCGCGGCGGAGGGCGAATGGGCGCTGGACGATGCCTACCGTCCGCCGCATGCCTTTCCGGTCCGTGCCGGCTGGCTCAGCGCCGTGCTGAGCGGTCAGTCCAAGGTGGCGCGCGGCCTGAACATCGATGTGCCCATCCTCGTGCTGATTTCGGGCGCCAGCGCCAACGGGATGTTCTGGAAGGAGTCCATGCGCCGCACCGACGCGGTCCTCGACGTGAACACGATCGCCCTACGAGCGCTTAGCCTGGGCCGGACCGTCACGCTGGAGCGGATTGACGGGGCCCTGCATGACGTCTTCCTCTCCGCACCCCGGGTCCGCGCGGACGCCTATGCCCGGCTGTCCCGGTGGCTCAGGGCGTACGTATTCGGCTGACGCGAACTAGGCGCCGGCGGCAGCGGCCCGCCTCCGGCAGGCAGAGGCCCGGTCCGGCCGGCCGGTCAGGTGCCCTGATTGCCTGCGACGGGAGCGGCGTCGACCGCTCCTCCGTAGCGGCGGTCCCGCTGGGCATAGATCTCGACGGCGTCCCACAGCGTCCGGCGGTCCACGTCCGGCCACAGGGTGTCCATGAACACGAACTCGGCGTAGGCCGACTGCCACAGCATGAAATTGGACAGCCGCTGCTCGCCGGAGCTGCGCAGGAACAGGTCAACGTCGGGCAAGTCCGGCTCGTCCAGGAACTTTTGGATGGTCCGTTCGGTGATGGCGCCCGGTTTGAGCCGGCCCTGCGCCACTTCCTCCGCGATCGCGGCGACGGCGTCGGCGATCTCGGCGCGTCCGCCATAGTTGACACACATGTTCAAGGTGCAGGTGCTGTTGCCGCGGGTGTAGTCCTCGGCCTCTTCGAGTTCGCGGATCACCGAGCCCCACAGTTTCGGACGCCTCCCGGACCAGCGGATCCGGACCCCCCAGTCATCGAGCTGGTTCCGTTGACGGCGCAGCACGTCCTTGTTGAAGCCCATCAGGAAGCGCACCTCCTCGGGGGACCGCCGCCAGTTCTCGGTGGAGAAGGCGTATACGCTGACGTGCTCGATTCCCAGCTCGATCGCGCCGGCCATGACGTCCAGCAGGGCGGGCTCCCCCGCCTTGTGGCCCTCGATCCTCGGCAGGCCGCGCTGGTTCGCCCAGCGTCCGTTGCCGTCCATGACGATCGCTACATGCCTCGGAATGAGCTCCGCGGGAATCGCGGGCGGAACAGCGCCGGATGGATGCGGATAGGGAGCCACCACCGGGGCGGTCCGCCGCCGGACGGTGGCCTGCTTCCCCTGGCTCTTCTCCAGGTTTCTTCCCAAGCTTCTTCCCAATGCCACTTTTACGTTCGCTCCACATGTTTGAGGGATTTGAGGACTCGCTCCAGGTGCCACTGAAGGTAGCTGGCCACCAGGCCGGCCGCTTCCCGGCGGTGAACGGATTCGGAGGCATCCGCCGTCGTCCAGTTCCCGGTGAGCAGGGCACCAAGCAGGACCACGGTTTCCGGGGCAGGCGCCGGGGACCCCGGCGGCCGGCACTCGGGGCAGACCATGCCGCCCAGCGGCACGGAAAAGGCCGTG
Source organism: Arthrobacter sp. Bi26 (assembly GCF_918697925.1). GTDB lineage: Bacteria > Actinomycetota > Actinomycetes > Actinomycetales > Micrococcaceae > Arthrobacter. Next base: position 37,794 of record NZ_CAKKMF010000021.1, read on the forward strand.
TGCGGCCCGGGCGCACCGCACCGGGCGCAGTCGGTAAAGCTCGGCGCCCAGCCGCCGGTCGCAAGGGCGCGGAGCAGGTACGAATCCAGGATCAGTTCGGAGGCGTGGTCACCCCGGCTCAGGGACGCGAGTGCACCAACCAGCAGGTTGTACTGGGCGGTTCCGGCTTCGCCGTCGACGTCCGTGAGCTTCTCTGCTGTCTCGGTCATGGCGGCCGCCACCGTGTAGCGGCCATAGTCCGCCGCGATGTTTCCGCCGTAGGCGCCTTTGGCCACGGCTTGCGTGACGACGTCCAGGGTGCGCCCGGAAATCAGCTGGAGATCGGCCACCATGAACGGTTCCAGCCTGGCGCCGAATCGGCTGCTGGTGCGTCGGACGCCCTTCGCCACCGCTCGCACCTGGCCGTGGTGCTTTGTCAGCAGGGTGATGATCCGGTCGGCCTCGCCCAGCTTGTGGGTGCGCAGTACGACGGCGTCATCACGGTAGGCGCGCGCTGCGAAGGATTGTTGGGCCACAGTTAATCTTCGCACTGTCTTTACGGAATCACGGCATGGGCAGCACCGCCGAGGTAAAACACTGCGCCGCCGGAGTGTTCCGGCGGCGCAGGGTGTGTCAGGTCAGTGTCTTCCGTGCCTGTGTCTGCCGTCCTGGCGGACACCGTGCCGGAGCATGCCGTGCCGGCGGACGGATCAGGCGCGGGCGTCCCGAATGGCGCGGTTCACGGCCGAGATGACGGCTTTGAGGGCGGACGTGCTGGTGTTGGCATCGATCCCGACACCCCAGAGCACGCGCTCCCCCACGGCGCATTCGACGTACGCGGCGGCCAGGGCGCTGCCGCCTTCGGAGAGCGCGTGTTCGCTGTAGTCCAGGACGCGTACGTCCACGCCGTCCTCGCGCAGGATGCTCAGCAGGGCCGCGATGGGGCCGTTGCCGGTCCCGGTCCGGCGGACCTGGTTTCCGTCGACCTTCAGGGCGGCGGTCAGGGTCATGGCGCCGTCCTCGTCAGTTTCGGTGCTGATCGAGCCGAGGGCGTAGCGGCCCCACTGCGTGTCGGCCGAACCCGAGGGCAGGTATTCGTCCTGGAAGACCTGCCACAGCTGGGGTCCGCTGACTTCCCCGCCCACCGTGTCGGTCCGTTTCTGGATGACGCCGGAGAACTCGATCTGGGCGCGGCGCGGCAGGTCCAGGCTGTGTTCGTTCTTGAGCAGGTACGCGACGCCGCCCTTGCCGGACTGCGAGTTGACGCGGATGACCGCCTCGTAGCTGCGGCCAAGGTCCTTCGGGTCGACCGGCAGGTACGGGACCTGCCAGGTGTAGTCGGCCACGTCCTTGCCCGCCGCGGCCGCATCCTTTTCGAGGGCCTCCAGGCCCTTCTTGATCGCGTCCTGATGCGAGCCGGAGAACGCGGTGAAGACCAGGTCTCCGCCGTACGGGGAGCGCTCGGCCACGGGCAGTTGGTTGCAGTACTCCACGGTGCGGCGGATTTCGTCGATGTCGGAGAAATCGATCATCGGATCGATGCCCTGGACGAACATGTTCAGGCCCAGGGTCACCAGGTCCACGTTGCCGGTCCGCTCGCCGTTGCCGAAGAGGCAGCCCTCGATCCGGTCTGCGCCGGCCAGGTAGCCGAGCTCGGCGGCGGCAACGCCGGTGCCGCGGTCATTGTGCGGGTGCAGGGAGAGGATGATGCCCTCCCGGGGGTGCAGGTTCCGGCTCATCCACTCGATGGAGTCGGCGTAGACATTGGGGGTGGCCATTTCCACCGTGGCGGGCAGATTGATGATGACCTGCCGGTCCGCGGACGCCTCGAAGACGTCGGCGATCGCGTTGCAGACGCGGATGGCGTATTCCAGCTCGGTTCCGGTGAAGGACTCGGGCGAGTATTCGTAGGTGATGTGCGTATCGACGAGGGTTTCCTCGTACTTCTTGCACAGCCGAGCGCCCTGAAGGGCGATGTCCAGGATGCCGTCTTCGTCCTGGTTGAAGACCACGCGGCGCTGCAGGACGGACGTGGAGTTGTAGAGATGGACGATCGCCTGTTTCGCGCCGACCAAGGACTCATAGGTCCGCTCAATCAGGTGCTCACGGGCCTGCGTCAGCACCTGGATCGTCACGTCGTCGGGGATGTGGTTGCCCTCGATCAGCTGCCGGACGAAATCGAAGTCCGTCTGCGACGCCGAGGGGAAACCGACTTCGATCTCCTTGTAGCCCATCCGGACCAGCAGCTGGAACATCTTCAGCTTGCGGGCCGGGCTCATGGGATCGATGAGGGCCTGGTTGCCGTCGCGCAGGTCCACGGCGCACCAGCGCGGGGCCTTGGTGATGACTTTGTCGGGCCAGGTGCGGTCCGGCAGTTCAACGGTGATCTGGTCCTGGAACGGGATGTAACGGTGGACCGGCATTCCTGAGGGCTTCTGTGCGTTCTGCATTACAATCGGGGCCTTTTCTGTGGTTCTTGGTGAAAGGGTGGCCGGGCAACACAAACTCCGCAGCGAGGGTGGGCCTTGCGCTAGATCGCGTCTGAGGCCTCGCCGCGGCAGCTAAGAAGAAGCAGTTCTGCGCGCACAATTTCACAGTAACACGGGTGCGTAAGATGAAGGAGCCAGACCACCGTAACGTCCACCATGCAGACTGTGCGCCGACAAACGCTCCGGCGCCGGACTGCCTCTCAAAGGAGCATCCGTGCCACTTTCGGGAATCGACCTGTCCACCATCGACGCCAACGTCCGTCCTCAGGATGACCTGTACCAGCACGTGAATGGCGGCTGGCTCGACAGCACGGTCATTCCGGACGACCGGCCCCTGGAGGGCACGTTTACTGCGCTGCGCGACGCTTCGGAGCTCGCCGTGAAGGAAATTATCGAGCGGGCCGCCGCGCGTGGTTCCGAGGCTACCGGCATCGAGCGGAAGATCGGGGACCTGTACAACAGCTTCATGGACGAGGCGGCGGTGGAAGCCAAGGGCCTGGACCCGCTCCGCGCGCGGCTGGCGGAGGTTTTTGCCACGACGTCGGTGCCCGCACTCGTGACGCTGGCCGGACGCCTGTTCCGCGCCGATGTCTCGGGGCTTTTCTATATCTACCCCGCCCCGGACGCCGGAAACCCGGACCGGGTGCTGCTCTACACCGGCCAAGGCGGCCTCGGCCTGCCGGATGAGTCCTATTACCGGGAAGAGAAGTTCGCCCCGATGGTCCGGGCCTACCGGGAACACGTTCAGGCCATTCTGGGCCTCGCCGATGTGGCGGACGCGGAGGGCGCGGCCGGACGCGTGGTGGCGCTGGAAACTTCGCTCGCCTCGCACCACTGGGACAACGTGACTTTGCGGAATCCGCAAAAGACGTACAACCTGAAGTCAGCCGGTGAGGCCGCGGAGCTGTTCCCCCTGCTGGCCGACTGGTTCGACGCCGCCGGCATCGAGCCGGACAAGCGCGCCGAACTCGTGATGAGCACCCCAGATTTCTTCTCCGGCGCGGCCTCCCTGCTGGCCACCGAACCGCTGGCCACATGGCAGGAATGGCTCGCCATGCGCGTGGTCAGCGCGGCCGCCCCCTACCTGTCCGCGGCGTTCGTGGACGCGAACTTCGCGTTCTATGGCACCACCCTGAGCGGTACGCCGCGGATCAAAGACCGCTGGAAGCGCGGCGTCGCGGTGGTCGAGGCGGGCCTCGGTGAGGCGGTCGGCCAGATCTACGTGGCCGAACATTTCCCGGAAGGCAACAAGGCACGCATGCAGACCCTTGTCACCAACCTCATCGCGGCGTACCGGGACTCCATCCTGGGACTGGACTGGATGGGCGAGGCAACGAAGCTCGAGGCCCTGAAGAAACTGGACACCTTCCGCGCCAAAATCGGCTACCCGGACAAGTGGATCGACTACTCCGCCGTGGAGGTCGATCCCGCCGATCTGCTGGGGAACGTGGAGCGCGCGCACAGCGCCGACGTCGACCGCCACCTCGACGAGGTCGGCAAGCCCGTGGACCGCGAGAAGTGGCTCATGACCCCGCAGACGGTCAACGCCTACTACCACCCACTGCTGAACGAGATCGTTTTTCCCGCCGCCATCCTGCAGCCTCCGTTCTTCACCGCCGACGCCGATGACGCCGTCAACTACGGCGGCATCGGTGCCGTGATCGGCCACGAAATCGGCCACGGCTTCGATGACCAGGGCTCGCAGTATGACGGCAACGGCCTGCTCCGCAACTGGTGGACCGAGGACGACCGCACCGCCTTCGAGGCGCTGACCTCCCGGCTGGTGGCGCAGTTTGACGCGCTCTCCCCCACGGCCGCCCCCGGCCACAACGTCAACGGCAAGCTGACCCTGGGCGAGAACATCGGCGACCTCGGCGGCCTCACAATCGCCTACAAGGCCTACCTGATCAGCCTCGACGGGAAGGAGCCCCCGGTGCTCGACGGCCTGACCGGGGTCCAGCGCTTCTTCGCGTCCTGGGCCGCGGGGTGGCGGCAGGTCATCCGGACTGAAGAGGCCGTCCGCCGGCTGGCGACGGACCCGCACTCCCCCAACGAGTTCCGCACCAACTCGATCGCCAAGAACCTCGATGCCTTCCACGAAGCGTTCGACGTCACCGATCAGGACGGCATGTGGATGCCACCGCAGGAGCGCGTCAGCATCTGGTGACCGGCGGCTGTCAAAGCTAAAAGGGCCGGCCACGGGGTTTCCCGGGCCGGCCCTCCGTCGTTGGCGCCAGTTTGTCGCCGCAGGTTTCAGTCACTGCCGGGACCCTGCGCTTCAGCGCATAGTCAGCCGGTGATCAGCGCCGGGTTCGCCTGCTGGCAGACGGTGTCGCCGGCTGTCTGGTTGACGATGTCCGCCGGCAATTGCGGCGTGGTGTCTGCGGTCGGTGTCCCGTTCGCGAAATCGCTGCCCAGGTAAACCTGGACTCCCGCAACTCCGGCGGCCGGGAGCACCCGGCCCGGCGCCACACCCAGCGCCGCCGCGACGTCCGCGGCCACGTCAGCGTAGTCCGCACCGTAGTACACAGCCGTCGCCGCGACGGGCGGAGCCGTCAACTGTCCCACCTGTGTGAAGCCGGCGCCCTTGATGGCCTGCATGATCTCCTGGGTCCGGGCCGGAACGCCCGAGCCGTTGGCCACAGTGACGGGCTGCAGCGTCTTGTCGTAGGCCGGTACCGTGGCGCTGGGCGTCGGCGTGGCGCTGGCACTCGGGGAAGCGCTCGGCGTTGCGGTGGGATCCGTCAGGTCGACGTCGTTGCGCATGGCATTGAACAGCTGGGATGCCGCGGGCTCGGCCAGCTGCAGCCGGTTGGGGTCCGCTTCGGCCGGGACGGTGGGCGTGGCCACGAAAGCCACCTTGCCAACGTCGATGTTTTTGAGCCGGTTGCCCACGGTCAGCAGCGTCGGCACCGAGGCCAGACCGTCGTCGATGGTCAGGTTCTTCGTGATCGCGTCCGCGATGCCGAGCATCCGGGCCGGGTTGGTGAGGGTGCCGTCGTCCTTGATTTTCCTGGTCAGGGAGGACAGGAAGCCCTGCTGGGCCTTGATGCGGCCGAGGTCGCCGCCGTCGCCGAAGGCGTGCCGGGTGCGGACGAAGGACAGTGCCTGCTCGCCCTGGACGGTGGACGTGCCCTTGGGCAGCCGCAGCTTCGAGTCGGGGTCGTACACGGCGTCGCTGACACACACAGACACACCGCCGACGGCGTTGGAGAGTTCCTTGACGGCGTTGAAGTCGGCCATCATGAAGTGGTCGATTTCCAGGCCGGTGAGCTTGTTGACGGTGTCCACGGCGCAGCCGATGCCGGCCTCGGACATGGCCGAGTTGATCATGACACCCGTCTGGGCCGGGTACTCCTTGTTGGTTTTCGGATCCTTGCACTTGGGAATGTCGACCAGCAGGTCCCGGGGGAAGCTGACCACATTGACCCGCTTGTTGTCCGCGGAGATGTCCATCAGCATCATCACATCCGAGTGCCCATAGCCGGTCGCGTCATCGCTGGTTCCGTACTGCGCATTCTTCCCGTCGCGCGTGTCCGAACCAAGGACCAGGATCTGCATCCGGTCCGTCGAATCGTTCACGGCGTTCTCGGTCTTGGTGCTGCCGGCGCTCAGCGGGGCCTTGGTGAGGTTGCCCTGGAGCCGGAGGGCCCAGTAGGCGCCGAAAGCGATCACGCCGACCAGGAGCACGGCCACCACGCCCGTGAAGACTTTCAGCCAGGTGGGGGTCCGGCGGGCAGCGCCGAGGTGGCGGGCCGGACCAACGGCGGGATCGGCCGTGTGCCGGGCAGCGGCGGTTGACCGAGCCGGCGGGGCGGATCCGTCGGCACGGTTGTCACGGGGTCGAACCACTTGTTGAGCCTTCCTAAACGAACGGGGAGTCAGCCCATTTTAGAGTCCGAATCTGAGAAAACGCCGATGGGCCCCGCCTTGGGAGCGGCGGAGCCTGCCGACGGCCGAAATAGGGCCTAAACGGGACCCGGCTCAGAAGCCCAGTTTGACGAGCTGCTTCGGGTCCCGCTGCCAGTCCTTGGCGACTTTCACATGCAGGTCGAGGTAGATCCGGGCACCGAGCAGCGCCTCAATCGCCTTGCGCGCGTTGGTCCCGACCTCGCGGAGCCGGGCGCCGCCCTTGCCGATGATGATGGCTTTCTGGGAGGGCCGCTCAACGTAGAGATTGACGCGGACGTCCAGGAACGGCCGGTCTTCGGGCCGGCCTTCCCGCGGAACGATTTCGTCGACGACGACGGCCAAGGAGTGCGGCAATTCGTCGCGGACGCCTTCGAGGGCGGCTTCCCGGATGAGTTCGGCGATCATCACCGCTTCGGGTTCGTCCGTCAGGTGCCCGTCCGGGTACAGCGGCGGCGACGCCGGCATGTGGCTGATCAGCACGTCGGCAAGGGTTTCGACCTGGAAGCCGTCGGTGGCGGAGACCGGGACGATGTCCTTCCAGCCGTCCTCGCCGAGGACCTCGCGGCCCAGGGCGGCGACGGCGAGCAGCTGCTCGGTGAGGCCCTGGCGGTCCACGGTGTCGGCCTTGGTCACGATCGCAATGATCGGCTTGTTGCCGAGGGCGGCGAGCTGGGCGGCGATGAACTTGTCTCCCGGGCCGATCTTCTCGTTGGCCGGCAGGCAGAAACCGATCGCGTCAACCTCGGCGAGGGTGTCGGCGACGAGTTCGTTCAGCCGCTTCCCCAGCAGCGTGCGCGGGCGGTGCAGGCCCGGGGTGTCCACGAGGATCAGCTGGGCGTCATCCCGGTGCACGATGCCACGGATCGTGTGCCGGGTGGTCTGCGGCTTGGCCGAGGTGATCGCGACCTTTTGGCCGACCAGGGCGTTGGTGAGGGTGGACTTGCCCGCGTTGGGCCGCCCCACCAGCACCGAGAACCCGGCCCGGTAGCCGCCGTAGGCTGCTTCGCCGTCGGACTTATTCTGCTTGCTCACGTGAGACTCCCTGTTGGATTGGTGCGGCCTCGTCGAGAAGGTCTTCAAGGTCAGTTTGTTCTTTTGCTACGGCGGCCGCAATGATGTGGCTGACGCGGTTCCGCCGGCCCTCGAGCCGGTCGGCGCGGAGGGACAGCCCGTGGACCTGGACGGCGCTGCCGACAATCGGCACCCGCCCGAGGGCCTTGGCGAGCAGGCCGCCCACGGTGTCCACTTCGTCGTCGTCGAGCTCGAGGTCGAAGAGCTCTCCGAGGTCATCGATGCTCATCCGGGCGCTGACCCGGTAGCTTCCGTCGCCCAGGGCCACGGCCTCGGCGCTTTCGGTGTCGTATTCGTCCACGATCTCGCCGACGATCTCCTCGATGAGGTCCTCAAGCGTGACCAGCCCTGCCGTTCCGCCGTATTCGTCGATGACGATCGCAACGTGCGTGGATTCCTTCTGGAGTTCGCGGAGCAGGTCGCTGACAAGCTTCGAGTCCGGCACGTAGCGGACCTCGCGGGCGAGTTCGTCCACCGCCGGCGGGTCCTCGTCCGGGCCGAGGTTGTGGAGGCAGGCGGCGACGTCTTTGAGGTACACAATGCCCAGGATCTGGTCCGTGTTTTCGCCGATGACCGGGATCCGCGAGTACCCGGAGCGCAGGAACAACGACATCGCACGCCGCAGGCTGGACCCGGAGTCGATCGTGAGGATGTCGGTCCGCGGCACCATGACTGAGCGGACCAGGGTGTCCCCGAAATCGAAGACCGACTGAATCAGCTCGGCCTCGTTGTCCTCGATCACGTCGGACTCGGTGGCCCGGTCCACAAGTTCGCGGAATTCCTCTTCGCTGAAAAACGCCTCGCTGTCGGCCGGCGCGCCGGGGGCGACGACGCTGCCAAGCCGCACCAGCCAGCCCGGGATCGGGCCGAGCACGGCGTAGAGGGACCGGACCAGCGGGGCGCTGAACCGGACCAGGGCGGCTGAGTGGACCCGGCCGAGCTGCCGCGGGGACACCCCCACGATCACGAAGCCGACCACCGCCATGATGCCGGTGGCCGCCAGGCCGGCGAGCCAGACGTTGTCCAGCATGCTGTAGAGGAGGACGGTCACGGCGACGGCGGCTGCCATCTCGAACCAGACCCGCCAGAACCGGAGGGCGCGCATGTGCCCCACGGGCTGCGCCAGGATGCGTTTGAGCGACGTGCCCCTGCTGTGCAGGACCGCCTGCTCGGCATCATGCCGGGGCAGGAAGTTGAAAGCGGACTCGGCAGCGGTGAGCACCGCGGCAAAGCTAAGGAACACCAGCGCCATGCCGGCCAGGATCAGTGGGGTCACTGAACCGTCTCGGACGGGGCCGCTTTGCCGGTGAAGGCGGTCAGCAGTTCGCGCTGCAGCCCGAACATCTCTTCCTTCTCTTCCGGCTCCGCGTGGTCATAGCCCAGCAGGTGCAGGATGCCGTGCGTGGTCAGCAGCAGCATCTCGTCCTGGGTGGAGTGGCCGGCGTTGCGGGCCTGGACCTCGGCCACCTGGGGGCAGATGGCGATGTCGCCGAGCATGCCCTGGGGCGTCGGCTTGTCCGGCGTGCCCGGGGTGAGCTCGTCCATAGGCACGGAAAGGACATCGGTGGAGCCGGGTTCGTCCATCAGTTCAAGGTGGAGCTTTTCCATGGCCGGTTCGTCCACCAGCAGGATGGACAGTTCCGCCTGCGGGTGGATGTAGAGGCTTTCGAAGATGAAACGCGACAGAGCCACGAGCTCCGACTCGTCCACGACGACGCCGGATTCGTTGTTGACCTCAATGCTCATGCGTGTTCTCCCCGCGTTTCCCGGGCAACGGAGTGCTTGACCCGGTTCCTTTGGACTTCGTCCCAGATGCTGTAGGCGTTGACGATATCCCCGACCAGGCGGTGCCGGACGACGTCGGAGGCATCCAGGATCGAGAAGTTGACGTCCTCGATCCCCTGCAGGATCTCCTCGACGATCCTGAGCCCCGAGCGGGTGCCGAAGGGCAGGTCCACCTGGGTGATGTCCCCGGTGACCACCATCTTGGAGCCGAAGCCCAGACGGGTCAGGAACATCTTCATCTGTTCCGGCGTGGTGTTCTGGGCCTCATCGAGGATGATGAAGGCGTCGTTCAGCGTCCGGCCGCGCATGTAGGCCAGCGGGGCGACTTCGATGGTGCCGGCGGCCATGAGGCGCGGAATGGATTCGGGGTCCATCATGTCGTGCAGGGCGTCGTACAAGGGCCGCAGGTAGGGGTCGATCTTGTCGCTCAGGGTGCCCGGCAGGAAGCCTAGCCGCTCCCCCGCCTCGACGGCGGGACGGGTCAGGATGATGCGGCTGACTTCCTTCTGCTGCAGGGCCTGGACCGCCTTGGCCATCGCCAGGTAGGTCTTGCCGGTACCGGCCGGCCCGATCCCAAAGATCACCGTGTTCGCGTCGATCGCGTCCACATAGTTCTTCTGGTTCAGCGTCTTGGGCCGGATGGTCTTCCCGCGGGTGGAGAGGATGTTGGTGGTCAACACTTCCACGGGGTTCTGCAGTGACTGGCTGCGGAGCAGGGAGACGAGCTGCTGCAGGACGGCCGGGGTGATGACGGTGCCCCTGGCCACCAGCCCGCGCACCTCGTTGAGCAGGCGCATGATGCGCGGCACGTCGGCGGCAGGACCGCTGATGGCAAGCTCATTCCCGCGGACATGGAAATCGACGGCGGGGAACTGGTTTTCGATGAACCTTAAGGCTTCGTCATGGCTGCCCAGCGACTGGACCATCTGTTCTGAGTCGTCGAACACGACCACCTCCGTCCGCAGCCCTGGTAGGGAGTGGGGGAATTCCCCTGCGGTGCGTTCTCGGGCGCTGAACCGGGCCTTGCCGTTCGCTGCTTCAGTCATGGTGTTGGCCCGCGGGCCTCTGGTCCCCTCCAGTATGAATATGGTCGGTCGCCGTGATCCGTACCGACGGCGGTTCGCACCGCCCGCGGCCCGGGTCAACGGGTGCTTCCATCTTACGCCAGCGCGGCGCGCCCGACGCCGTACGGGGAACCGGCGTCGGGCGTTACACGTCGGTGTTTCCGAAGCCGACCCACCCATCCAGCCAGTGGGCGCCGGTAACCGGGAACGGCTGTACAGCGCTCCCCCGCTCCGCATCGTCCCCGCGGCCGGGCCGAGCCGGCCGTGCCGCCGTCAAGGCCCAGGCTGCCCACAAGCGGGACAGCGACTGCAGCATGGTCATGCCACGCTCTCCAGCGCGCCGGCGCCGGACCGGACACCGACGTAGTCTCCCTTGTAGAAGAGCAGGGGCTCGGCGCCGGGTCGTGCGCCCAGGGCGCGGACGGCGCCGACGACGATCGTGTGGTCCCCGCCGTCGTACTCCTGGTGCAGTTCGCAATCCACCCAGGCCAGTGCCTGGTCCAGGACGGGGTTGCCCAAGGGCGAGGGCGAGTGCTCAACGCCGGCGAACTTCTCCGTTCCCGACCGGGCGAACTGCCCCGCGAGATGCTGATGTTCTGCGGGCAGGATGTTCACGGTAAACCGGCCCGCCTCACGCAGCAGCGGCCAGGTGGTGGACGTCCGTGCCGGGCTGAAGGTGACAAGGGCCGGCTCCAGGGACAGGGAGGAGAAGGACTGGCACGTGAACCCGGCCGGCCCGTGCTTCGTTGCTGCCGTGATCACCGTCAGGCCGGTGGCGAAGTGTCCGAGAATGTGGCGGAGTGTCCTCGGGCTGAGATCAGTTTGTTCCGTCATGGCGGGTCCTTTCGACGCTGGAAACCCCAATCAACCACCGCGGACCCGGCTTCCCAAGCCCGGCTGCAACGCACAGTCGCGCAGCGACACAGCGCGTCACGGACCCGTTGCATGACGTAAAAATTCGGCACCGCCTGGGAACCTTGCGGACCGTAGGGACCTGGACCGCGGGCTGCCGGCGGCATCCGGGTAACTGGGGTTCGCCGGCCATGGCCGCTAGGCTCGGTCGATGCCAAACTCCGAGAACCTGTTGGACGTCAGATCCGCGTATGACACAGTTGATCGACGTCGGATGCGGTGCCGGACGAATGACCAGCTACCTCAGCCACGCCGGGCTGAACGTCAGCGGCGTCGACCTGTCGCCCGAAATGGTCCGGGTCGGGCAGCAGCTGCATCCCGAGCTGTCGTTCGAAGTCGGAGAGCTGACTGACCTGCCGGCAGCCGACGCCGCTGCAGACGGCATCCTGGCCTGGTATTCGATCATCCACTCTCCCCCGACGGCCCTGCCGGCGATCGCGCGCGAGTTCTGGAGAACGCTCCGCCCAGGCGGCTCGGCCCTCATCGGATTCCACGCCGGCAGCGGCCACCGCACTATTGACCGTGCCTACGGACACGACGTCCAACTCCGTGCAGAACGGCACGCCCCCGACGACGTGGCGCTGCGGTTCACCGAGCAAGGTTTTGTGATGCGCGCCCAGCTTGTGCGTTCGCCGAGAGCCATGGAGAAAGACCCTCAGGCCGCCATCCTCGTCGACAAGCCCTCCGTCCCCTCGTAGGGATTTCACCCGCAGCGGGTGAGGCCCATGCCACGCATGACGCCAACAATAGTCATACCTTCCACTGGCAGGGCTGAAGGACGGACCGTCCCGGAAACGAGAAGGCGTCGCACCGAGACGCCGCAACTTTGAGAGCAGGAATCACAAATGATTCTCCCGGGAAACTTTTGGGATATTTTCTGGTGGTTCCTCACAGCGTCCGTATTCTTTGCCTGCCTGTTTGGTGTTTTTGCGCTCATCGGTGACCTCTTTCGCGCTCAGGAATTGAACCATTCCAAAGCCAAGGAACTCCTGGACGCTGGAACCGGCAGCGCTGAAGAGTTAGAAAGAATCAAGAACCGTGTGCTCGTCTGACGGCGTTCGCGGCATCGAAGAACGTTGAGGCAGCAGTGCGCGGATTCTTCCAGGATATTGAAACGTTCGCCTTGCTCCTGCTGGCGGCCCACATACTGCTCGTGACCGTCGCAACTGTCCTCGTGTCGATGAATCGCCGTCCATCCTCTGCTATTGCCTGGGTGCTCGCCATAATCTTCATACCGATCCTTGGTGCAATCGCGTTTTTCTTTGTCGGTTACTCGAAACTGCCCAAGGCGCGCCGGGACAAACAGCGCGAAGTCAACAATCTGGTCCTGGCGCGGACTGAAGGCAGCCCGCTGGTTAGCCGCGGCCTTGACTGGCCGGAGTGGCTGCATTCTGCGGTGGTATTGAACAGCAACCTTGGGGCGCTCCCTATGGTGTCGGGCAATAGTGCGACCCTATTGGGCGACTACAACGGCACTTTCGATGCCATGATCGCTGAGATTGATTCGGCCACCAGTTACGTGCACGTGGAGTTTTACATCCTGGTGCTGGACGCAACGACGACGCCGTATTTTCAAGCGTTGGCCCGGGCAAGACGACGCGGCGTCGACGTCCGGGTTCTGTCCGATCATTTGGCTGGCCTGAAGTTCCCCGGCCGGAAAGAAACCCTGGACTTCTTCCAGGAGATAGGGGCGGAATATCGCCCCATGCTGCCGGTGCGGCCATGGCGCGGCGAATGGCAGAGGCCTGACCTGCGCAATCACCGGAAGATCTTGGTCGTCGATGGCCGCGTGGGATTCACTGGATCCCAGAACGTCATCGACGCGAGCTACGACACGAAGGCCAACCTGAAGCGCGGGCTCCAGTGGCACGAGCTGATGATGCGCGTTGAGGGACCTGTGGTCCGGGAACTGGATGCGGTCTTCGCGACGGACTGGTACAGCGAAACGGATGTGATACTGCCACTGGATTCAAGCCCCATAGGCGCCAGCCACGGTTCTGCACTCATTGACGCACAAGTCCTGCCCAGCGGTCCCAGCTTCGACAACGACAACAATTTGAAGCTCTACGCGACGCTCATCCACAAAGCTGAGCGGCGTGTCAGCATCACCAGTCCATACTTTGTCCCGGACGAATCCATCCTGATGGCTATTGTCACGGCAGCCGCGCGGGGGCTAAGCGTCGAGCTCTTTGTTTCCGAGGTCGGAGACCAGAGCATGGTCTACCATGCTCAGCGTTCCTACTACGAGGCACTGCTCCGCGCCGGCGTCAGGATCTACCTATACCGGTCGCCCAAGGTGCTGCACTCGAAGCACTTCACCATCGATGAGGAGGTTGCGGTAATTGGGTCCAGCAACATGGATGTCCGTTCCTTCAGCCTCAACATGGAGGTATCCGTACTTGTGCACGGGCGCGGTTTTGTGGACGCAATTCGAGGGATCGAAGACGGGTACCGCGTGGAAAGCCGTGAGCTGCAGCTCGCGGACTGGCTCCGGCGGCCCATAGCCCAAAAAGTATTCGACAACCTGGCGCGCCTGACAGCCTCCCTCCAATAAGGAATTGGCGAACCCTTTGGAGGGGTCCTTGCTTCCAGGAAGACGAAGGCGCCGGCTACGGAGTGCTAGCTGATGCCCAAACCGGCTGGCTACCTTCCTTGACACTCGGCTGGCAGGTGCCCGGCCTCACGCCGTTCGCGAGATGTCCGCAACTACCTGATCGATTTGATACCTGGAAACCCGCGCAAGGGCCGGGTTGGTGTGGACATAGTAGGGATAGGTGATGATTCCAATCGACAGTGCCCAAGCGCGGCCGCGTTCCCACGTCGTCTGGTCAACGCCTACTGCATCGCGAAATGCGGCGCGTCCTTTATCCTCGAGCAGGTTCCAGGCGACGATGAGGTCGACCGCCGGATCGCCAATGGCCTCCCCAGTCGAGGACACCGGCGAGCCGCGCGTCGGCAATCATAAGGTTTCCTGGTTGCAAGTCCGTGTGAATCCAGACCTGCTCCCCTTCAGCGAGGCCGATGCGTCGGCTACGGCATGATGAAGACATGGAATTGCAGACTGAGCGTCTCCTGCTGCGCGAGTACACGATGGATGATTTCGCAGCGGTACATTCGTTCGCTTCTGATGTGAGAATCGCCGATTTCGTGGACTGGGGACCGAATACAACCGGCGAAACTCAGGAATTCCTCGAAATGTGCGTGGGGGCGCAACGCGGCGCGAGCCGGACAAACTTCACTCTCGCTGTCACCTTTCCGGGTGGCTACCCTTTTGGTTCTGTCGGGCTCGCCGTTGATCAGGGCCGGGGCGAACTCGGGTACGTGATTGATGCTGACCACTGGTGCCGCGGGTATGCCACTGAGGCCGCAGCCTCCCTCCTCAGATTCGGCAAAGAAACCCTCAGACTGCGGGACGTTACCGCAACCTGCAGACCACCGCTTCGGCGAGGGTGCTGGAAAAGATGGGTATGGTCCAGGTCGGATTGCGGAGGGCGGACAAAATCATTCGTGGGCATTGGCGGGATTCTCTCGTCTTTTCAGCGGTCAACACCACCTGGTAACGCACGGGACGGCGGGTGACCTCAGTTGAAGCCCAGCGTGGCACGTTGCCCGGTTATATGTCAGACCGGACCATCCGTATCTCAGGTAGTTCCTCCCAGTCGGGTGAAAGCAACTTGCGTTTCCCATCGGGCCTAAAACCGTTCTTGGCATAGAAGGCCCGGGCGCGGGCGTTGGCCTCGAGCACCCACAGATAGGCGGGTAAATCGCCGAGTGCGGCCTTCAGCAGCGCGACACCGAGCCCAGTGCCATGCGTGCGCCTCAGAGTGTAGATGGAGTAAAGCTCAAATTCTCCGGGCAAGTCATGGTCACGTCCCGTACCTGCGTCGGCAAATCCAACGATTTCATCGCTCGCGTCCAAGGCGATGATTCGAGGCTGAGCGCTGTCCAGATACGCTCGACGTTTTTCCACGCGCTCCGGGATGCTGGCACGGCGCGCATCGAAGAATTCCGAGGGCAAAAGGTGCCCCTAGCATTCCTCATGGGCCAGGGTGTGCATCCGAACTACGGCATCAGCATCCTCAACCGCGGCCTGGCGGATCTGGTATTCCATCTGCCCAGCCTAGCTTTGACCCTGTTGTTCCGTGGCCGGGACCCGCAGTAAAAGTAGGGCCGCGAGGGAAGCCACTTTACGAGCAATGCCATACTGACGCCATGGCCATCCGGCTTTGCTTCTACGCCGGATATGCGGTTGCGTTGATGATCGACGTGGCGTCGATATTTTCGTCGTCGGAACCCGCAGCAGATTCAGGCTTCGCCATTCTGGCCGCCGTCTTCCAAACTCCATTGGTCCTCATCGCATCTGCCGGCGCAGTCGCAGCCATTGTTCTTCGGAAAGACGCGCCTCCCAGAACCGGGGCTACCCAGGCCCCCTGAACATTCTTGCGGATCGTCTCTGTGCCGGCTGCCGCGAAAGTGATCCATTCGCCCGGGCCTTCGAGGGCTGCTCAAGCCAGACAGAGCACATCTCCGTCCCTCCGAGCTCCACGACGCTTTGACCATCCGCGATCTTTCAGATCCGGACGGCCGGCCCCATGCGATGCAGCCGCTGTTGCAGGGCATCATCGACGCTCTCTGCCATGAATGGGCAGTGCCAGGACGAATCGTCCGCCACAGCCCCCTCGTGAGTGTGGCCGACAATTACGATCGTTTGGGGTTCAACGCATCGGACGTCACGCGGGACCAAAGGTACTCCCGCTACCTCAGTCCAACGGTCATGCTCCGCAGCCACACGTCGGCATCCATCCCGTCGCAGCTGCGGGCACTGGACGACGACGCATCCACGGACGAACTCTGGGCCGTCCCCGGTCTGGTCTATCGACGCGACTGCGTCGACCGCACCCACGTGGGAACTCCCCACCAGGTCGACCTGTGGCGCGTCAGCTCGCTAGAAAGACTCGACGCAGAGAACCTGCAGGACATGATCGGATCGCTGGTGAAGGCGGTGCTTCCAGGGGCACGATGGCGCGCAGTTCCAGCCGTTCATCCCTACACCAGAGAAGGCTTGCAGGTCGATGTCCTCATGGAGGGAGAGTGGCTCGAACTCGCAGAATGCGGGCTCATGGCACCTCATCTGTTCTCCGAAGCCGGCCTGGATCCCACAAGGTGGTCTGGCCTGGCTCTTGGGATGGGTTTGGACCGGGCCCTGATGCTCCGCAAAGGCATCCCCGACATCAGGTTGCTTAGGTCGACGGACGAGAGAATCGAACAGCAGATGCTGGACCTGTCCCGGTGGAAACCGGTCTCCCAGATGCCATCCATCCGCAGGGACATCTCCATCGTGGTTCCCGCGGACATGGATACCGAAGTGCTCGGTGACCGAGTGCGAACAGCATTAGGCGAAAAGGCCGAGGACCTGGAAAGCGTCGAACTCTTGGCCCTAACTTCGTATGGAGACCTTCCGGTAAAAGCGCAGGAACGACTTCGCATCTGCGATGGGCAGGCCAACGCACTAATACGTCTGGTGCTGCGTCCCCTCGCTCGGACCATGACGGATGCAGAGGCGAATCAGATCCGGGACGATGTTTATCTGGCCCTGCACGAGGGGCCAGTCCGGGAGCTCATTGCAGGACAGAACCGAACGAATTAGGTATCAACTTTGTATCGGCCTCATATCGTTCCCGTTGCAGTTCCGGCGCCGGGACCGAAACCCGGCTGTCGCGCCGTGCCGGTGTGCCATGCTGGAATCCGGCTGTCCCAGGATCGCCGGGCTGCTCTCCGGCAGGTGAAGGATGGGGCGGTCACGAGCGGTCTACGACGGCTACAACGGATCATCGCCGCGGAACGCGGGGCATAAGAAGGGACAGCGGCATCAGGAAGCGTGAAGTTCAGCACTCATCGGTGGGGCGCGTCCGCCGCGCCGCGCTGGCGCTGGCGCTGCCCGCCGCCCTCCTCCTGTCCGGCTGCGTGGCAACGCCGCAGAGCGGCATCACGAACTCCAGCAGCCCGTCGGAGCTCATTCCCGTCCCGGCGTCGGGTGTGCCCACCACCAGCGCTCCGCTCGAAACAGCCCAGACGTCGAACAAGGCTCCGGTGTACTGGATCGGCCGGAGCAATGACAACGCGTTCCTCTACCGCGAGTTCCGTGACGTCCCTGACCAGGACAACCCCGTCACCCGCGCCCTGCGGGTGATGATGTCCCAGAAGCCGCTGGACCCGGATTTCTTCACGCCCTGGCAAAACCCGAAGAAGCTCGCGACGTCGATTTCCGGCAAGAATGTCATCACGGTGGATGTCTCGGCGGATGCCTTCAACAGCAACGTGGATGCGGCCATGGCCGAGCGCGCCATCCAGCAGCTCGTCTACACGGCGACGGCTGCCGCGGCCAGCGCAGGCCTTATCGATGCCGGACAGCAGATCCAGGTGGTTGTGCTGGTTGACGGTCACACGGACTACGTGGCCTTCAACCATGTCCGGCTGGGCGAGCCGACGTCCCGCAGCGCCGGGATGGTGGCACCTGTGTGGATCATTGATCCGCAGGAAGGCACCTCCGTGGCTGACGGTTCGGTCAAGATCAGCGGCCGGAGCACCGTCCAGGGCGGGAAGCTCCGCTGGGCGATCCTCAAAGTCGACGGTGACGGCGACAACGACAAGACGGCCTATCTCAACGGCAACGCCACGGCCTCGGCCGACTCCGTCAAGTCCGGGCTGTTTACCTTGTCCGTGAACCTCGGCCCGGGCCGTTACGAGGTCCGGGTGTCCCAGGTGGACGCGTCGGACAGCGCCAAGGAAGTGTTCCAGGACACCCGCGGCTTCACGGTTAAATAGTCTTTCGCGTCAAATGGTCTTGCGCGTCAAGAAGCGACGACGCCGGCCGCCGGTTACCAGCGGCCGAGGATGTCGCTGGCCAGTACGGTGGCGGCGGGCCCCGCGGTGGACGAGCGCAGCACATGGTGGCCCAACAGGGCCGTGACCGCCCCCGCGTCGCACAACCGGGTCACCTCCCGCGGGCTGATGCCGCCTTCAGGGCCCACGATCAGCAGCACTTCACGGGACCCGCTGTCGCCGGGCTGCGCGGTTGCCAGCCATGATTCGAGTACGTGCCGCAGCGGTCGGACGGCATCTTCGTGCAGGATGACCGCGAGATCTGCGGCCGCCACGGCCGCCTGCAGACCGGCGCCGTCCACTGCCGCCCGGACCTCCGGTATCCAGGCCCTGCGCGCCTGCTTGGCTGCTGCTGTCACCACCGACTGCCATTTGGCGTGCGCCTTCGCGGCCCGTTCAGCCTTCCACCGCACAATGGACCGCTCCGCCTGCCAGGGAATGACGGCGTCGATGCCCAGCTCGGTGGCCGTTTCGGCCGCAAGTTCGTCACGGTCGCCTTTGGCGAGGGCCTGGACCAGGACCAGCCGGGTCCCGGGCCGCGGCTCGTTGGCAACCTCGAGGCACTCGACGGTCAGCTCGCCGGGCAGGGCGGCGGTCACCGTGCCGGTCAGCCGCTTGCCCGCGCCGTCGGCGATGTCGACGGCCTCGCCGACGGCGATCCGCTTGACGGTGACGGCGTGGCGGGCCTCAGGGCCCTCCAGGACGAAGGCGGAGCCGGGGACCTGCTGGTCCAAGGTGCCGGGGGCGGTGAAGAAGACCGGGTTACTCACCGCTACAGGTTACCGAGCCTGTCCCGGAGTTTAGCGAAGACGCCGCCGCTGGCCGCGAGCTTTCCGGCCGTGAAGTGCTCGCCGCGCAGCTTGGCCAGCTGGCGGAGCAGGTCTTCCTGGGCGGCGTCGAGCTTGCCCGGTGTTTCGACCTGCAGGTGCACTTTCAGGTCACCGCGCCCGTGGCCTCGCAGGTGGGTGACACCAAGGCCGCGCAGTGTGATGATCTCGCCCGACTGGGTGCCGGCCCTGACGTCGATCTCCTGCTGCCCGTCGAAGGTGTCGAGGCTAATTTCGGTGCCGAGTGCGGCGGCCGTCATGGGGATGTTGAGGCTCGCGTGCAGGTCGTCGCCGTCGCGGACGTACGTGGCGTCGTTGTTGACCCGGATCTCCACGTACAGGTCCCCCGCCGGACCGCCGGCGGGCCCTGCCTCGCCCTGGCCGGACAGCTGGATGCGGGTGCCGGTGCCGACGCCGGCCGGTACCTTGACGGTCAGCGAGCGGCGGCTGCGGATCCGGCCCTGGCCGCTGCATTCGTTGCAGGGGTCCTTGATGACGGTGCCGAAGCCCTCACAGGACCCGCAGGGCGCCGAGGTCATGACCTGGCCCAGGATGGAGCGCACAGCGCGCTGGACCTGGCCACTGCCGCCACAGATGTCGCAGCGCACCGGGTGGGTGCCCTCGCGGCAGCAGGAGCCTTCGCAGGTGGGGCAGACGACAGCCGTGTCGACCTCAAGCTTCTTGTTCACGCCGAACACCGCGTCGCGCAGGTCAATCCGGACGCTGATCAGCGCATCCTGGCCGCGGCGGACACGGGACGCCGGGCCGCCCTGGCCGCCGCCCGCCCCGAAGAAGGTCTCGAAGATGTCTTGGAAGGCGAAGCCCTGGCCTGAGTAGCTGCCGCCACCGAAGCCGTTGTCGGTGCCGTTCTCGTTGCCGGTGGTGTCATACACCCGGCGTTTCTGCGGATCGGAGAGGACCTCATAGGCGTGGGTGACGGCCTTGAACCGGTCCGAGGCGTCTTCTCCTGGGTTCACGTCCGGGTGCAGGGTCCGGGCCAGTTTCCGGTAGGCCTTCTTGATCTCCTCCCCCGTTGCGTCGCGGGAGACTCCAAGAACGTCATAGTGGCTGCTCAAAGTGTGTATCTCTTCCTTTTCATACTGCCGGTGGGGCACTGCCTGTGGGGCAAGAAGTCGCGTTCGGTCCCGGGCCCGTCAGGGCCCCAGGATCCTCGAAAGGTAACGGGCCACCGCGCGGACGGCGGCCATGGTGGTGGGATAGTCCATCCGGGTGGGTCCAAGGACGCCGACCTTGGCCGTGGCGTCCGGCCCGTAGGCAGTGGCCACGACCGAGGCCTCGGCAAGACCGACGTACGGATTCTCCCGGCCGATGCTGACGGTTACGCCGCGCGGGTCTTCGGCCATTTCGCTGAGCAGGCGGAGCATGACCACCTGCTCCTCGAGCGCCTCCAGCACGGGGCCGATGCTGAGCGGGAAGTCCACATTGGAGCGTGCCAGATTCGCGGTACCGGCCATGACCATCCGCTCTTCGCGACTGCTCGTGGCCAGGGCTTCAACGCCGCGGGCCAGGGCCTGGGCCGCTCCGCGGCTCACCGGCGCGCCACTGGCGACGACCGTGGGCAGAAGCTGGGGCAGCAGGCTCAACGGCGTTCCGGAGAGGCTCGCCAGGAACCGTGTACGCAGCTCCGCCAGGGCGTCGTCGGGAAGGTCCTGCCCGACGTCGATGACGCGCTGCTCCACTTTGCCGGTGTCCGCTATGAGGACAATCAGCACCTTCCGGGGGGCCAGCAGCACGAATTCTATGTGCCGCACCTTGGCTCGGCTGAGCAGCGGATACTGCACGACGGCGACCTGGTTGGTCAGGTGGGAGAGGAGCCTCACGGTCCGGTCGAGGATGTCGTCGAGGTCCTCGGATCCTTCCAGCAACGCCTGGATGGCCCGGCGCTCGGCCGAAGACAATGGCTTCACCGCTGAAATCTGGTCAACGAAAAGCCGGTAGCCCTTGTCGGTGGGGATCCGGCCTGCGCTAGTGTGCGGTGCCGTGATCAGGCCTTCGTCCTCCAGCGCCGCCATGTCATTTCGGATCGTGGCGCTGGACACGCCAAGATGGTGCCGCTCAACGAGCGCTTTGGAACCAACGGGCTCACGCGAATGGACGTAGTCCTCCACGATGGCGCGCAGCACTTCGAGTTTGCGCGGTTCGCTCACGCTCCACCTCCAATCGACTGTCCCGCAGTCGGTGCCGCCCGCGTTGTCCGGTTCGCGCCCAGAAGCAGTACCCAGAAGTAATACTGAGACGGCCCTCTTCGGGACAAGGGTTAGCACTCGACATGCCTAAGTGCTAACCAGTCTAATATGAGTCGCCGCGTTGTTAGCATTGGATTCGCTCCAGGCGTGGCCCTCGCGATCGCGATTCCCGTCACGTCGGTGCCGAGACCGTGGCAGCCGCTGCCGTTGCCGCGCCGTCGCGGTCCGGTTCCGGCCCCGGAGAGTTCCACCGACCGCCGTACATTCCGAGTGCAAAGTAAGCGTGTAGAGATGTCGTACCAGAACTGGGGACCCCAGGACCTGTCCGCCCCCGCCAAGACCCAGTTGCCGGAAGTCCCGGTGGAACGCGGGATGGTCCTCGAGGAGGTCCAGTCCGGCTGGGTGGGTGCCGTGACCCGGGTGGAAAAATCCGGCGGCATGCACGTGGTGGCGTTGGAGGACCGGCGGGGCAAGTCCCGTTCCTTCCGCCTCGGCTTTGGCTTCCTGTTGGACGGCCAGCCGATCCGGCTGATGCCGCCGGCCCCGAAGAAGGCGGCGCCGGCCGCCGGTGCCGGCCGCACGGCGTCGGGTTCGGTGCGGGTGGCGGGGCACCGCGCACAGGTGGCCAAGGCCAGCCGCATCTGGGTGGAAGGAAAGCACGACGCCGAACTGGTGGAGAAGGTCTGGGGCGATGACCTCCGTGTGGAGGGCATCGTCGTCGAACCGCTGCACGGCATTGACGACCTCGCGGCCGCCGTGGCGGAGTTCGGGCCGGGCCCGGGCCGCCGCCTCGGCGTGCTCGTTGACCACTTGGTGGCCGACTCCAAGGAGTCACGGATCGCCGACGCCGTCATGGCGTCACCGGGCGCCGCCGGCAACGTCCTGATTGTGGGCCACCCCTACGTCGACGTGTGGCAGGCCATCCGGCCCGCGGTCCTGGGTATTGAGCAGTGGCCCGTGATCCCGCGCGGCGTCGACTGGAAGACCGGCATCCTCATGGCATTCGGGTGGCCACACTCCACGAAGGAGGACATCGGCCTCGGCTGGCAGAAACTTCTGGGGGCTGTCCGCAGCTATGCGGATCTGGAGGCGTCCCTGCTGGGCCGCGTGGAAGAGGTCATTGACTTCCTCACCGTGCCCTAGTCCGCCGCGGCGGACACTCCCTGATCTCCATTTCCGCGCCCGAGCAAGTATTCTTGGAACGGCGGCCGCGCACCCAGCGCGGTTCCGGCTATTCCAGGCACAACCCAGGCAGCAACGCATCACCGCAATCCGAAGGGCTATACCGTGGCAGATAACGCACGCGAACACACGGGCAACCAGGCCGGCCAAGGTCAGCCCCCGTACCATGGCGTTCCGGCAAATGCGCTGCCGCTGACGGCCAGCGAGGACCGGCAATGGGCCACGCTGGCCCACTTCGGCGGCATCCTAGGCTGCGTTCCGTCGCTGCTGATCTACCTCATCTTCAAGGACCGCGGCCCGTTCACGGCGCAGGAATCCAAGGAAGCCCTCAATTTCACGTTGCCGCCGACCATCGCCGCGGTGCTCGCCAATCTGCTGGTGTTCATTCCCGTGGTGGGCAACCTCTTCGCCGTGCTCGCCACCGTGATCTGGATCGCCGTGACGTGCTTCTCGGTGGCGGCAGGCATCCACGTCAACCGTGGCCAGCCGCACCGGTACGAGTTCAACCTGCGCTGGATCAAATAGCCCAGCCCGGACCCAAGCAAGAAGAGCCGGCCGCTTCCCACCAGGGGTAGCGGCCGGCTCTTCTTGTGCGGCTTCATCGTTGTGTGCGGCAGCTTAGTCGGGCCGCACGGTTAGGTGCGGCCGTTCAGTCCGGCAGGATCCTGCGGACCACGGCGTCGGCCAGCAGCCGGCCCTTGAGCGTAAGGATGAGCCGGCCCTTGAAAGCGGCCGCGGGGTCCACGAGGCCGTCGGCAATCAGCCCCGCGACGGCGTGCCTGCCCGTGTCCCCGAGGCCGCCGAGGCTGGGGATGTCGAGTCCGGAGTTCAGCCGGGCCTCGAGCATGACGCGTTCCACGTTGCGGGTTTCGGGGTCCAGCGTTTCGCGTCCGGCGGCGGGCGAGACCCCGGCGCCGAGGCGGTTGGCGTAGGCGGTGGGGTGCTTGACGTTCCACCACCGCACGCCTCCGACGTGGGAGTGCGCCCCGGGTCCGATGCCCCACCAGTCGTCCCCCCGCCAGTAGGCGAGGTTGTGCCGGCAGGCCTGTTCGGGGGTGCGGGACCAGTTGCTGACCTCGTACCAGGCGAGCCCGGCCGCGGAAATCAGCTCGTCGGCGAGTTCGTACTTGGCCGCGTGGTCGTCGTCGTCGATTTCCGGCACTTCGCCGCGGCGGATCTGCGCCGCAAGTTTGGTGCCGTCCTCCACAATCAGGGCATAGGCGCTGATGTGGTCGGGGGCGTAGGACAGTGCAGTCTCCAGTGAGAAGCGCCAGTCATCCAGCGACTCCCCCGGCGTCCCATAAATGAGGTCGAGGCTGACCGCGAGCCCCGCGTCCCGCGCCCACCGCACCACTTCGGGCACCCTGCTGGGCGTGTGGGTGCGGTCCAGGACCTTCAGGACGTGCGGCACGGCCGACTGCATACCAAAGGACACCCGGGTGAACCCGGCGTCGGCGAGCAGTTGCAGTGACTCGGGCGTGACGGAATCCGGGTTTGCCTCGGTGGAAACCTCGGCGCCGGGCTGCAGGCCCCAGGCGCCGATCGCGGCCGTGAGTATGCGCGCCAGATCCTCGGCCGGCAGCAGCGTGGGCGTGCCGCCGCCGAAAAAGACCGTGCTGAGGGGGCGCGCGGGCAATCCGCTGCGATTCAGGGCCTCGGCGGCGAATTCCACTTCCGCGACCGCCGTGGCGGCGTAGGCGTCCTGGGAGGCGCCGCCGCCCAACTCGGTGGCGGTGTAGGTGTTGAAGTCGCAGTACCCGCAGCGGACCGCGCAGAACGGGATGTGCACGTACAGCCCGAAGGCACGCTGATCGGCGCCCTGGCACGCCTGGGCGGGCAGGAGCCCGTCCGGCGGCGCCGGGTCGCCCAGGGGAAGAACGCTAGGCACGGGCCCGGCCTGCCGTCACTGCAGCAACAGTCATTACCAGCACCGCTACTTCTTGGCCTTGTCCTTGGACTCGTCCGTCGTGAGCGCGGCGATGAAGGCTTCCTGCGGTACTTCGACGCGGCCCACCATCTTCATGCGCTTCTTGCCTTCCTTCTGCTTTTCCAGCAGTTTGCGCTTTCGGGTGATGTCACCGCCGTAGCACTTGGCAAGGACGTCCTTGCGGATGGCGCGGATGCTTTCGCGGGCGATGATCCTGGAACCGATGGCGGCCTGGATGGGCACCTCGAACTGCTGGCGGGGAATGAGTTCGCGCAGTTTGCCGGTCATCATCACGCCGTAGGCGTAGGCCTTGTCGCGGTGCGTGATGGCGGAGAAGGCATCAACCTGCTCGCCCTGGAGCATGATGTCCACCTTGACGAGGTCGGCCACCTGCTCGCCGTCGGCCTTCCAGTCCAGCGACCCGTAGCCGCGGGTCTTGGACTTGAGGATGTCGAAGAAGTCGAAGACGATTTCGGCCAGCGGCAGGCGGTAACGGATTTCCACCCGGTCCTCGGAGAGGTAGTCCATGCCGCCCATGACGCCGCGCCGGCTCTGGCACAATTCCATGATGGCGCCGACAAACTCGTTCGGCGCCAGGATGGTGGCGGACACCATCGGCTCGCGGACTTCGGCGATTTTTCCGGTGGGGTATTCGCTGGGGTTCGTGACGTGGACAATCTTCTTGTCCTCCAGCGTCACCTCGTATTCCACGTTGGGGGCGGTGGAAATCAGGTCCAGGTTGTATTCGCGTTCGAGCCGTTCGCGGGTGATTTCCAGGTGCAGCAGGCCCAGGAATCCCACCCGGAAGCCGAATCCCAGCGCGGCGGACGTCTCGGGCTCGTACACCAGCGCGGCATCGTTGAGCATCAGCTTCTCCAGCGCATCGCGGAGCACCGGATAGTCGGTGCCGTCCAGCGGGTACAGGCCGGAGAAGACCATCGGCTTGGCGTCCGCATAGCCGGGGAGGGATTCGGTGGCCGGCTTGGCAAGGTTGGTGACGGTGTCGCCCACCTTGGACAGGCGGACGTCCTTCACGCCGGTGATGAGGTAGCCGACTTCGCCGACACCGAGGCCCTTGGAGGGGGTGGGCTCCGGGGAGCTCACCCCGATCTCCAGGAGCTCATGCGTGGCACGGGTGGACATCATCTGGATGCGTTCGCGGGGGTGCAGCATGCCGTCGACCACGCGGACGTACGTGACCACACCGCGGTACGTGTCGTAGACCGAGTCGAAGATCATGGCCCGGGCCGGGGCGTTCGGGTCGCCCACGGGTGCCGGCAGGTCGCGGACGATCTTGTCCAGCAGGACCTCGACGCCCATGCCTGTCTTGCCAGAGACACGGAGCACGTCGTCGGGGTCGCCGCCGATCAGGTTGGCGAGTTCCGCCGCGTACTTCTCCGGCTGGGCCGCCGGGAGGTCGATCTTGTTCAGGACCGGGATGATCGTGAGGTTGTTTTCCATCGCCAGGTAGAGGTTGGCGAGGGTCTGGGCCTCGATGCCCTGGGCCGCGTCCACCAGCAGGATCGCGCCCTCGCAGGCCGCGAGCGAGCGGGAGACCTCGTACGTGAAGTCAACGTGCCCGGGGGTGTCGATCATGTTCAGCGCGTAGCTGGTGCCGTCGAGTTCCCAGGGCATGCGGACGGCCTGGGATTTGATGGTGATGCCGCGTTCGCGCTCAATGTCCATGCGGTCCAGGTACTGGGCCTTCATGTCACGGGACTGGACGACGCCGGTGAATTGAAGCATCCGGTCGGCCAGTGTGGATTTGCCGTGGTCAATGTGCGCAATGATGCAGAAGTTCCGGATGATGGCCGGATCTGTTGCGGCGGGCACCGGGGCGGTGCGGGCCATGGGAGACACGCAGGGTCCTTACTGTTGGCATTAAGGTTGGCTGTCCACGGATCGGCGCGGATGCTGGTTTCCCATCCTGCGACGTGGCGCATTTGTCGTTCCTAATAGTCTCCCACGTCCGGGCCGGTGGCAGTGCATCCCTGCATTGCGTTGCGGACTCTGCATCGCCCCGTGGATTCTCCTCTCCCGCCTATCTCGTCCCCTCCTCCCGCC
>NZ_CAKKMF010000022.1 GCF_918697925.1 Arthrobacter sp. Bi26
CTCCTGGGCTGCCTCGCGGACCGCGTAGGCGGAGCGGTTGAAGTCGGCGTCGGTCAGGGCGGAGGTGCGGGCCCGGACGTCGCCGCGGCGGACACCCTCGGCCTCGGCGCGGGAGGCGATGACGCGGGTGGCCTCGTCGATGGCGGGCTGGACGGCTTCGGGGTCGCTCAGCAGACCGGCGAGGGTGACAACTTCAACGGCCTTCTGGTCGGCGAAGGCCAGCCAGCTGCGCAGCTGCTCGGACAGCTGGACTTCCTCGTCGACGTCGTGCGGGACGTGCTGGGCGGAGGTGGAGGTGCTGACGGCGAGCTTGGCCACCGACTTCTTCAGTTCGGCGATCTTCTTCGCGGAGGCGGCGAGATCGTTGCGCCAGATGTTGTGGCCGTCCACGACGCCGGCGACGAGGGTCTTGTTGCCCAGCGCGGCCAGGGCCGCGGCGGACGGGACCTCGCCCTTGAAGACGTCCAGGTGCAGGGCGTCGATGCCGGTGGCGGCGAGCGTGCCGAGCTGGCCGTTGAGCGCGCCGTACGGGGTGGAGACGAAAAGCTGCGGGCGCTGGGCCGTGGCGGCGAGGGCCTCGTAGGAACGGGCGACGGCGGCCTGGATTTCCACGGCCGGGGTGTCCTGGTCCACCACGAGGGCGGGCTCGTCGAGCTGGACCCAGCTGGCGCCGGCGGCGGCAAGCTTCTGAAGCAGTGCGGCGTACACGGGGAGGATGTCCTCGAGGCGGGACAGCGGGCTGAAGCCGGCCGGGGCGTCGTCGGAGGCCTTGCTCAGCAGCAGGAACGTGACCGGGCCGACGATGTACGGGCGGGTTTCCACGCCGTTGGCGAGGGCGTACTCGAATTCCTCGACGATCCGGTTGGAGGTCAGCGCGAAGTTGGTCTCCGGGCCGATTTCCGGCACGAGGTAGTGGTAGTTGGTGTCGAACCACTTGGTCATTTCCAGCGGCTGCTGTTCCTTGTTGCCGCGGGCCAGGGTGAAGTAGCCGTCAATGTCGAGCTGTCCCTCAGCGTTGAGGAGGTTCCCGAACCGGGCCGGCACGGCGCCGAGGTGGGCGGCGGCGTCGAGCACCTGGTCGTAGTAGGAGAAGGTGCCGGGGACGGCCGCGGCTTCAGTCAGGCCAAGGCCCTGGAGGCGCTTGGCGGTGCCGAGCTGGATT
Source organism: Arthrobacter sp. Bi26 (assembly GCF_918697925.1). GTDB lineage: Bacteria > Actinomycetota > Actinomycetes > Actinomycetales > Micrococcaceae > Arthrobacter. Next base: position 1,163 of record NZ_CAKKMF010000022.1, read on the forward strand.
TCCTTGGCGGCGGCGTCCAGGGCTGCGGCGTCGATCTTGCCGGCCCAGTAGGCCTCGACGGCTTTCTTGAGTTCGCGGCGGCGGCCGATTCGCGGGTAGCCGAGGATCGAGGCGGACGGGAAGGGGGTGGTGAGAAGTTCAGTCATGGGAAGTCCTTGAAGTTGTCGTTGACAGATGACGGAGGTGGGTGCTCAGCTGGCGAGCTGGCTGGCGGCACGCCGGGAGGCGCTGATGCGGCCGGCGCCGTGCCGGTTGCCGCCCTGCCGGTTGCCGCGGTTGCCGCTTCGCGGCCGGGGCAGGGCGAGTTTGTCCAGCACGTCCAGGGCGGCGGCGTGCTCATTGAACGTGTAAAGGTGGATGCCGGGGGCCCCGGCGGCCAGGGCCGCGTTGGCGAGATCCACCGTGGCGCTGACCCCGATCCGGGTCCGTTCGGCGTCGGTATCGGCGGCCGCGAGGCGTTCGATGAGTTCCGGGGCCGGTTCCACGCCGGTCAGCTCGCCGAGGCGGGCGAGCCGCCGGAGGCTGGTCAGCGGCATGACCCCGGGAATGATCGGTATGGTGACCCCGGCCCGGCGTGCCCGGGTCAGGAGGTCGGCGTACTGCTCGGTGTGGAAGAAGACCTGGGTAATTGCGAAGTCGGCGCCGGAGCGCTGCTTGGCCAGCAGGACCTCGATGTCGTGCGCCTCACTCGGGGATTCCGGGTGCCGGGTCGGGTAGGCGGCGACGCCGACCGCCACCTTGCCGGCGCACAGCAGTGCCGAGCGGCGCTGCTCCACGCGGCGGATGAGTTCGATCAGGTCCTGGGCGTACCGGAGCGATCCCGGCGGCGGGGTTACGCCGTCTTTGGGCCGGTCACCGCGCAGGGCGAGGATGCCGCGGACACCGACGTCGAGCAGTTCGCCGATGATCTCCGCCAGTTCCTGCGGGGAGTTCCCAACGCAGGTCAGGTGGGCCAGGGGCCGGAGCGTCGTTTCCTGCACGAGCCGGTTGATGAGTTCGACGGCGGTGCTGCGGTTGGAGCCGCTGGCGCCGTAGGTCACGGAGACGTAGTCCGGGTCCGTGGCTTCCAGTTCGCCGATGGTGGTCCAGAGGGATTCGGCGGCCGCGGGCGACCGCGGCGGAAACAGCTCGTAGGACAGCGCAACAGGGGCTGCGCCGCCAAGATTGGGATGGGTGTCGATAAGGCTTGGTGGTGACATTTGCGTCCTTGGCTGTGAACACTGCCGTCAGGAGACCGGAAACCCGGATGACCGGATACAGATACGGAAACACCGTCGGCAGTGAATTGAGTTTGGGGAACACGGAGGGAACTTCAGCAGGGCGCAGCCGCGACTGTTACGCCTGATACGAAGTTGTCCGTGAGCAAATGTCAGGCCCACATGGGGGCACCCACACCCTCCTGGGCTGCCTTGGGGGCAGCCTTCAGCGGAGGATCGCTGACACGTTACTGAGGTAACTTGTATAGAACTCTAAGGCCGGGCAGCGGGGCCCTTCAAGTCGGCGCCCGAATTAAGACGCACCTTTACGGCCGTTTGCGGTGCCGGGCAGAATTATGTTCGCCGAAGGGGCGGTTTCCGGCCGGCACGGCCGCTCTCCCCAACGCACGCGGTCAGGACTATCCTGTTGCCATGATTCAGCTTCCAGCCAGCTACAAGGAGTACCTCGCCGGCAAGAGCGAGAGCTTCATCAACACGGTCCGGCCCGTCCTCATGCAGTCGGCCGCAGATAAGTCGCACGGGGTGCGGGTCTCCTACAACCGCGGCCCCACCGGCCACCAGGCGCATCTGGACGACACTATTCCTTATGGGACGGTCGTTGAGGACATCGACTGACGCCCGGCTGGCCCGCTGAGGCGGCCGGGCCGGGTCAGCCCACCAGCGACGTCTATCCTTCGAGGAGGAGGCGCTGGGAGCGCGGGGCAAGCGTGTGTTCCAGCACCAGGCAGGCGGCACCGACGGCGCCGACGTCCTCGCCCACTCCTGTGCCCACCACTTCGATCCCGTGGATCTTCCGGGTGGCGCTGTTCGCGTCTACCAGGGCCGGGATCAGCTCCAGATAGGCCGCTGAGAGGCACGTCCAGAACGGGCCCCCAAAGACCACGCGGTCCACGTCCAGGGCGTTGGTGATGGCCGAGACGGCACGGGCCACAAGCACGGCGGACCGTCGAATGATTTCCTTGGCCTCTTCGTTGCCGGCGTCGGCGATCGCGCACAACTGGGCAAACCGCTCCTGGACCGCCGGCGCGCTCCTTTCCTGGAGCGATCCATCCAGTACGCCGGCCGCCTCGGCCTGCGCCACGAGGACCTGCGGAATGGCGGAGGATTTCACGCAGCCGCGCTGTCCGCAGTCGCAAAGGGCGCCGCCCGGGTCCACGATGATGTGTCCGATTTCCCCGGCGTTGCCCGAGGTTCCGCGGACCACTTCGTCGTTGAGGACGATCCCGCAGCCGATCCCGGTCCCCATGTACATGAAGACAAAGCTGCCCTCGCCGCTGGGGCCGCCGGCCCAGGTTTCGGCCACGGCTGCGGCGGTCACATCTTTGTCCATGATCGTGGACAGGCCCGTGGCTTCGGCCAGGGCATCCCGCAGCCCCACGTGGTCCCAGCCCGGCAGCAGGGGCGGGTCCACGACGGCGCCGTCGTTGAGGTCGATGGGGCCCGGTGAGGCAACCCCGAGCCCGGCGATCCGGTCCGGGTCCACCCCGGAGTCCATGATGAGCCGCTTGATTTCGTCCGAGATGGTGTCAATGACCGCCCGGGGGTCGGTGCCGGGCGGGGTGCTGATCCGTGAGTGCCTGACGACGGCGCCGAGCAGGTCCAGCACGACGAACGTAAGTACGGCGGGGTCCAGGTGCACGCCCACCGCATACATTCCTGCGGGATTGAGCCGGAGCATGGTCCTTGGCTTGCCCGGTCCGGTGCCTTCCTTGCCTGCCTCGACGATCAGGTGCTGGTCCAGCAGGCGGCGGGAAATATTGGAGATGGTCTGCGGCGAGAGTCCGACGATCTGGGCGAGCTCCACCCGGCTCAAGCCGCCCGGCGCGCGGCGGATGGCGTCCAAGATGACCGTGAGGTTGAAGTCACCCATCTTCGGTAGGTTGGTCCCTCGCCTCGGAGAGGGTTGCCGGAACTCGGTCACTGATACCTCTAAACGTCTTTGGCCACGCACAGCAGTTGTCAGAATCGTACGTTACGTGCAGGCCTGCGCCCACACTTGCGCTTTTCAGACACAATGTTTCTGCCGCTACGGCCGCCGGGTGCTTGCCGTCACGGTGAACTTCGGATTCCTGCCGACCTCGCGGGTGGGCCCGATCAGGCGTTCGAGTGCCGGCCGGTAGTGCAGGTGGCTGTTGAACACGGTCCAGAGCTCCCCGCCCGGGGCGAGCACCCTGCCTGCCGCTTCGATCAGCTTGATCCCTGCGCCGGAGTGGACGGCCGCTTCAAGATGGAAAGGCGGGTTGAGCAGGACCAGGTCCGCGCCGGCGTCCGGCAGAGAGCTCATGGCGTCGTCCTGGAGCACGTCGATCCGGCCGTCCAGGCCGTTCGCCCGGGACGTGGCGAGGGCAGAGTCGACGGCGGCCGCGGACCGGTCCGTGGCGGTGACGCGGGCGCCGGGGTTGGCACGGGCGTACATCGCGGCGAGGATTCCGGTGCCGCAGCCAAGGTCAACGGCACGGGTGGCGTGCGGCATCCGGGGCAGGAAGTCCAGCAGGAACCTGGTTCCGATGTCCAGCCCGGTGCCGGCAAACACGGCGCCGCGTGCGCAGACCGTGAGGCCCAGTTCGTCATTGACCTCAGTGACCGGGAAGGGCAGCGCGGCCGGGACCGGCTTGGGGCGCCGGGCCAGCAGGAGCCGTGATTTCTGCCGGGCCAGTTGGGGCTGGACGTCCTCGAAGTAGCGCGCCAGCACAGCGTTCATGCCCAGGCTCATGTGTTTGACGCGTCCGCCCGCCAGCAGCACGACGTCGGGAGCGGCGTAGCGGGCGACGGCGTCGGCGATCTCCTCGAGTTCCGCCAGGGACCGGGGCAACTGGAGCAGGACCAGTGACGCGCCCTCCAACAGGCCGGCGCCCAACGGGAGGTGTTCGAAGCCGGCGTCGATCTCCAGGGCCTCGGCGTTCGCCCGCAGCGCCCGTTCACCGGTGATGAGGTCCTGGTGGACCCGGACAGGGTGCGCCCCGAGCGTCAGCGCCCCGAGTGTCAGGGCGCCGTACCGGTCCCCCATGACCGTGAGCCGTCCCCCGGGCTGCAGCAGGCCGGCGGCGGCCTCCAGCAGGAGCTTGTCCGTGGCATCCCAGGCCTGCAGGTTGGCGGCCTCGACGTCGGGGAATCGTCCCAGCCGGGCAAAGAGCGATTCGAAGTTGTTGTCCGTCACGCGCGTTGTGCCGCCGTTTCTACTTGGGCTTGGGAATTTGGCTGGGGTGCCGGGACCCGGTACGTGGGCCCTGGGTACTGCACTGCAGTGTTTTACGTTTTACGTTTTACGTTATACCGGTCCGGGCCAGCAGTGTGACGATGCCCGCCACGGCGGCCCGGCCGGCACGGTTGGCGCCTATCGTGGACGAGGACGGCCCGTAGCCGACGAGGTGGACCCGCGGCTCGGCCGCGACCTGGGTGCCGTCCATCGCGATGCCGCCGCCAGGTCCGCGCAGGTGCAACGGGGCGAGGTGTTCGAGTTCGGCCCGGAATCCCGTGGCCCACAGGATTACCCCGGCGGCCAGGAAGCTGCCGTCAGCCATCCGCACGCCGTCGGGCTCGATCGCGGTGAACATGGGGTGCCGGTCAAGGACGCCGCGCGCCGCGGCGGCGCGCAGGGCCGGGGTCCAGATCAGGCCCGTCACGGAGACGACGCTCTGCGGCGGGAGGCCCTGGCGCACCCGCTCCTCAACGAGGGCGACGGCGTCGTGGCCCGCCTGCCGGTCGAAGGCGGCCTCGCGCCAGAGAGGTACCCGGCGCGTGAACCACGTGGTGCTGGTGAACTTGGAGATTTCATCGAGCAGCCCGACAGCCGAGATCCCGCCGCCGACCACGATGACATGCTGGCCGCGGAATTCGCCGGCGGAAACGTAGTCGGCAACGTGCAATTGCCGGCCGCGGAAGCTGGCCTTGCCCGGATAGATGGGCCAGAACGGCCGGGTCCAGGTGCCGGTCGCGTTGATCACGGCGCGGGCAGAGAACCCGCCGCTGGAAGTGGTGATGGTCAACCGTCCGGCGGGATCAGCGTCTTCCCGGGTCACCGAGTGCACTTTAACGGGCCGCTCGATCGCGAGGCCGAGGTCGTGTTCGTACCCGCCGAAATAGCGGGTGAGGAAACTGGAGCTGGCCTCGGCGGGATCCACGTCGGGCTGTGGGATTCCCGGGAGGTCGCTGATGCCGTTCACCGTGGCCATGAGCAGGCTCTTCCAGCGGTGCCGCCAGGCGCCGCCGGGCCCGTCCTCGGCGTCGAGCACGACATACGTCCCCGCAGGCGGGGCCTCCGCCGCTGCTGGTCCTTCTGCCGCGGTCTGCCCCGTGCCGGCCCCGGCAGGGCCGGCCGGGATGAAGCCGTGGCGCTGAAGGTGGTAGGCCGCCGACAGCCCCGCCTGCCCGGCGCCGACCACGACGACGTCGGCCCGGCGCGCCGTCTCCACAGTCACGCTCCGGCCCCGGTCAGATCTTTTTGACGACGCTGGACTTGAGCTGCATGGGGCCCACGCCGTCCACCTTGCAGTCGATGTCGTGGTCGCCCACACCGTTGACCAGACGGATACCGCGGACCTTAGTGCCGACCTTGATGACCGTGGAGCTGCCCTTGATTTTCAGGTCCTTGACCACTGTGACGGTGTCGCCGTCGGCGAGGACGTTGCCCACCGCGTCCTTGACGACGGCGTCGGCAGGGGCGGCGCCGCCGGCGTCTGTGTCAGTTTCCGCGGACGCGGACCATTCGTGCGCGCACTCCGGGCAGACCAGGAGCGCCCCCATTTCATAGGTGTATTCGCTGGAGCATTCGGGGCACGGGGGCAGGGTATCGTTCACGCGTCCAAGTTTAGTCGCCGCTTTGGGTCGCCGCTTTGCTGGCCGCTATTGGCCGCCGCTGGCTGGTTGCCTCAGAACGGGTTCAGCAGGCGATCCACGAACTGCCGCGTGCGTTCCTCCCGCGGGTCCCGCAGCACGGTGTCGGGGTGGCCGCGCTCGACCACCACGCCGCCGTCCATGAAGATGACTTCGTCGGCCACCTGGCGGGCGAACGCGAGCTCGTGGGTGACCACCACCATGGTCCAGCCTTCGTCCGCGAGTTCCTTGATGACGGTCAGCACCTCGCCCACGAGTTCGGGGTCCAGCGCCGAGGTCGGCTCGTCGAAGAGCAGCAGCTGCGGGCGCAGGGCGAGGGCACGCACAATCCCGACACGCTGCTGCTGGCCGCCGGAGAGCTCGAACGGATAGCTGTTCTCCTTGCCGGCCAGGCCGACGCGCTCCAGCAGTTCCCGTGCCTCCTGGATCGCCTCAGCCTTGGGCCGCTTCTGCACCTGGACCGGGCCCTCGATCACGTTCTCCAAGACGGTCTTGTGCGGGAAGAGGTTGTAGTGCTGGAACACCATGGCGCTGCGGTCCCGTAAGGCGAGCACCTGCTTCTTCGCCACCGGAGTGGAAAAGTCGACGGTCAGTTGCCCCGCGAACTCGGCAACGCCGGCGTCGGGCATTTCGAGGCCGTTCAGGCACCGGAGCACTGTCGTCTTGCCCGACCCGGACGGCCCGATCAACGTAACCACTTCGCCGCGGCGGACTTCAAGGTCGATGGATTTCAGCACAACATGGTGGCCGAACGCCTTGCGCAGGCCCGTGACGGTCAGCAGGGCGTCCACCGGGACAGCGGCGTCCGGAAGCGTATTCCCAGGGGGCGGCGGTTCAAGCGGTTCCGGGGGAAGCGGTTCAGTGGGCGACATAGCGGTCCAATCTCTTCTCCAGGGCGGACTGTCCGCTGGCGAGGACGAGGCAGATGATCCAGTAGATCACGGCCGCCTCCAGATACAGCAGCATGAACTCCTGGCTGAAAGCCGCCACCTGCTGCGCCACGCGGAACAGTTCGGTGACGAGGATCAGCGACGCCAGCGAGGTGTCCTTGACCAGGCTGATGAAGGTGTTGGACAGCGGCGGGACCGAGACCCGCGCCGCCTGCGGCAGGATGATCCGCACCAGTGTCTGGTGGCGCGACATTCCGATGGTGTGGCCGGCCTCCCACTGGCCCTTGGGAACGGACAGGATGGCCGCCCGGATGACCTCCGCGGCATAGCCGCCGACGTTCAGGGAGAACGCGATGATGGCGCTGGGCCAGGGGCTGATGGTGATTCCGACGGACGGGAGCCCGTAGAAAATGACGAACAGCTGGACCAGGAGCGGGGTTCCGCGGATGACGGAGATGTAGATCCTCGCCACCGCGGAGATGAGCCGGTTGCGGCTCAGCCGCATGAGGGCAACTACCAGGGCCAGTAGGAGGCCCAGGCTGAACGACGCCAGCGCCAAGGGAATAGTGCCAAAGATTGCACCCGACAGGAGGGGGCCCAGCGATGACCACACGAGTTCCCAGTTGATGCTCATACCCGGACGCGGCGTTTCTCGGCGGCTGTCACAGGGCTACTTCGTGACGTCGGCGTCGAAGTACTTCTGGGAGATCTTCGTCAGGGTGCCGTCGGCCGCCAGCTCGCCGAGGGCCTTGTTGATGGCGTCGGTCAGGCTGGTCGATCCCTTGCGCAGGGCGAAGGCGCTCAGCGACTTGTCAGTGGTCTCGGCGGCAACCTTGATGGCGGTGTCGTTGTCGGTCTTCTGGTAGTCCAGATACGTCAGCTTGTCGTTGATGGTCGCATCGACGCGGCCCTGCTTGAGCAGCGTGATCGCCTGCGCCCATCCCTCCACGGCCTCGACGTTCGCACCGCTCTGCTGCGCCAGTTTGTACCAGTTGCTCGTCAACGACTGCGCCGTGGTCTTGCCGTTCAGGTCCTCGAAGGAATTGATGCTGTTGTTGTCCGATTTGGTGACGACGACGCCGGTGCTCACCGTGTAGGGCGTGGAGAAATCGTACTTGGCCTTGCGCTCGTCCGTGATGGAAACCTGGTTGGCGACGACGTCGAACCGTTTGGCGTCGAGGCCGGCGAAGATGGCGTCGAACTGCGTCTCCTGGTAGGCCGGCTTGACGCCCAGCTTCTCGGCGACGGCGTTCATGATCTCGACGTCGTAGCCCGTCAGTTCACCGCTGCCGTTGGCGTGGAACGTGAACGGCCTGTAGGTGCCTTCCGTGCCGACCTTGAGCACGCCCGAGCTCTTGACGTCGCTGAGGGAGGTGTCCGCACCGGCGGCCGGCGCCGAGCTGGCCGGAGTGGTGGACGCCGAGCCGCAGCCAGCCAGGGCGAGTCCAGCTGCTGCAATGAGGCCGATAACGGAAAGTCGTGTGCGCTTCATGATGGTCCTTAGTCGTGGAGCCGGAAATGGCCTTCCAGCTGGCCGCATGGCGGCCGTCTCCTAGCGACGATAGCAAGGTCCAGCTCAGGGTGGAGAGCTTAAATGACAGTTTGTGACGTCCGGTCATGAGACGGTCTTGACGGACGCGCTTTCTGACCGGCTGCACACCTGCGGGGGGTACGAAAAAGGGAACCACCGTCTGACGGTGGTTCCCTTGGTTGGTGGAGCTGAGGGGACTCGAACCCCTGACCCCCTGCATGCCATGCAGGTGCGCTACCAGCTGCGCCACAGCCCCTCATTTGCCTTGGAAGTTCTTATCTTCCCTGAAGCAACCTGATTAGCTTAAACCACAAATCGCGTTCGCGCTAATCGGCACCCCGGCCCGTGAATTTGCTCGCCCGGCACGCCCTGGAGCAGCCCCGCACCCTGGATCCGGGCAGAAAAAAATCCGCCGGAATCTTTCGATTCCGGCGGATTATCCGGTGGAGCTGAGGGGACTCGAACCCCTGACCCCCTGCATGCCATGCAGGTGCGCTACCAGCTGCGCCACAGCCCCGAATTTTCGCTGCTCCGAGCACGCCTGCTGACGCGCAAAGTTCCGGTTCTTTGTCCGGATCTCTCCGAAGCAACTCAAATATCTTAGACCAGCCCTTCGGAAAATTCCAAATCGGGCATATTCGCCCCAATGGGCGTGGCCGGTGCGCGGGTTGCTACTCCGTGTCCGTGGCGGCGGCTGCCTTGGCGGAGGCGTCCTCGCCCAGCTGCAGATCGACGACGGGGCAGTCCTTCCACAGGCGCTCGAGGGCGTAGAAAATGCGGTCTTCCTCGTGCTGGACGTGGATGACGACGTTGGAGTAGTCCAGCAGGACCCAGCGACCGCCGGAGCGGCCCTCGCGGCGGACGGGCTTCTGGTCAAACTTGGCGAGCTCGTCCTCGATGCCGTCCACGATCGCATTGACCTGGCGTTCGCTCGGGGCCGAGGCGATCAGGAACACGTCGGCCAGGGCCAGCCGTTCGCTGACGTCCAGGGCCACGATGTCCTCGGCAAGCTTCTCCGAGGCAGCGCGGGCTGCGTGGCGGGCGGTAGTGATGGATGAATCGGTTGCAGACACGGGACTCCTTGTAGTGATGAAATTTATGGTGAAGAAAAATGCTTGGAATGAAAACTGTCTTGGAATGAAAACTGTGGGGTCAAGAGCTGAACTTGGGTGGCCGTCGGGCGAACGCTGCGGTGGGAAACGGGCCGAACAGCCGCGGTGCCGTTTTAGTGGGGTGCCATTGGACGGGCCCCCGGCCTAGCGGGCCAGCCCGGTGACGATCAGGGTGATGCCGGCGATGAGGGCGACGATCCCCAGGGCCAGGACGCCGAGCTGGAGCAGACGGAGGCGCCGCGCCCGGCCCAGCCCGGCGGTAGCGGCATCCAGGGGTTCCAGTCCGTAGGCCGAATTCGCGGCCACGGGCTCCCCGCCCACCAACCGCTCGTCCGTCTCCCCCGCGGAATTCGCCGCGGCGCTTGCCGGCCGCGCCGTTCCGGCCTTGGCGGCTTCTTCTGCGCGGGCCAGGACGCCTGCCCGGCTGCCAGCCGGGCCTGCGGGCCGCTGGCGGGACACGCCCGGACGCCGCGCGCCGGGTTTCCGTGGCGCGTCCACCCGGGGACCCGGGTTGGTGACAACCGGAACATACGACGTGGCAGGGCGCTTCATGACGGGCCGCTCCACGCCGGGAACCTTCTCAAATTCCAAGGGCGTGACCATTGCCAGGTTGTTGGCCGTGGTCGGATCGTTGCGGGGCACCGCCGGCTGGCTGTTTTGTTCCGCGAGCTTCTGCTTGGCGGCGGCACGGCGGTTCAGTATCGCGGCGCGCTCAGCCAGGGCGATCTGCTCGGCCAGGACGGCCGGATCAACGGCGTCGGGATCCGTGGCCGCGATGTGCTCCATCTTGGCCACTTGGTTCTTGGCCTGCTCCGCGAGGAGTTCGCGCGCGGCCAGCGCCTGCTCCACGGTCATCCCCTCGGGCGTCTGCCGGCCGGGTCCGGCGCTGTCCGGCGCGGGAGCATTGGGAGCCGGGGATGCTGACACAGCCGGAACCGCGCCCTTCTGGGCGGCATCCTTTGGGGCAGCGTCCTTCTGAGCGGGGGAAACCACGGGGGTGGCCCGGGTCCGCGGCGACACCGGGACGATGGTGTTGGCCTGGGTGGCCGGGGCGGTTTCGGTCGCCAGCTCCAAAAGCCGCAGCTGGCGCCGGGTGGGCGGCCCTCCCTGCGCCAGCTGGCCTTCTTTCTCAGCCAGTTCCTTGATGGTCCGCAAGGCGGCACGGTCCCGTGCCCGGACCTGAGAGGACCGTTCGGCACCGCCACGCACAGAGTCCACGGGAGCGTCGGCAACGCGACGGCTCCGGCCGGTGATTTCGGCCTCGGTCGGTTCGCCCGGTCCCTGAGTGTCCAGACGTTCATCTCTGGCCTGTCGCATTTCGCGGCGGCTGCGGATGGGAGGCTGTTCCTGACTCATGGCAAACTCATTCAGTGCTGGCTGGTTGGGTTATCTCGAAGGTGGGATCGTGCTGTGCGGGGTCGACCCCTGCCGCGCCGTTGCCGGCGTTGGTGGCCTCAGCGTGTTCGGAATCGGGGCGGACTGAGTCGGTGCTGGCGTGGTACAGGCCGTACTTGGCGATGTACTGGACCACCCCGTCCGGCACGAGGTACCAGACCGGGTTGCCTTCGGCCACCCTCGTGCGGCAGTCCGTGGAGGAGATGGCCATGGCCGGGACCTCCAGGAGGCTGACGTCTTTGCGGCCCATGCCGTCCAAAACGTGGCCAGGCCGGGTTACGCCCACGAAGTGAGCGAGGGACCAGAGTTCATCGATGTCTTTCCAGGACAAAATCTGGGCCAGGGCGTCCGCGCCGGTGATGAAGAACAGGTCGGCGTCCGGTCGCAGGGTGTGCAGGTCACGCAGGGTGTCGATCGTGTAAGTCGGTCCCGGACGGTCCACGTCCACCCGGCTGACGGTGAAGCGGGGGTTCGAGGCCGTGGCGATGACTGTCATGAGATACCGGTGCTCGGCTTCGCTGACTTTCTTGGCCATCTTCTGCCAGGGCTGGCCGGTGGGCACAAACACGACTTCGTCGAGGTCGAACTTGGCCGCGACCTCACTGGCCGCGACAAGGTGTCCGTGGTGGATGGGATCGAACGTGCCGCCCATCACACCCAGACGCAGGCGGCGCTGGGCGCCGCGCTGCCTCATGGTGGCGGAAATATTAGTGACCTTGGCTGTGATCGTGCTTGTTCGGGTGCTGGCGGTGCGGATCCGAGTGCTCCTCGACAGCCACGTGGCGCCTGCCCAGGTTGGAGTAGGACAGCGTGATCAACAGCAAGACGACCAGAATCACGAACAGGGAGCCGCCAATGACAAACGGCGGTGCGATGAGCGGTGCGAGTTCCTCGTGGCCCGATTCGCCGACGGCGGCGACGAAAGTGGCGATCTGCTGCGACAGCATGTTCTCCCCTAGTGAGTTCAAAATTTGACGACGGCGGAGGTGTCCGCCGTTCCGGTCTTCCGTTCCATGTTACAGCGTTGTTAGCCCCGGACCTGGCCCTCGCCCTGCACGATCCACTTCGTGGTGGTCAGTTCCGTCAGTCCCATGGGGCCGCGGGCATGCAGTTTTTGGGTGGAAATCCCCACCTCGGCGCCGAGGCCGAGCTCGCCGCCGTCGGTGAAGCGGGTGGAGGCGTTCACGATCACGGCGGCCGAATCGACCTCGGCGATGAAGCGCTCGGCGTTGGCGAGGTCGTTGGTCAGGATCGCTTCGGTGTGGCCGGTGGTCCACTTCCGGATGTGCCTGACGGCCTCGTCCAGGCTGTCCACCATGGCCACTGCCAGGTCCAGGTTCATGTATTCGGTGGCCCAGTCTTCCTCCGTGGCAGGCACCGTCTGGATCGAGGCCGGCAGTGCGGCGCGGATGCGCTGGTCCACGTGCAGGGTGACCCCGGCTGCCCGCAATGCCGAAGCGACGGCGGGAAGGACGGTTGACTTGGAGTGCACCAGGAGCGTTTCGACCGTGTTGCAGACGCTGGGCCGCTGGGTCTTGGCGTTGAGGAGGATGTCGACGGCCATTTCCTCGCCGGCGGAAGCGTCCAGGTAAATGTGGACATTGCCCTCACCGGTCTCGATGACCGGTACGGACGAGTTCGTCACAACGGCCTGGATCAGCTCGCGGCCGCCGCGGGGAATGAGCACGTCCACCCGGCCGCGCGCCCGCATGAGGGCGTTGGCGCCGTCGCGGCCGTACTGGTCCACGGTCTGGACGGCGTCGGCGGGCAGGCCCACCGATTCCAGCGCATCCCGGAGGATGGTGATCAGGGCGGCGTTGGTGGCGGCGGCGGCGGACCCGCCGCGCAGGATGACGGCGTTGCCGCTCTTGAGGGCCAGTCCGGCAATGTCGACCGTGACATTCGGGCGGGCCTCATAGATCGCGGCCACCACACCCATGGGTACGTTGATCTGGCGCAGGCGCAGCCCGTTGGGGAGGGTCTGGCCACGCACGACGTTTCCAACGGGATCGGGCAGCGTGGCGAGGTTTTCCAGCGCCGCGGCGAGGGCCGTGATGCGTGATTCGGTCAGCGTCAGGCGGTCCAGCAGGGCGGCGCTCGTGCCGGCGGCCCGGCCTGCCGCGACATCTTTGGCGTTGGCGGCCAGGATCTGGTGTTTGTGTTCCACCAGCGCCTTGCCGATGGCGCGCAGGCCCCGGTCCTTCCAGGCCCGGTTGGCGTGCGCCATCTTGCGGGCAGCGTGGCGCGAGCGGTCAGCGATCGCGTGGACGGCAGCTTCGATGTCCGTTGCCGTGGCCGGCGTCCCTGCCGGATCCGGCGCCGCGCCGAAACCCTGGGTGGGTACGGCAGTGCCGGCGGGAACGGTGCCGGCAGGCACGTCAGACACGGCGGCGGGCACGGCGGCGGAAGTCAGGGCCTCAGTCATGCTTCCAGTTTAGGCGTCCAGTGGACCTAGACCAGCACCAGGTCGTCAACATGAACAACTTCGCGGTCATATCCGCGGCCCAGCGCCTTGCCCAATTCCCGCGTGGAGCGGCCCAGCATTTGGGGCAGCTCGGCGGCGGAATAGTTGACCAGCCCGCGCGCAATCACGGTGTTGTCGACAGACACCATCTCCACGGCGTCGCCGGCCTCGAAGTGGCCTTTCACCGCGGCGATCCCGGCAGGCAGCAGCGAGGTGCGGCGGTCGCGGACGGCCTTGACCGCGCCGTCGTCGAGCACCAGGGTGCCGTGCACGGTGGCCAGGTGGGCCAGCCACAGGAGCCGGATCGGCTTGCGCGCGCCATTGACGGAGAACCACGTGCCCACGTCCTCGCCGGCCAGTGCCGCAGCCGCATTCGGCGTGGACGTGACCAAGGCGTGGATGCCGGAACCGGCGGCCATGCTGGCGGCTTCGACCTTGGTGGCCATGCCGCCTGTGCCCACGCCGGCCTTGCCGGTGCTGCCGATCGAGACGCCGTCGAGGTCGTGCGGGCCGGAGACGTGCGCAATCCGTTTGGCGCCGTGCGACGGCGGGCCGTCGTACAGGGAGTCGACGTCGGAGAGCAGCAGGAGTGCGTCGGCGCGGACCAGGTGGGCCACCAGGGCGGCGAGCCGGTCGTTGTCGCCAAAGCGGATTTCGTGGGTGGCCACGGTGTCGTTTTCGTTGACCACCGGGACGACGCCGAGGTTCAGGAGCCGGTTCAGCGCGCGGAACGCGTTGGTGTGCTGGCTGCGGCGCATGAGGTCATCCGCGGTCAGCAGCACCTGGCTGACGGTGACGCCGTGCGCGCCGAAGGCGTGGGTGTACCGGGCCATCAGCAGGCCCTGGCCCACGCTGGCAGCGGCCTGCTGGGTGGCGAGGTCGCGGGGGCGCTTCTCGAGTCCCAGCGGGGCGAGGCCGGCTGCGATCGCGCCCGAGGACACCAGGATGATCTCGGTGCCGGCGTTGCGCTGGTGCGCCAAGGCGTCGGCGAGGCCGGTCAGGGCCTCTTCGGAGATCCCGCCCTTGATGGACGTCAGCGAGGACGAGCCCACCTTGACGACGATCCGGCGGGCCCCGGACAGCGCACTGCGGTCCGGGGCGCTGAGGGTGTGGGCCTTGAGGGGCTGCGACCGGTGCTCGACGACGGTCTTACTCGTCATCTGTTGCGCCCAGTCCACTCTCCTTGAGCGGCTGCCGCGCGCGGCGTCCGCTGACGGACTCGGTCCAGATGCCGGCCTTGCGTTCGGCTTCGAGCTCCGCACGGGCGGCGGCCTTCGCGTCGCGCCGCTCCTGCTGTTCGTCGCGCTTCTGGCCACGCGTCGGGCGGTCGCCGATGTCGGCGAAGCGCACGTCGGTGCCGCGCGGTGAGGCGAGAAGTTCGGCGCCGGCCATCATGGTCGGTTCCCAGTCGAAGACGACGCCGTCGTCCTCGCCGATGACCACAGTGTCGCCCGGTGTGGCGCCCTGCTTGAAGAGTTCATTTTCGACGCCGAGCTTGGCCAGGCGGTCCGCGAGGTAGCCGATCGCTTCCTCATTGGTGAAGTCGGTCTGCTTGACCCAGCGCACGGGCTTGTCGCCGAGGACGCGGAAGAGCGGCTCGAGGTTTTTCTCTTCGCGGCGGATCGTGAAGCCGGTCTCGTTGACGGCGCGGGGGCGCAGCACGGGGGCCTGCACCTTCGGCGGGGTCGCGGCGACGGCGTCGCGGGCGGCCTGGACGATTTCGGCCATGGCGAAGCCGAGCTGGCGGAGGCCTTCGTGGCTCGTCGCGGAGATTTCGAAGACTTTGTAGCCGCGGGATTCCAGTTCGGGGCGGACGAACTCGGCCATGTCCTTGCCGTCGGGCAGGTCCACCTTGTTCAGGGCCACCAGGCGGGGGCGGTGGTTCAGCGGAACCACTTCGCCGTCGGACCCGCTGTAGCTCATGTCCACGGCGTACTTCTCCAGCTCGGCCTCGATGATGGCGAGGTCGGAGAGCGGATCGCGGTCCGATTCGAGCGTGCCGCAGTCCAGTACGTGCACGAGGGCTGCGCAGCGCTCGACGTGGCGCAGGAAGTGGTGGCCGAGGCCCTTGCCCTCGCTGGCGCCCTCGATCAGGCCGGGGACGTCGGCAATGGTGAAGCGGACCTCACCGGCCTGGACGACGCCCAGGTTCGGGATGAGGGTGGTGAAGGGGTAGTCGGCGATCTTGGGCCGCGCGGCCGACATGGCGGCGATCAGGCTGGACTTGCCGGCCGAGGGGAAGCCGACGAGAGCGATGTCAGCGATGGACTTCAGCTCCAGGACGACGTCGCTGGATTCACCCTCGATGCCGAGCAGCGCGAAGCCGGGCGCGCGGCGCTTCTGGGAGGACAGCGAGGCGTTGCCGAGGCCGCCAATGCCGCCGGCGGCGGCGATGTATTCGTCGCCTTCGCCCACGAGGTCGGCGAGGACCTCACCGGACTTGGACTTCACCACGGTACCTACGGGCACCGGAAGGATCAGGGTTTCGCCGTTCTTGCCGCCGCGCCAGTCGCCCATGCCGGGGCCGCCGTTGGTGGCGTGCCGGTGGGGTGCGTGGTGGTAGTCGAGCAAGGTGGTGGTCTGGAGATCGACGCGCAGGATGACGTCGCCGCCGTTGCCGCCGTTGCCGCCGTCGGGACCGCCGAGGGGCTTGAACTTCTCGCGGTGAACGGAGACACAGCCGTGGCCGCCGGTACCGCCGGATACGTGCAGTACTACCCGGTCTACAAAGCTCGCCACGTGGATCTCCTCAGTGCTGTTCCCCGGACCCACAAAGGGGCCCAAGATGATTGTAATGCGGTTAAAACACCGGTGGAGCGGACCTAATGGCCCGCCCCACCGATTTAGAACGTTTTGTTACTCTGCAGCTGCAGCAGCCACGATGTTCACAACGCGGCGACCACGGCGGGTGCCGAATTCGACAGCACCGGGGGTCAGGGCGAACAGGGTGTCGTCCCCGCCGCGGCCGACGCCGGCGCCCGGGTGGAAGTGGGTGCCGCGCTGGCGGACGATGATCTCGCCTGCGGAAACTACCTGGCCACCGAAGCGCTTGACGCCGAGGTACTGGGCGTTGGAGTCACGACCGTTGCGAGTGGAACTCGCGCCTTTTTTATGTGCCATTTGGAATGCCTGCCTTCAAAAAATTCTGGGGAATCTGCTGGAACCTGAACAGTAACGAAGAGTTACTTGATACCGGTGATCTTGACCTTGGTCAGTTCCTGACGGTGGCCCTGACGCTTCTTGTAACCGGTCTTGTTCTTGAACTTCTGGATGACGATCTTCGGACCACGAAGGTCTTCGAGGATCTCAGCCGTAACCGTTACCTTGGCCAGGTCCGCAGCAGCAGACGTGACTTTGTCACCGTCCACCAGGAGCAGTGCGGGCAACTCAAAGGTGCTGCCGGCTCCACCGGGGACGCGGTTCAGGGTAACGAAGTCTCCAACGGAAACCTTCTCTTGGCGGCCGCCTGCGCGGACAATCGCGTACACCACTGGGGAACTCACTTCTCTCGACGTTTATTACTAGATTTGCGTGCGGAACCTGGGGCCAAATTGTTTGGACCGGCTCACGCTGTGCCTCAACGCCGGTGGATTCCCCGGGGGAACCCATGAGCTATCCCCGGAACAAATCCACTTGGAATTCCAAGCAGGCTGTTCTCAGGGTCATAACCCAAGTGTTGGCGTAAGCACCGAAGACCTAGAATACGCTAATTTTGCCTTCGGCCGCAAATGAGGCTGGTTCCGGCTGGTAGTCCGTGATAGGCGCCACAACGTCTTGAAGCAAAGACCGTGTCAATGTTCTTGACCGTGATCTCGACCGTCTTGATGCTGTGCTGCCGCAACGACTTCCGGAACCGTGCCCCACCATCGTACCGGCTGTGCGGGCCAGGTCGTGTCAGGCGTACAGCCGCGGCGCGTCGAAGAAGGCCACTTCGTAGCCCGATGACTGCCGGAAAGCCAGGGCCATGGCCTCCCGCTCGCTCCCGGATGCCCGTCTGGCCGCCGTGTCCGTGTACGCGATGGCCTGCCGGGTCGCGGCGGCGAAGTCCTCATCGGCGTACGTCCGCAGCCAGTCGGCGTAGGGGTGTGCCACGGGGGCGCCGCCGGCAAGGAATTCCCGGTGCAGGGTGGCCCCGACCTCGGCGTAGAGCCAGAAGCATGGGAGCGCCGCCGCGACGAGGATCGCGTAGCTGCCGGCCACCGAGGCGGCCAGCAAGTGGTCCACGTACGACTTCGTCACCGGGCCCAGGTTGGGGGCAGTGGGGCGGGTGCTGAGCCAGGAACGGTGCAGCTCTGATTCGACCTCCAGGCAGGTCTGTGCGGAACGGGCCCAGAACAGCTGCTCCGCCTCGGTGGGGGCGATCGCGGCGGCACGGGCCAGGACCCGGGAGTAGCCGTTGAGGTAGATGGCGTCCTGGGCGAGGTAGTACGCGAACTCGTGCTCGGGCAAGGTCCCGTCGGCCAGCCCGCGGATGAAGTCCAGGGCGTAGATGGCGTCAAGATCGCCCGCGGCCCCTGCGCGCAAGGCAGCGGCGAACTCGCCCTCCGCCGGACCGTGGCCGTCGAGGCTGCCCTGGCCGCGTTGGTCGTCTTTGAGGGCGTGCACATCGCCAGTTTGCTGCATGTGGTGGAAGTGATGGACCGGACCGTTGCCGGAGCCGACGTCCAGGGCCGCGGCTTCGCGGAGCGCGCCCAGCAGCCACGGCTTGACCTCCCGCAACGCCGCTTCCCAGTCCCCCACCCGGGCCTGCACGGTGGCCATGGCCGAGGACAAGGAGCAGCCGGTGCCGTGGCTGTTGCGCGTGGCGATCCGCTCCCCCGGCACCACCACCGTTTCCCGGCCGAGCAGGCCCCCGGTGTTCACCAATGCATCCGGGCAGCCGGCGCCCGCGCCGTTCCCGCCCTCCGCGGCATCGCCGCCGTCGACGGGTCCGTCCCCGGGCTGGCCGCCCTGGGAGTGTCCGTCCTTGAGGTGCCCGCCTTTGACCAGCACGGTGGTGCCGGTCAGGGCCGCCAGTCGTTTGCCCTGCGCCAAGGCCTCAGCCCAGTCGGCCGCGGCGGGCTCTTTGAGCAGGATGGCGAGTTCGGCGAGGTTCGGCGTGATGAGGTCCGCCAGCGGCAGGAGGGCCTGCAGGGCGGCCTCGGCCGATTCCTGCAGGAGCCGGTCGCCGCTGGTGGCGACCATCACCGGGTCCAGGACGACGACGACGGGGCGCACCTTTTCCAGCCAGCTGCGGACGGCGTCGATCACCGCGGCGTCGCCGAGCATGCCGATCTTGACGGCGTCGATGCCGATGTCGTCGCTGATGGCGTCCAGCTGGGCCGTGAGGAACGCGGCCGGGGGCACGTGGACGGCGCGCACGCCCTGGGTGTTTTGGGCCGTCAGGGCCGTGATGGCGGCCATGCCGTAGCCGCCGTTCGCTGCAATGCTCTTCAGGTCGGCCTGGATCCCGGCCCCGCCGGAGGGGTCGGAGCCGGCGATGGCCAGCACGCGGGGAATGCGCGGGGGTGCGGACGGGGACGGCACGGACGGGGACGGCCCTGCCGTCTGACAATCGCTGGGCAGAAACTCGGACTGATTCGATCTCGCGGACAAGTCAGACATCCCTTCGCCGGTGCTAACCGGACAGGTTCAACGGGTCTGGATCTCAGCCGGCTGATGCGCGGCACCCCGTGTCAGTGTTCCAGCCTAGCCGTTGCCACCGGGCTGCTCCGTTAACGCAGGAGCGGGACCGGGCCGGAGCGGACGTATTGTTACGCCCGCTCCGGCCCGGTCCCGCAGTCCAACCAGTCGAAGGGACCGGTCGGGGAAGCGATCAGTCGCGGCGGACTACAGCTCCGACGCCGGTACGCCCACGCCGAGGATGATCGGCTCGTTGCCGGCCGGGATGGACGCCGGCCTGGCCGCGGCGGGTGCCTTGGCCTCGTGAACCGATCCGGCCGCGGCCGGACGCGTCGCCTCGCGATGCTCCACGGAGGTCTCGTTCGCAGCGCCCTGGGCGCGGCTGGCGCTCCGGTTGCGGCGCCCGCGGCGGCCACGAACCGTGGTGTCCGCTGTCCGCGAAGCCGGCGCCTGCGCAGTGCGCACGGCTGCGGGCGCCTCCGGTGCCGCGGAAGCCGCGGAGGGCGGGGCCTGGACGGCGTCCATCCCGGCCGGCTTGCCGGCCTCGGCGTCGCCCAGGTTGGCGAAGGCCTCGGTCAGCAGGTCCAGGGTCAGGGCCGGTTCCGGCGTGTCCTCGGCGTGCTCCACGAACGGCAGGGCCACCTGCTCACCGCCAAACGTCAGCACGGTCGCGGGACGTCCGGCTGCCTCTTCGGCGGCCGCGAGCTGCGTGACGGCGTCGACGGCGGCCTTACGGGCCCCGGCGTCGCTGGCAGCGGCTGCCTCCCCGTCGTGCAGGTGCGCGGCGTGCGCCGCGGCGGCGATGTTGGCCAGCGCGGCCCGGGTGGCTTCAGCCTTGGCGTGGCGTTCGGCCTCGGTGGGCTCGACGTGGACGGCTGCGGGTGCGGCCGGCGCCGTCTCCGGGCCCTGGCCTCCCCTGCCGCGGCGACGGCTCTTGCGCTCCGTGCGGGCAGCAGGCTGCGCCTCGGCGCGCGGCACATAGTGCTCCGCGGCAACCGTGTTGGCGCGGCGGTGTTCCACCGGTTCGTCGTGGGTGACGATGCCGCGGCCCGCGCAGGTTTCGCACTGTTCGCCGAAGACTTCCAGCAGCCCGGTGCCCATCCGCTTGCGGGTCATCTGCACGAGGCCCAGCGAGGTCACCTCGGCCACCTGGTGCTTGGTCCGGTCCCGGCCCAGGCACTCCACCATGCGGCGCAGCACGAGGTCGCGGTTGGATTCGAGCACCATGTCGATGAAGTCGATCACGATGATGCCGCCAATGTCGCGCAGGCGCAGCTGCCGGACGACTTCCTCGGCCGCTTCCAGGTTGTTCTTGGTGACGGTTTCCTCGAGGTTGCCGCCGGAGCCGGTGAACTTGCCGGTGTTGACGTCCACCACGGTCATGGCTTCGGTGCGGTCGATCACGAGGGAACCGCCGGAGGGCAGGAAGACCTTCCGGTCCAGGGCCTTGTGGATCTGCTCGTCGATGCGCCAGGCAGCGAAGATGTCCGTGTCCTTGGTCCACTTCTCGAGCCGGCCCACGAGGTCCGGTGCCACGTAGGTGACATAGGCCTCGATGGTGTCCCAGGCTTCCTCGCCGGAGACGATCAGCTTGGAGAAGTCCTCGTTGAAGACGTCGCGGACCACCTTGATGGTCAGGTCAGGTTCGCCGTAGAGCAGCTCGGGGGCGAGGATTTTGGTCGACGTCGACTGGCTCTCGATGCCCTCCCACTGCGCGCGGAGCCGGTTGATGTCGTGCGTCAGCTCTTCCTCGGAGGCACCCTCGGCCGCGGTGCGGACAATGACGCCCGCGTCCTCAGGCAGGCGGTCCTTGAGGATCCGCTTGAGGCGGTTGCGCTCGACGTCGGGCAGCTTGCGGGAGATGCCGGTCATGGAGCCGCCGGGCACGTACACAAGGTAGCGGCCGGGCAGCGAGATCTGGCTGGTGAGGCGGGCCCCCTTGTGGCCGACCGGGTCCTTGGTGACCTGGACCAGCACGGAGTCGCCGGACTTCAGCGCGTTCTCGATCCTGCGCTGTTTGCCTTCGAGGTTGACGGACTCCCAGTTCACTTCGCCGGCGTAGAGCACGGCGTTGCGGCCGCGGCCGATGTCCACGAATGCGGCTTCCATGGACGGCAGCACGTTCTGGACCTTGCCCAGGTAGACGTTGCCGATCAGGGAATCCTGCTGGGTCTTGGACACAAAGTGTTCGGCCAGGACGCCGTCTTCGAGGACCCCGATCTGGATTCTGTCGTCGCGCTGGCGGACGATCATCTGGCGGTCCACGGACTCGCGGCGGGCCAGGAACTCGGCCTCGGTGATGACGGTGCGGCGGCGGCCGGTGTCGCGGGATTCGCGGCGTCGCTGCTTCTTGGCTTCCAGGCGGGTGGAGCCCTTGACGGACGTGACGCGGTTGTTGACCGGCGCCTCGGCCATGGCCCGCGGCGCACGGACGCGGGTCACCGTGTTGGGCGGATCGTCGCCTTCCCCACCGGTCAGTTCCAGGTCCTGGTCGCCGCGGCGACGGCGGCGGCGGCGGCGCGACGTCACGCCATCCTCAAGGGTTGCCTCGGAACCTTCGTCGCCCTCGTCCTCGGCGCCTTCGGACTCGGTGTCGGACTCGGCGGACGTACGGGTGCGCCCGCGCCGGCCACGGCTGCGGCGTCGACGGCGGCTGCCGGCGTCCTCGTCCTCGTCGCCTTCTTCCTCCTCGGGCTCCGCTGCTGCTGCGGCAACGGGGACCGGGCGCACCACGGTGCTGAGGTCGGGGGCCTGGAAGATCACGGAAGTGAGGGCACCCGGTTCCATGAACAGCGACGTGGCCGGGCTTTCCTCGGGCAGGGCTTCCGGCCCTTCGGGCTGGGCCGCGGCGGGGGCTTGCGCAGGTTCGGCCGCCGTGGCGGCTTCTGCCGGCTCGGCTTCTTCGGCCGGGACCGCTACTGCGGGTACGTCTTCGGCTTTCGGTGCGGCCTTGGCACGGCTGGCGCGGCGCCGGACCGGCTTCTCTGGGGCCGTCTCTGCGACCTTCTCTGTGGCCGTCTCCGTGACGGCGGCGTCGTCGGAAGCAGCGGCCGCCTCGGGAGCCTCTGCCGCGGCAGGCGCGTTGGCTTCGGGCTCTTCAGCGAAGGCAGGCAACGGTTCCGGGGCGGCAACAGGCTTGCGGGCACGGGTGCGCCGTGCGGGCGCCTTTACAGCAGTTTCGGGGGCAGCAGTTTCGGGTACGGCGGTTTCGGCGTCGGCTGCTTTGCGGCGCGCGGCGACGGGCTCATCCGAGCCGGCCGCTTCGGCCAGCACCGCGGCTTCAGCCACGGCCTCCGCGGCGGCCGCGGCGTTGACCTTTGCGACGGGCGCCTTCCGGCGGGTCCGGACGGCCCTCTTCGGCGCTGCCGGAGCTTCCGCTTCCGCAGTTGCTTCTGCTTCCCCGGCGGCTACTAGTTCTTCGTTACCGGCTACAACCTGGTCATTATCCATCTGTGGCGACACTCCTGCCCCTGATGCGCCGCCACATTCGGCGCCCGTTGGGGCAAATATGCGTCAACACCCGCAGGCATTGACAGAAGTCAATTGGATACCCTCAGGTTCGCACCGGCAGTGGGGTGCGGCAGCCCTGGAGGGCCGGCGAGATTGTTTTGGAACCCGTTGACCTACACGCCACAACCAGGTGCCGTCCAATGGCATTGCGGGACAGCTGGAATCAGAGGATCCGCAGCTCCCTGCTCATCATTGGCGGTCTTGAAACAAAATCGCCGGACCGGAATCCGGATGTGGATCGGGTTCCAGCCACGATCATTGTCTCACAGGAGCCGCCAAAGCTGGCGTAGGCGGGGCCTGAAGTGCTTTCGGAGCGGCTGGGCAGGGCGGCAGGGGCCGTTCTCCGCCGCTGCCCAGCCTGCGGCGTTAGAATCGGGCCAGAAGAACACGGTCAAGACGATCAAAGGACTCATATTCCATGCCCAGCATCTCCAGCACTGCCGGTGACGCGACCGTACAGCACCCGGGTTCCGGCCCGGCGCCCGCGGACCGCTCCCTTCCCACGATGACCCGCGACCGCCCGTTCGCCTGGCTCCTGCTGATCACCGGCGTCGTTGGCTGGCTCGCTTCCGGCGCCCTGGTGCTGGAGAAGCTGGAGGTCCTGAAGGACCCCAACCACGTCACGGTCTGCGACGTGAACCCGTGGATCTCCTGCGGCCAGGTCATGCAGACGCCGCAGAGTTCTGTGTTCGGCTTCCCGAACATGTTCATCGGCATCGTGGCTTTCGCCGTGATCATCACCACGGCCATGGGCATCCTGGCCGGCGCAAGATTCGCCCGGTGGTACTGGCTGGGGCTGCAGGCGGGCGTGACGCTGGGCTTCGCGTTCGTTATCTGGCTCTGGTCCCAGGCCCTGTACGCCATCCACATCCTCTGCCCGTTCTGCATGATCGTCTGGGCCGTGATGATCCCGTTGTTCGTCTGGGTGAGCGTCCGCAACATCTCCCACGGGGTGATCGCGTTGCCCGCCGGTCCCACCAAGGTGATCGGCGACTCGGGCTGGATCATCACGGCGCTGCTGTACGTCGCCGTCATCGCGACAATCTTCTTCGCCTTCATCCAGGTCTTCATCGGGACCTCCGGCTACTAAGCACTCCCGAACGCCGCGAGATAACAGTTAAGGCCAATGTTCAGCGTGAACATTGGCCTTATCTGTCACCTCGGTGAGGCGAGGGTCCAGGAAATTCCTAGAACCAGATCTTGATCTCGCGCTCGGCGGATTCCACCGAATCCGAGCCGTGGACCAGGTTCTGCTGTACCTTCAGGCCCCAGTCGCGGCCGAAGTCGCCGCGGATGGTGCCGGGCGCCGCCGTCGTCGGGTCCGTGGTCCCGGCGAGGATACGGAAGCCCTCAATCACGCGGTGGCCCTCGAAGATTGCGGCGACCACCGGGCCGCTGAGCATGAACTCAACCAGCGGCTCGTAGAACGGCTTGCCGACGTGCTCCTCGTAGTGCTGCTCGAGCAGCTCGCGGTTCGCATCGACTTTCTTGAGCTCGGCCAGGGTGTAGCCCTTGGCTTCGATCCGGCTCAGGATGGCGCCGGACAGGTTGCGGGCGACGCCGTCGGGCTTGATCAGGACGAGGGTGCGCTCAATGCTCACAGCTGCTCCAATGTGTTGGGGTGGGGTTCGGGTCAAGTCTACGGGGTGCGGCCCAAGCGCCGGGCGCAGGTTCAGTCGCTGGTTCAGGCGCCGTTGCCGGGCGCGGGGCCCTGGGGATGGGCCGCATCCCATTCAGCCTGCTCGCGCTCCCGCTGCGCGGCCTCCCGGTCAATCCGGATGCCGGTCCGGACCCCGTACCACCAGGCCACGGCGAAGAGCGCGCCGACGAGGTACATGGCAGGCTCCACGAGGCCGCCCAGTATCAGGACGAGCTGCAGGATCCAGCCCAGGGCCACTCCCCACGGCTTGGAGAGGACCGCGCAGGTGAAGATGAAGACCAGGCACAGGCCGATCCCCACGGAGAAGACCAGGGCCGCAGGATATTCGTTCCGGTGCAGGCCAAAGACGGCCAGTGTTCCGAAGAGCACCACGAAAGCTTCCAGCAACAGGACCGTGGAGGCGAACATGACCTTCGTGGAACGCCGCTTCTTGGGCATGCCCGGACGCCATTCGCGCTGGGCTTTGGTGAGTTTCGCCATCGCTTACGCGTCCGCCTTTCCGAGCAGGATGCGGGCGTCCGCGACGAGCGTGATGGACCCGGTCACCAGGACGCCGCCGGCGAGTTCGTCATCGGCTTCGGCGCGTTCCACGGCCCATTCGATGGCGTCGTCGAGCTTTGCAGCGACATGGATGTTGTCCTCGCCGAAGCCAAGATCAATGGCGACCTCAGCCAGGTCCTCGGCCGGGACGGCGCGGGGCGAGTTGGACTCGGTGAAGCAGTATTCGGTGGCCAGGCCGCCCAGGGATTCCTTGAGCTGGCGCAGGATCTCCTCGGCGTCCTTTTCCCGCAGCACGCCAACCACCACCACCAGCTTGGTGAAGTTGAAGGCCTCGTGGATGGCCTCGGCGGAGACCCGGATGCCCTCCGGGTTGTGCGCCGCGTCCACGATGATGGTCGGTGAGGTGCGGACCACCTCGAGCCGCCCCGGGGACGTGACAGAGGCAAAGGCCTCCTGCAGGATCTCGGCGTCGATCGCCTTCTCCCCGCCGAAGAACGCTTCCAGCGCGGCAATTGCGACGGCGGCGTTCTCGGCCTGGTGCGCGCCGTGCAGCGGCACCAGCAGGTCCTCGTAGCGGCCGGCGATGCCCTGGATGGTGACCATCTGGCCGCCCACCGCGACGGTGCGGGATTCAACGCCGAACTCCACGCCCTCGAAGCGGAACGGCACGTTGACCTCCTTGGCCTTCTCCAGGAGGACCTGGGCCGCGTCGACGGGCTGCGCCGCGCTGATGAGGAAGCCGCCGGGCTTGATGATGCCGGCTTTCTCAAAGGCGATGTCCCCGGTGGTGTCGCCCAGCAAATCGGTGTGGTCCAGGGAGATCGGGGTGACCACGGCCACCTGGCCGTCGCCGACGTTCGTGGCGTCGGTGATGCCGCCGAGGCCCACTTCGATCACCGCGACGTTGACCGGCTGGTCGGCGAAGACCGCGAAGCCCAAGATGGTCAGGCACTCGAAGTAGGTCAGCCGGGGCTGGCCCGCCGCCTCGAGTTCGCTGTCCACGATCTGCAGGTAGGGCCGGATCTCGTCCCAGATCCGGACGAACGTCTCATCCGGCACCGGGGCGCCGTCGATGCTGATCCGTTCGGTGACCTTGGACAGGTGCGGGCTCGTGTACCGGCCCGTGCTCAGGCCGTGGGCCCGCAGCCCGGCCTCGATCATCCGGGCCGTGGACGTCTTGCCGTTGGTGCCGGTGACGTGGATGATCGGGAACGCCTTGTTCGGCTCCCCCAGGATTTCCATGGCACGGTGCAGCGGGGCGAGCCGAGGTTCCATCTTGTTTTCCGGCGCCCGGCCCAGCAGCTCGGCGTAGACGCTTTCTACGGAGAATTCGTCGGTCATGGTTTAGGCCCCAACTTTCTTTGCAACACTGACCAGCGGTTCCTTGATGTCGGCCGTCACAGTTTCCAGCTCGATGGTCAGGGTTTCGGTCTTGACCAGCGCCGCGTTGGCCAGCAGGGCTTCGACGACGTCCTGCTTGGCCGTGACGGAGGTGCTGATCCGGTCGCTGACATTGAGTCCGGCGTCCTTGCGGGCCTGCTGGATGGCGCGGACCATGTCGCGTGCCAGGCCCTCGGCCTCCAGTTCCGGGGTGACCTCGGTGTTCAGGACCACGAACCCGCCGCCGGGAAGCACTGCGGCGGCCCTTGTGGCAGGACCGGCTCCGGTTCCCTCCGCGGCTTCAGCCACGACGGTTTCCAGGGTGTATTCCTGCGGCTCGAGCTCGAGGCCGCCGGCGGTGACCACCCCGGCTTCGCTGACCGACCAGTCACCGGACTTGGAGCCCTTGATGGCCTGCTGGACGTTCTTGCCCAGGCGCGGGCCGGCGGCCCGGGCGTTGACCACGAGCTTCTGCTCGATGCCGAACTCCTCCGGGGAGGCGGCATCGGCGTCGAGCAGGCGGACCGAGCGCAGGTTCAGTTCATCGGCGACGACGGCGGCAAAGCCTCCCAGCGCGTCCGCGCCGGGAGCCACGACCGTGAGTTCCTGCAACGGCAGGCGCACGCGCAGGTTCGCGGCCTTGCGCAGCGAGGAGCCGGTGGAGCAGATCTGCTGCACACGGTCCATCGCTTCGACCAGTCCCGGGTTGGCCGGGAACAGTCCGGCGTCCGGCCAGTCGGCCAGGTGCACGGAGCGCCCCCCGGTGAGGCCTCGCCAGATCTCCTCGGAGACCAGCGGCAGCAGGGACGCGGCCACGCGGGAGACGGTTTCCAGTGCGGTGTAGAGCGCGTCGAAGGCATCAACGCTCTCGTCGAAGAAGCGCTGGCGGCTGCGGCGGACGTACCAGTTGGTGAGCATGTCAAGGTAGCTGCGCAGTTCGTCGCAGGCGCCGGAGATGTCGTAGCTGTCCAGCTGGGCGGTCATGTTCCGGACGAGGTCCCCGGTGTTGGCCATGAGGTACTGGTCCAGGGTGTCGGCGTAGCCGTCATAGCGGAGCTTGGCGTCATACCCTGTCCCGCCGTTGGAAGCGTTCGTGTACAGCGTGAAGAAGCTGTACACGTTCCACAGCGGCAGGATGACCTGGCGGACGCCGTCGCGGATGCCTTGCTCGGTGACCACAAGGTTGCCGCCGCGCAGGATGGGGCTGGACATCAGGAACCAGCGCATGGCGTCGGAGCCGTCGCGGTCCAGGACCTCGGAGACGTCCGGGTAGTTGCGCAGGCTCTTGGACATCTTCTGCCCGTCCGAGCCCAGCACGATGCCGTGGCTGATGACGTTGCGGAAGGCCGGGCGGTCGAACAGCGCGGTGGAGAGGATGTGCAGCATGTAGAACCAGCCGCGGGTCTGGCCGATGTACTCGACGATGAAGTCCGCCGGGTTGTGGGTGTCGAACCATTCCTCGTTCTGGAACGGGTAGTGCACCTGGCCGTAGGGCATGGACCCGGAGTCGAACCAGACGTCCAGGACGTCCTCGACCCGGCGCATGACGGACTGGCCCTCCTCCGGGGTGCGGGGGTCATCCGGGTTCGGGCGGGTCAGCTCATCGATGAAGGGCCGGTGCAGGTCCACCTGGCCGGCCTTGTTCAGCGGCAGGCGGCCGAAGTCGGCCTCGATCTCGGCCAGGGAGCCGTAGACGTCGGTGCGCGGGTAGTCGGGGTCGCTGGACTGCCAGACCGGGATGGGGCTGCCCCAGTAGCGGTTGCGGCTGATGGACCAGTCGCGGGCGTTGGCGAGCCACTTGCCGAACTGGCCGTCCTTGACGTTGCCCGGGATCCAGTTGATGTCCTGGTTGAGCTCGGACATGCGGTCCTTGAACTTGGTGACCTCGACGTACCAGGAGGACACCGCGCGGTAGATCAGCGGGTTGCGGCAGCGCCAGCAGTGCGGGTAGCTGTGCTCGTAGCTGGCCTGGCGGACCAGGCGGCCCTGGGCGCGGAGCACCTGGGTGATGGGCTTGTTGGCCTCGAACACCTGCAGCCCGGCGATTTCGGCGAGGTCGCCGTGGCCGAAGAGCGGGAGGAATTTGGCGCCTTCGTCGACCGAGAGGACCACCGGGATGCCGGCCTCTTCACAGATTTTCTGGTCGTCTTCGCCGTAGGCCGGTGCCTGGTGGACGATGCCGGTGCCGTCGGTGGTGGTGACGTAGTCGGCCTCGAGGAAGCGCCAGGCGTTCTCGGTGCCGTACTTTTCGGCGTCGTGGAAGTAGTCCCAGAGCGGCTCGTAGCTCAGGCCGTCGAGCTCGGCGCCGGTGTGGCGGGAGGTGATGGCGGCTTCCGCGGCGGCGGCGCCCTCGGCCCCGTCACCGTAGCCGAGGTCCTTGGCGTAGGCGCCAAGGAGGTCAGCGGCGAGCAGGAAGCTGCCCGTGACGGGCGCTTCGGCTGCCGCGGCCTTGATCCCGTGCGGGCCGGCCGGCAGGACCACGTAGCTGATGTCGGGCCCGACGGCGAGCGCCAGGTTCGTGGGCAGCGTCCAGGGCGTGGTGGTCCAGGCGAGCGCCTGCACCCCGGCGAGCTGCCGCGACAGCTCCGATTCACCCGCCGTGATGGGGAACGTGACCGTGACGGTCTGGTCCTGGCGGTTCTTGTAGACGTCGTCGTCCATGCGCAGCTCATGGTTGGACAGCGGCGTCTCGTCCTTCCAGCAGTACGGCAGGACGCGGTAGCCGTTGTACGTGAGGCCCTTTTCGTGGAGCTGCTTGAAAGCCCACAGCACGGACTCCATGTACTCGACGTTGAGCGTCTTGTAGTCGTTCTCGAAGTCCACCCAGCGCGCCTGGCGGGTGACGTAGCTCTTCCACTCGTCGGCGTACTTCATGACGGAGGCGCGGCAGGCGTCGTTGAACTTGTCGATGCCCATGGCCTCGATCTGGGTCTTGTCCGTCATGCCAAGCTGCTTCATGGCTTCCAGCTCGGCGGGAAGGCCGTGCGTGTCCCAGCCGAAGCGTCGCTCGACGCGTCGGCCGCGCTGGGTCTGGTAGCGGCCCACGAGGTCTTTGGCGTAGCCGGTCAGGAGGTGGCCGTAGTGCGGCAGGCCGTTGGCGAAGGGCGGGCCGTCGTAGAAGACGAATTCGTTGGACCCGTCTTTGCCAGCATCGCGCTGGTCGATGCTGGCCTGGAAGGTGCCGTCCTGGTCCCAGTATTTGAGGATGCGCTCTTCGATCTCCGGGAACTTCACGGAGACCGGAACACCAGAGGTGTGGGAAGCGGAGGTGGTGGAGCCGGCGCCTGCGGCGGCGGCCTTGGGGTAATAAGTCATCTCGACATCCTGGGTTGAGCTGGTGAACACATGTATTCATTCAGGATGCGAGGACGGCCCCTGCACTGTCTTTTGACAACAACTGTCTTTCGACAACACCGGCACCGCGGTACCACCTCACTTACCTCCACCGGACCGCACCTTTTCCAGAAAGGGGCTGCACCGGCGTCGGCCGCTCATTACTGCTGTGACGGGCTTACCCGTCCGGTTCTACTGGCCCTGGCACCCGCAGTGGCGACTGAGTCTCCACCGCACGCGGGGGTGTTCTTCCGGAAGCTCACCGGTGATGGCCGGGTCAAAGCTGCTAAGTCGATGGTACCGGAGAAAATACGGGCTTTCACAGCGCAGCAAACTCCGCGGCCAGGGGCGACGCCGGCGGCCCGACTGCATAGACTCGTGCCATGACCGTCCCGCCGCCTCGGGCCGACCCGTGAAGAGCCGCAGCTCAAGCCGCCGCTGGCACCTGTCCTCCGCCCTCTGCGCCGCGCCCGTGGTGGTGGTGTCCGTGTTCCGGGCGGTCCCGGCGCCGTGGCCGGCGCCTGTGGTCCAGCTCGTGGCCTTCACACCCTGGTTCGTGCTCCCCGCCGGCGCCGCCCTCCTGCTGGCGATGCCGGCACGGCGTCCCTGGGCGGCCCTCCCGGCCGGTGCCCTCCTGGCCCTCCAGCTGCTCTGGCTGTTCCCGCCGGACCGGGTGGCGGACCGGTTCCTGGCCCGGCAGGCCGATCCGCCGCATGGAGAGCAACAGAGCACAGGGCAGGAACAGGCCACGACACGCCCGCCGGCGGCGGAACTGAAGGTCATGACCCTCAACGCCTGGAAGGGCCAGGCGGACGCCGCGGAGGTGGTTCGGCTGGTGCGCGAAAACGGCGTCTCGCTCCTTGCCGTCCAGGAACTCTCCCCCGCCCTGGAAAAACGGCTGGATGCTGAGGGGCTGGGCGCGCTGCTTCCGCACCGGATCAGCCGCTCGAGGGACGGCGCGGGCGGCGGAGCCGTGTACTCCTCCCGCCCGATCGTTCCGTTGGACTCCGTGGACGGTTCCGCCTTCCACATGCCCACGGTGCAGTTGGAGCTCGACGCCGGCGGCCGGCCGGTCTCCCTTGCCGTGACCAACGTGCACACCAAGGCACCGGTCTGGGGCCGGGCCGGGCAGTGGCGGAGCGAATTGGCCGCCCTGGGCCGCCTTGCCGCCCGTCGGGGCAACCTGCTGCTGCTGGGCGACTTCAACGCCACCCTCGATCACGCCGAGTTCCGCCAAATGCTTCAGGGGCCGGAGGGGGCCGGGCCCGGCGGCCCCCTCGTCGACGCCGGGGCCGCGGCCCTGGCCCGCCTGGTTCCGACCTGGCCCATGGATGGCCCCCCGCTGCCGGGCGTGGTGATCGACCACATCGTGACCGGCCCGCAGGTTCGCAGCGGCGGCTATTCCGTGATGCCGGTAGCCGGGACGGACCACGCGGCGGTTCTGGCCACGCTGTCCGTCCCGGCGGAGGACTAGCTGCGCGGCAGTTTCATGCCGGACTCGGCCATCACGTCCCGGAGCCGGTCCGGGTAATCCGTGATCAGCCCGTCCACACCCGCACCGATGAGCGCGCGCATGGTGGGCTTGTCATCAACGGTCCACGGAATGACCTGCATGCCTGCCGCGTGGGCGCGGCGGACCATGTCGGCGGTGGCATAGGGAACATAGCCCGGATCCGTCACGGCGCCGTTCTGCGGCGCGCCGTGCACCGGAGAGATGGCGTCGAAGCCAAGGGAGGAGGCCGCGGCGACAAGGTCACCGCCGAAGTCATCGGCGTCGATTCCGCCCAGCCACGGCGACTTGCCGGGCTGGCCCGCCTGGAGGAAGTCCTTGTTGGTCAGGGCCACAGTGCGGATCTGCGGATCGCGCTGCTGGACCAGGCGCAATGCACCCCAATCAAAGCTCTCAATCGAGACACGGCTCTGCATGTGGGCTGCCGTGATTTCGCGGAGAGCGACGTCGACGAACTGCTCGCGCGGTGCGGTTTCCTGCGGCGCGCCGGCCTCCACCTTGGTTTCGATGTTGAACTTCACCTGGCTGGCGCGGTAGGAGTCCGCCAACGCGAAGACCTCGGCCAGCGTGGGCATCTTTGCGCCCGGGGAGGCAACCTGGCCCGGGAACTGGGGAAGCGTGAGGCTGCCGCAGTCCAGGCTGCGGACCTGCGCGAACGTCAGGTCCCTGACGTACTTGCCGACGTAGGGGAACTGGGGGTCGTTCGGTGTGACAGGAGCCGTGTCCAGGCACTTCTGGCCGCTGATCTTGCGGTCGTGGGTGATGACCTCGTGGCCGTCCTTGGTGATCTGGAGGTCAAGCTCGAGGGTGGAGACGCCGGTCTCGATCCCCTTGGCGAAGGACGCCAGGGTTGACTCGACAGTCAGGCCGATGCCGCCGCGGTGGGCCTGGAGATCGAAGTGGTTGTCCTGGCCGTTGGCGTTGGTGTCGGCCGCGGGGGCCTGGACCGCGTTTGCCTGGGCCGAGGTGGCGAGCAGCAGGGCTGCGCTGAGTACGGCAGCGCCGAGCTTCGTCGGGGTTCGCATGGGAAAGTTCTCCACTCTGGTGGTGTGCAGTTGCACGGGCCACCCTGCCCCGCCGCGGCCAACTCCGGACCAGCGCAGCCTGACCGGCACACGACGCCACGGTGAACGGCCGGAGTCGCCGCCGGACGTCCCGGCCCACGCGGCTGGACCTAAGCCCAGACCTGCCCTACTGGCTCTTGCGGATCAGCTTGTAGTTGGCCGCCTGGGCCACCGGGCGGATCACGATCTGGTCCAGGTTGATGTGGTGCGGCGCCACGACGGCGTAGCGGACCACATCGGCGACGTCGGCGGCCGTCAGTGGCTTCTCGACTCCCGCGTAGACCTTGGCTGCCGCGTCCTGGTCGCCGAGGCGGTTGAGGGCGAACTCCTCGGTCTGCACCAGGCCGGGGGCCACCTCGATCACGCGGAGGTTGTGCTCGGCCTCTTCGAGCCGCAGGGCGCCGGTCAGGGCGTGCTGGGCGAACTTGGCCGCGTTGTAGCCGCCGCCGCCCTCGTAGGCCGAGAGCCCGGCGGTGGAGGTCAGGTTCAGCACGGTGCCCTCGCCGCAGGCACGCAGCATGGGCAGGAACGCGCGGATGAGCTTCATGCTGCCCAGCACGTTGACCTGGAACATCCATTCCCAGTCCTCGGTCTTGGCTCCGGCAACCTTGTCGGCGCCGCGGGCACCGCCGGCGATGTTGATCAACGTGTCGATGCCGCCGGCCCGGGTCACCTCCTCGAGCAGCCGGGCCACATCGGCGTCGTCGGTCACGTCGGCGGGAAGCGCGATGGCACCGGTTTGGGCGGCGAGCGCCTCGAGCCGGTCGGCGCGGCGGGCGACGGCGAAGACGGTCCAGCCTTCCTTGCGGAGCGCACGCACCGTGGCGTCGCCGATTCCGGTGCTGGCGCCGGTGACTACTGCTGCTTTGGCTGCTGTTGCGTTGACTTCTTTTGCGCTGTTGTCTATTCCCTCAGTCATGGCACCACCCTAACGGCAACGCCGGGCTCATTTCCTACTGTTGCTGCTGTGCTCCAGGAACTCCTGCAGCACCCGGGCATGGTTGGTCTCCGGGTCCCGTGCACCGAACAGCAGCGTCACTTTCCCGTGCTCCGCCGCGAGTCCGTAGAGCGTCTGCACGGCGGGGTTGGTTTCCAGCTCCGCCTCGTAGGCCGCCCGGAAGTCCGCGAACCGTTCCTGCATGTGCCCGAACTCCTTGCGCAGCGGCGGGGACGGTGCCACGTCCTTGAGCCAGAGCTCCAGGTGGGCCCGTTCCTTGCTGACTCCCCGCGGCCAGAGCCGGTCCACCAGGACCCGGCAGCCGTCGTCGTCGGAGGGGTCATCATAGATGCGCTTGATCGCAAATCTGGCCCCAGATTTCTCCATAGTGCTGGACATTAGTGCAGTGGATTGCCCTCGCATAGTGCGGTTCATTGCAGTGGACTGCCGCGATTAGGTGAAACGGACTGAAAAGAACTGCAAGAATTGACCCATGGCTGAAGACAATCAGGGTACAGACACGCCCACCACCGCCCCCATCAACGTTCCGGACAAGCCCGCCCTGGAGGGGCTGGAAGAGGCGCTCACGCAGCGCTGGCTTGACGAAGGGACCTACAAGTTCAACCCGGACACCACCCGGGAGCAGGTCTACTCGATCGACACTCCCCCGCCCACGGCGTCGGGATCCCTTCACGTCGGACACATGTTCTCATACACGCAGACCGACGTCCTGGCGCGCTACCAGCGCATGACCGGCAAGAACGTCTTCTACCCCATGGGCTGGGACGACAACGGCCTGCCCACAGAGCGCCGCGTGCAGAACTACTACGGCGTGCGCTGCGACCCCACCGTCACCTACGACGCCGGCTACCGCCCCCCGGCCGAGCCGGCCAAGAACCAGCGCGACTTCGACGTCATCTCGCGCCGGAACTTCATCGAGCTGTGCGAAGAGCTCGCTGTCGAGGACGAGAAGGTCTTCGAGCACCTCTTCCGGACCCTCGGCCTGTCCGTGGACTGGGACCTGACCTACCGGACCATCGATGACAAGTCCCGCGCGATCTCGCAGCGGGCCTTCCTGGCCAATCTGGCCGCCGGCGACGCCTACATGGCCGAGGCGCCTACGCTGTGGGATGTCACGTTCCGCACCGCGGTGGCCCAGGCCGAACTGGAGGACCGCGAAGTCGCGGGCGCCTACTACCGCTACCCGTTCTTCACCGAAGACGGCGAGAAGATTTACATCGAGACCACCCGCCCCGAGCTGCTGGCCGCCTGCGCCGCGCTCGTGGCGAACCCCGACGACGAGCGCTACAAGCCGCTGTTCGGCAAGAAAGTCACCTCCCCCCTGTTCGGCGTCGAGGTAGAGGTCAAGGCCCACCCGCTCGCCAAGGCGGACAAGGGCTCCGGCGCCGCCATGGTCTGCACCTTCGGCGACCTCACCGACGTCACCTGGTGGCGCGAACTGCAGCTGCCCACCCGCGCAATCGTGGGCCGCGACGGCCGCATCATCGGCGAGACCCCGGACTGGATCACCACCGAAGAAGGCCGCGCCAACTTCGCGGCCATCGCCGGCAAGACGGTGTTCAGCGCCAAGGAAGGCGTGGTGGAGCTCCTGGCCGCCGCGGAACTGCTCGACGGCGAGCCCAAGAAGATCATGCACCCCGTGAACTTCTTCGAGAAGGGCGACAAGCCCCTCGAGGTCGTCACCTCACGCCAGTGGTACATCCGCAACGGCGGCCGCGACGAGGACCGCCGCGAACGGCTGATCGGCCGCGGCAACGAGATCGAGTTCCACCCCGCCTTCATGCGCTCCCGCTACGAGAACTGGATCTCGGGGCTCAACGGCGACTGGCTCGTGTCCCGCCAGCGCTTCTTCGGCGTGCCGGTACCGGTCTGGTACCCCCTGGATGCCGACGGCAACCCCGAATATGACGCCCCGATCGTCCCGTCCGACGCGCAGCTCCCCGTGGATCCCGCGGCGGACGCCGCCCCGGGCTACGAAGAAGCCCGGCGCGATGTGCCGGGCGGCTTCACCGGCGACGCGGACGTCCTCGACACCTGGGCCACGTCCTCGCTGACGCCGCAGATCGTGGGCGGCTGGAGCACCGACGAGGCACTGTTCGCCAAGGTCTACCCCTTCGACGTGCGCCCGCAGGGGCACGACATCATCCGGACCTGGCTCTTCTCCTCCGCCGTCCGCGCCGATGCGCTGCAAAACACGGCTCCGTGGAAGCACGCGGCCATCTCCGGATGGATCCTGGACCCGGACCGGAAGAAGATGTCCAAGTCCAAGGGCAACGTCATCGTGCCCACCGATGTCCTCGAGGAGTACGGCTCGGACGCCGTGCGCTACTGGGCGGCCTCGGCCAAACTCGGCGCGGACACCGCCTACGAAATCGCGCAGATGAAGATCGGCCGCCGCCTGGCCATCAAGCTGCTCAACGCCTCCAAGTTTGTCCTGAACCTGGGTGCCACCGAGGACTCCGTCGTTTCCGGCGACGTGTCCGTGCTGAGCAACCCGCTGGACCGGGCCGTCCTGGCCCAGCTCGCCGATGTTGTCGCCCAGGCCACCAAGGCGTTCGAGGGCTACGACTACGCCCGGGCCCTGCAGATCACGGAGAGTTTCTTCTGGAACTTCACGGACGACTACGTGGAGCTCATCAAGGACCGTGCCTATGGTGCGGCCGGCGAGGAGCAGCAGGCGTCCGTGCTGGCCGCGCTGGCGACAAGCCTGGACACCCTCCTGCGGCTCTTCGCGCCGTTCCTGCCGTTCGCCACGGAGGAGGTCTGGAGCTGGTGGCGCACCGGTTCCGTGCACCGCGCCCAGTGGCCGTCCGCCGTCGCGGTCGACGGCGACACGACCCTCCTGGCCACGGTCGGCACAGCGCTCAGCGGCATCCGCAAGGCCAAGTCCGAGGCGAAGGTCAAGCAGCGTACCGAGGTGCTGTCAGCGACGATCACGGCCTCGGAATCCCTCACGACGCAGCTGAAGGCCGGTCTCGGCGACCTCAAGGCCGCCGCCAACGCGCGTGAGCTGGCGCTGGTCGCGGGCGAGGGAGAACTCAGTGTGAGTGACGTCGTACTGGCTCCGGCCGAGCCGCCGGCCCAGGCGTAAGGCCTGCGGCCACATCGATACCGAGGAAGAGGGCCCTCGGCCCGGCCCA
The DNA here is from genome assembly GCF_918697925.1 of Arthrobacter sp. Bi26. Classification (GTDB taxonomy): domain Bacteria; phylum Actinomycetota; class Actinomycetes; order Actinomycetales; family Micrococcaceae; genus Arthrobacter. The sequence goes on from NZ_CAKKMF010000022.1 coordinate 37,283, forward strand.
GGCCGGGCCGAGGGTTCTCTTTTGTTTACCAGGTCTTTGCCGTCCGGGCGCCTCAGATTTTGAAGGACATCTCGAAGCGCGTCAGCACCGGCGGAGCGGCCAGGAGCTCTCCCAGCCCGCTCGCGCCGTCGCCGGCCCGCCAGGTGCGGTAGGCCTCGTCGTGCTCCAGCGACGCCCACTGTTCCACCACGAGAACGTGCGCCGGATCCGTGCTGTCAACCAGCACATCGACGCCGAGGCAGCCGTCAAACGCCCGGGTAGCGGAAAGGATGTCGCGGAGCACGGCCGCGGCCGTGGACACGGCTTCGGTTTTGAAGTTCAGGTCAAAATGGGCGGTGATGGGCATGGTGCTCCAATGATCGGGGTGGGCTCAGGACACAGGACGCCGCCAGGCGGGATGCTTCACATCACGGCACCCGGACCGCTGCCTGCCAACAGAGGCAACACCGTTGCCACAGGGCTTGTTCCTTCGGTCCCGATCCGCCGGCCGGCTTCCGCTGCTAGACGCCGGATTCCCGGCTGTGCCGTTCCGCTTCGCTGATCGCCCAGGCCGCGTTGACGAGGCCGATGTGGCTGAACGCCTGCGGGAAGTTGCCCAGCAGCTCGCTGCTGTCCGGGGCGACCTCTTCGGCCATCAGGCCCAGGTCGGTGGCAAACGCGGCCGCCCGTTCGAAGACAGCCCGGGCGTGTTGGGTGCGTCCGGCCAGGGCCAGGGCGTGCGCCAGCCAGAAGGTGCACAGCAGGAACGTGCCCTCTTCCCCTGCCATGCCGTCGTCGGCGAGGTAGCGGTACACGAGGCCGCGGGGGTCCGTGAGCCGCTCCTCGATAGCCTCAATCGTGGCGATCATGCCGGGATCGTCCGCCGGCAGGAATCCCACGATGGCGAGCATCAGGGCAGAAGCATCGAGATCGTCGGATCCGTAGGCCTGGGTGTAGGCGTTCGCTGCTTCGCTCCATCCCTCAGTGCGGATGGAGGCCGCGATCGCGTCCCGCGCCTCGGTCCAGTGCGGAACTTTTTCTGTTGACTGCAGGATGCCGGCGAGGGAGATGGCGCGGTCCACGGCAACCCAGCACATGAGCTTGGAGTGCAGGTAGTGGCGCCGCTCCCCGCGGACTTCCCAGATGCCGTGATCGGTGGACTTCCAGCGCGCGGCGGCAGTGTCCGCGGCGTCGGCAAGGAACTTCCGTGTCTCCGGTGCCAGTTCCGCGAGGTATTCCGGCAAGGTGGCGGCGGCGTCGAGAAGTTCGCCGTAAACGTCGAGTTGGCGCTGGTTCCAGGCGCCGTTGCCCACCCGTACCGGGGTGCTGGCGCGCCACCCCGGCAGGTGGCCGAGCGCGCGTTCGGGGAGTTCACGTTCCCCGCCGATGCCGAACATGATCTGCAGTTCCTCGCCTCCGGCCAGCTGGCTGGCCGCCGCGGTGGCCAGGAATTGGAAGAACTTCCCGGCCTCGTCCGGGCAGGCCGCCACCCAGAGGGCCTGCAGGGTCATGCTGGCGTCCCGGATCCAGCTGTAGCGGTAGTCCCAGTTGCGCGTGCCGCCGGCCACCTCCGGCAGCGACGTGGTCGGGGCGGCGACGATCGCGCCGCTCGGGTAGTAGCTCAGCGCCTGCAGGACCCTTCCGCTGCCGGCCACGAGCTCCTGCCAGGGGCCGCGGTAGTTCTGGTGCATCCCGGACCAGCTGGCCCAGCCCTGCACGGTGTCCTCGAGCCTGCGCCCAATCTCATCCTGGCTCCAGAACACGGGGGCACCGTGCCCGCCGGGATGGAAGTCTCCGGACCCGGAGTGGAGGACCCGGGATTGGAGGGCAAAGCCTGCAACGTCGCCGGCGCGGAGGCTCAGGCGTGCGTGCACTGTGTCGGTGCCGGAGCGGGTGTCGGTGCCGGCGCCGGTGCTGGTGTCGGTGCCCAGCCGGAACGCCGCCGGGGTCGAGACCGACAGGACCACATCCCCCGCGCGGATGAGGAGACCGCCGTCGGCCGCGGTGAGAAGTGGCCTCGCGAGGCCGTAGTCGGGTCGGGCGCACAGGACGATGTCGACGTCGACGGAACCCTGCGTGCAGGACACCTGGCGCAGGAGGGTGCCCGGGGAGTCCGCCCCGAGCTCGTGGCCGCGCCGGCCGTCCCCGAGGGCGAGGGCATCTGTGACGGTCATGCACCCGCCGGCGGTGATGTGGGTGGTTTCCAGGACCAGCGTGGGTCCGAGGTAGCGCCTTGTCGAGGTGTGGGCGCCGGCGGGCCGGATCGACCAGAATCCCGCGTCCGGGCCGAGGAGCCGGCCGAACACGGAGGGGCTGTCAAAGCGGGGGAAGCAAAGCCAGTCCACAGAACCCGCCGCGCTGACCAGAGCACCGGAGCGGCAGTCGGACAGGAGTGCGTAGTCCGCGATTGGTTCACCGCTCTGGAAACTGCTCATGGGGCACACTCTGGCCAGTTTTTGGGCAAAGGGGAAGCCCCATCAGCGTTTAGCCGTTGGTGGGGCTTCGACTTTTCGATTGTCACGTGACGTCTTAGACAATCTGGCGGGATCCTTAGACTTTCAGGTCTTCCTACCTCGTCACTGGTAGCCATCATCTGACTTTGCCGAAGGCTGCGTCGGATGAGTGTCACTGAATCTTTGGTTCCTGCGTCCCTCTTCTTTCGAAGTGGGTAAGTTCTATTGTTGTCCCCCCGTCTGGCATACACAAGAGCCCCGGCAGAACTACATCGGAGTAGTTCTGCCGGGGCTCCTGGCAGGCCGGGCAGAGTACCCGGCGCGGTGTCTTCAGGCCTAGTTGAAGACCGGGCTTTCGGTCCGGCTGCGCTTGATTTCGAAGAAGTAGGGGAAGGAAGCCAGGGTCACGGTGGCGTCCCAGATCCGTCCGGCTTCCTCGCCGCGCGGGATGCGGGTCAGGACCGGGCCGAAGAAGGCCGTGCCGTTGAAGGCGACGACGGGCGTGCCCACGTCCTGTCCGACCAGGGAGATGCCTGCCTCATGGCTGGTGCGGAGCTGCGCATCGAATTCGTCGCTCTGGCCGGCGGCCGCAAGCTCGGCCGGCAGTCCCGCCTCGGCCAGCGACTTGGCGATGACCTCGTCGATATCCTTGTTGCCCTCGTTGTGGATCTTGGTGCCCATGGAGTCGTAGAGCGGCTTGATGTACTGCGCACCATGCTGTTCAGCGGCGGCAGTGATGACGCGGACGGGAGCCCACGCCTTCTTCATGAACTCCCGGTACTGCTCGGGCAGCTCCTCGCGGCCCTCATTGAGCACGGCGAGGCTCATCACATGCCACTCGGTCTTGATGTCACGGACTTCTTCCACCTCGCCGATCCAGCGGGAGGTAACCCAGGCGAACGGGCACATCGGGTCGAACCAGAAGTCGGCTTTGTTGGTCATGGTTTCAGGCACAGGTGTTCTCCTTAAGGAAGTCTGGGGGATACGCTGAGGCAGATCACCTACACGGCGCGCCAAGGATCACAGCGACCGTTACGGGTTGTTTATTCCCGTGCTGGCCTGGTCCGGATCAGGCGGACTTGCGGCGCTTGACGTCGTGGGCGATCATCGTGGGCGCTGCCTTCTTGGTCACGACCTCTTCCGTGATTACGACGCTCGCGACGTCGTCACGGCTGGGGAGGTCGAACATGACCGGGAGCAGCACTTCCTCCATGATGGCGCGGAGCCCCCGGGCTCCGGTGCCGCGCTCCAGCGCCTGGTCGGCAATGGTGTTCAGGGCCTCGTCCTCGAAGATGAGCTCGACGCCGTCGAGCTGGAACATCTTCTGGTACTGCTTGACGAGGGCATTCTTCGGCGTGGACAGGATCTGGATGAGCGCGGCGCGGTCCAGGTTCGAGACGGTCGTGATGACGGGCAGCCGGCCGATGAATTCCGGGATCAGCCCGAACTTGAGCAGGTCTTCCGGCATGACCTCGCCGTAAGAATCCGTGGTGTTCTTGACCTCGTTGAGCGGGGCGCCGAAGCCGATGCCCTTGCGTCCGGAACGCGAACCGATGATGTCCTCGAGCCCCGCGAAAGCTCCGGCCACGATGAACAGCACGTTGGTGGTGTCAATCTGGATGAATTCCTGGTGCGGGTGTTTGCGTCCGCCCTGCGGCGGGACCGAGGCCACGGTACCTTCGAGAATTTTCAGGAGCGCCTGCTGCACGCCCTCACCCGAGACATCCCGGGTGATGGACGGGTTTTCGCTCTTGCGTGAGATCTTGTCGATCTCATCGATGTAGATAATGCCCTGCTCGGCCTTCTTGACGTCATAGTCGGCGGCCTGGATGAGCTTGAGGAGGATGTTCTCAACATCCTCACCGACGTAACCGGCCTCCGTCAGGGCCGTGGCGTCGGCCACGGCGAACGGGACGTTGAGGCGGCGGGCCAGGGTTTGGGCCAGGTAGGTCTTGCCGCAGCCGGTGGGGCCGATCAGCAGGATGTTGGACTTGGCGATCTCGACGTCGTCGTGGTGCACGCCGTCGGCGAGGCTGCCGCTCTTCGGCGCGTGGCCGGCCTGGATCCGCTTGTAGTGGTTGTACACCGCGACGGCAAGCGACCGCTTGGCGGGTTCCTGGCCAATCACATATTCCTGCAGGAAATCAAAGATCTCGCGGGGCTTGGGCAGCTCGAAACTGCCCAGGTCAGCTACTTCCGCGAGTTCTTCTTCGATGATCTCGTTGCAGAGTTCGATGCACTCGTCGCAGATGTAGACGCCGGGCCCGGCAATGAGCTTGCGGACCTGCTTCTGGCTCTTTCCGCAGAAAGAACACTTCAGCAGATCAGTGCTCTCGCCAATCCGAGCCATGTGTGAACCCCTTTAGTAGCTTGCTGCTGCCTGTGACATGTTCCACTCTAGGTCACTTTGGGCCTGTTGGGTGGAAAGCGGACGCCGGTGCGGCCAAGTAAAAGTGCCGCACCGGCGCGTCGCGAATTGCTGATTAGCGCGCGATTGCCTGGGGCTTGATCTTGCGGGAATCGAGGACCTGGTCAATGAGGCCGTACTGCATGGCCTCGGCGGCCGTGAGGATCTTGTCCCGCTCGATGTCGTTGTTGACCTGTTCCGGCGTTCGGCCGGAGTGCTTGGCCAGCGTGTCCTCAAGCCAGGACCGCATGCGCATGACCTCGGCGGCCTGGATCTCCAGGTCCGAGGCCTGCCCGCCCTGTCCGCCGGACAGTGAGGGCTGGTGGATCAGCACGCGGGCGTTCGGCAGCGCGAGGCGCTTGCCCGGCGTGCCGGCCGCGAGCAGCACGGCGGCGGCGCTGGCCGCCTGGCCGAGGCAGACGGTCTGGATCTCGGGCCGGATGTACGTCATGGTGTCGTAGATCGCGGTCATGGCGGTGAAGGAGCCGCCCGGGGAGTTGATGTAGAGCGTGATGTCGCGGTCCGGGTCCGTGGACTCGAGCACCAGCAGCTGGGCCATCACGTCGTCGGCCGAGGCGTCGTCGACCTGGACGCCGAGGAAGATGATGCGGTCCTCGAACAGCTTGGTGTACGGGTCCTGGCGCTTGAAGCCGTAGGGGGTGCGCTCTTCGAACTGGGGCAGCACGTAGCGGCTGCTCGGCAGGTTGCCGGCAGTCGAACCGAAGTTGTAGTTCATGTTCATTGCTCCTGAATTCATTGCTGTCTACCTGCCGGTCAGTTCTCGGTGGCTGTCGCAGCGCCGCCGGCGTTGCCGGAGCCATTGGCGTTGGTTCCGCCGCCGCCGGCCACGGATCCGGCGTGCGCCGCGATCTTGTCGAAGAAGCCGTATTCGAGGGCTTCCGGGGCCGTGAACCACTTGTCGCGGTCGTTGTCCTTGAGGATGGTGTCCACGCTCTGGCCGGTCTGGTCAGCGGTCAGCTCGGCCATGACCTTCTTCATGTGCAGGATCAGCTCGGCCTGGATCTTGATGTCCGACGCCGTGCCGCCGATGCCGCCGGAGGGCTGGTGCATGAGGATGCGGGCGTTGGGGGTGGCGTAGCGTTTGCCCTTGGTGCCGGAGGAGAGCAGGAACTGGCCCATGGACGCGGCGAGGCCGGTGGCAACCGTGACAACATCGTTCGGGATGAACTGCATGGTGTCGTAGATGGCCATGCCGGCGGTGACGGAGCCGCCGGGTGAGTTGATGTAAAGGTAGATGTCCCTTTCAGGATTTTCCGCCGAGAGCAGCAGCAGCTGGGAGCAGATCGCGTTGGCGTTATCGTCGCGGACCTCGGAGCCGAGCCAGATGATGCGCTCTTTCAGCAGGCGGTTGTAAATGTAGTTATCCTGGGCTGCCGGATCGACCGTGGCCATCCGGGGTGCCCCTGCTTGCTGTGACATATGTACTTACCTCTCGCTGGCGACGGTGACGCCATTGGACGACATCACTGAACTTTCCTACAGCGACACTAACCGTTTTCACGCCCGCTTTGTTCGCTGGCGCCGGGCTGTTCGCTGACGGCGCACGATTGCCGGGACCGCGCAAGCCGGGTCCCGGAGGCACGGCCTTCGCGGCGCTTAACTGGCTGCGTCAACAGGACACGGCCGGCAGGCGGGGGGCTTAAAACGAACGGCCCCCGGATCGGTGATCCGGGGGCCGTCAGCGGCAATGCTAGAACTTCACTGCTGCGGGGTCATCGCTCGGCGTGGCCTCGGTGGCTGCATCCTCTGCGGTTGCTTCCTCAACGGGCTCGGCGGCCGGGGCTGCCTCGTCGCCGGGGCGGACGAAATCGCTCAGGTCAACCTTGTTGCCCTCGGAGTCGGTAACCTCGGCCTGGCCCAATACGACGGCCAGTGCCTTGCGGCGGCGGACCTCGGAAACCATCATGGGAACCTGGCCGCTCTGATCGATGATCTGGGCGAACTGGTTCGGGTCCATGCCGTACTGGCTGGCGGTGGTGACGATGTAGTCGATCAGCTCGTTCTGGCTGACGTTGACTTCTTCCTTTTCGGCGATTGCGTCAAGGATGATCTCGTTCTGGAAGGCGCGCTCGGTGTTGGCCTTGACTTCGGCGCGGTGCTCCTCGGTGTCGTGCTCGCCTTCACCGTGGGCGTTTTCGGCGTTGAAGTGCTGCTCAAGCTGCTCTTCGACGATCGATGCCGGGACGGGAACCTCAACGAGCTCAACGAGCTTGTCCAGGACCTTGTCGCGGGCCTCGACGCCCTGGTCCACAACCTTGGACTCGGCGGCCTGCTTGGCGAGGTCCTCACGGAGTTCGGCCAGGGTGTCGAATTCGCTGGCGAGCTGGGCGAAGTCGTCGTCGGCGACGGGGAGTTCGCGCTCCTTGACGGCCTTGACGGTGACCTTGACCTGGGCGGACTCGCCGGCGTGCTCGCCGCCAACCAGCGTGGTGTCGAAGATGGCGTCCTCGTCGGCGCTGAGGCCGGTGACGGCCTCGTCGAGGCCTTCGAGCATGGTGCCGGCGCCAACCTGGTAGGACAGGCCGGAGGCGGAGTCAACGTCTGCGCCGTCGATCGAGGCTGCGATGTCGATCGTCAGGAAGTCGCCATCGGCGGCCGGACGGTCTACGGACTTCAGCGTGCCGAAGCGGCCGCGGAGCTCGTCCAGGGCCTTGTCGACGTCGGCGTCCGAAGACTCGGCGGCAGCGACCTCAACCTTGATGCCGGCGTAGTCAGGCAGCTCGATCTCGGGGCGGATGTCAACCTCGGCGTGGAACTTGAGCTCACCGTCGGTGGCGGACGGGTCCGGAACCTCGGTGATCTCGACCTCGGGACGGCTCAGGGGGCGGATGCCGGTTTCCTGCACGGCGGCCTGGTACCAGCCGTTGAGGCCTTCGTTGATGGCCGTCTCCAGGACGTAGCCGCGGCCAACGCGCTGGTCAATGAGCTTGGAGGGGACCTTGCCCTTGCGGAAACCGGGGACCTGGATCTGCGAAGCAACAGTCTTGTATGCCTCTGCGATGCTGGGCTTCAATTCCTCAAAGGGGACCTCAACATTGAGCTTGACCCGCGTGGGGGTGAGGTTCTCGACAGCGCTCTTCACAGTCTAAGTACTCCTGGTTTGGGGGGTATGGGGTTCTGCATTGCCACGTGCTGGCAGTGCTTGCAGAGTCGGGGTGACAGGATTTGAACCTGCGACTTCCTGCTCCCAAAGCAGGCGCTCTAGCCAAGCTGAGCTACACCCCGTAAGTGCACAGAACAGTCTACGGTCATCCACTGCCGATTTGCACATTTGACACCGGGGCCCTGAATTGGGTTTAGTTGTATCCGGCTTGCACAGCCGACCGGAAGTTATGCTGGAGTTCCAGCAGGTTCCCGGGGACGTAGCTTAATGGTAAAGCCTCAGTCTTCCAAACTGATTACGCGGGTTCGATTCCCGTCGTCCCCTCGGAAAAATGACGAAAAAAGCCCCTCTGCGAGAGGGGCTTTTTTCTTGCCCTCATGCATCTTTCATGCCCGATTCATGCCTCTGTCATGCATCTTTCATGCCCGATTCATGCCTCTGTCATGCGTCTTTCATGCCTGCTTCATGCCTGCTTCGTTTATGCCTGCTCCGGCCTGCTGGCACTGCGGACACCAGTACAGTTTCCGCGCACCCAACTCCGTGAGCGCCACGGGCGTGCCGCAGTCACGGCAGTCCAGCCCGTGCCGGCGGTAGACGAAGTGTGCCTCATCCGGTTCCGGCAGCACGCGACGGGACGCGCCGGCACCGGCCCCATTCCAGTAGCGCGGCGGCGTCGTGATGATCCGTCCGTCCCGGACGCCGTCGGACATCATTGCCACGGTGTCGTCCCAGAGCCGGCGGGCCGCGTCCACTGACAGTTCAGCCCCGGGCAGCCAGGGGTTGAGGCGCTGCCGGAACAGCAGTTCGGCCCGGTAGACGTTCCCGACGCCGGCAATCACCTTTTGGTCCATGAGCAGGCCCGCCAGCGGTGTTCGTTTGCCCGCCACCGTGGCGGTGAAGGCGTCCCGGTCGCCTGACCGGTTGCGCAGCGGGTCCGGGCCGAGCCGCGCCAGCACGGCCGCCGCCTCCGGTTCCGTGATTGCCTCGCACGTGGTCGCGCCCCGGAGATCGGCCCAGCCGTGCCTGCTCACCAGCCGGACGCGGACGGCGCCCACCGGCGCGGGCGGCCCTGCGTATGCAGACGAGGCGGCGACGACGTCGGCCGGCTCAGCCGCGCTGTCGTCGTCGTAGACCTCCCGCTCCCCCACCTTCCGGGGCGCGCCGATGCTGGACGCGCCGCGGAAGCTGGCGTCGCCGCCAAAATTCCAGGCGCCATAGAGGCCGAGGTGGACATGCAGGTCCAGCCCGTGCTCGAACTTGAGGAAGAGGTGCTTGCCGTGCGCGGTCGCGGCTGTCATGACGTGGCCGTCCAGCAGTGCGGCGCCGGGCGCGAACCGGCCCTGCGGGCTCGAGACTGTCAGCCTCTCGCCTGCGAAAACGTCACCGAACTGGCGCGCCAGCCGGTGGACGGAATGCCCTTCCGGCACTAGTCGATGACCTCGCCGGTGCGCTCGTATGTGGCGATCTTGCCGATCCGGCGGACGTGGCGCTCGTCGTTGCTGAACGGCTCCGTCAGGAAGGCCTCGATGATTTCCGTGGCCTCCTCGACGCTGTGCTGGCGGCCGCCGACGGCGACGACGTTGGCGTCGTTGTGTTCGCGGGCAAGCTGCGCCGTGGAGAGGTTCCACGCCAGCGCGGCGCGCACGCCTTTGACCTTGTTGGCGGCAATCTGTTCGCCGTTGCCAGAGCCGCCGAGGACGATGCCCAGGGCGCGGGTTCCGGCTTCCTGGTCCGCGACGACCGCGAGGGCGGCGTTGATGCAGAACGACGGGTAGTCATCCAGGGCGTCGTAGACCTTGGGTCCGTGGTCCAGCACCTCGTAGCCCTTGGCACTGAGGTGGCTGACGAGGTGGGCGCTGAGCTCCATGCCGGCGTGGTCGGTGGCGATGTGCACGCGGGGGAAGTCAGAAATGGTCACGGCTGTTCCGTTCGGTTGCGGCGCCGGGCGGCGGCCGGGGGCGGTTGGGGTCTGGTCCAAGCGTACTAGGCCGAGCCTTCCGGGGCGGTGCTCTAGCTGGCCGGATGCCTCACGGGACTCTCGTGTTACACGGCTGTTTACACGGACGAGTTACACCGCGGGTGTCCCGCCGTTCCGCCGGGCCCTGTCCGCCACCCGGGAAAGCGTTTGGGCCATGTTGTCCGCCGCGGTGGCGCTTCCGCCGCTAACCGCCAGCCGCCGCCCGTCCGAGCGGTCGATGACCACGGCGGGGCCGCTGCTGACCAGCATCGCCGTGGTGTTGCCGTGGATCCGGTATCCCCACCCGCCATAGTCCGCCGCCGTGACGTCCCGGGGCGTGGCGGCGTCGATGGCCGCGGCCGGAACTTCCATGACCCGGACGAAGCCTGCCGCGAAGACGTGCAGGCCGCCGCGGTCAACCCGGATCCGGGCCACCAGGAACGCCGCGGCCACCAGGGCCGCGGCGACCAGGAGGGCAGCAAGCCACGGCACGGCAATGGTGAGGAGGGCGGCGGGCAGAAGCGTCGCGATGCCGAGCATGACGAAGATCGAGCTGCGGGCGTGGACCCAGAGGCTGACCCGGTCCCTGGCCAGTTCCGGATCCTGTTCACGCTCGAGGGCCTGGCGGACGGCGAGGTCGTCATCGACAGACCAGCGTTCGTCGGCCTTGAACACGAAACCCATGACGACGCCCAGGGCGAGGGCCGCGCCGCTGCCGAGGGCCAGAACGGAGGCGTCCACATGGGATCCCCGCGCATCGGGCAATCCCAGCTGGCCCACGAGCACGGCTGCCAAGACGGTGGTGACGAAGAGGCTCATGGCCAGGCCGGCGCCCATCATGATGCGGCGCATCATCACGGGGCGGGACAGCGGAACGGCCTGCAGCAGCACGGCCCAGCCGATCACCACGATCAGCGCGGCACCTGCTCCCGTGACGGCGGTGAACGGCGCGAAGTCGGCGGCACCGGCACCAGTCCAGCGGACGGCCAGCGGTTCGGGCAAATCCGGGCGCACCAGAAGCGCGCACACCACGAATCCGGCCGCCAGCATCAGGGGGAAACCGATGGCAAAGCGCAGCGCCCTGGCATCGACTGAGTAACGGATCTTTCCCATACCCCAACGCTACCCCCGCCGCACCTTGAGGGATCTGGGGACGTGCGCGCAGGTCAGGAGGTCGACGGGAGGGAAACGTGGGATCAGGCGCGTTGTACAGGACCCGCCCACGAGCAAGAAGAGATCGCGATTCAGTACGACGGCGGGCATCACGCCAGTCCGGCCCAGCGTCGCAGCGACATCTTCCGGGATGAGAACGCCAGGGATGCCGGGTGGCGCGTCGTCGTATTGACCCAATGGCATTTGACCCCGTTCGCCCCTGGGATGGAGCCGGCCGCGGTTACCCGGGTGCGCGCGGCGCTGACGGAGCGCGGCTGGACTCCCGGCCCTGGTTCAAGTCCGGGGCCGAAGCCGGGGCGACGCCAACGTGCCCGCCCTACAGAGCACTCACTTGACACGAATGGCCGCTAAGCACGGTGGCATAGCGGCCATCTGCGGCGAATCGATGGAGAGAGTGCCGGCGGAGCTCCGGGAAGCACTTGGATCGAAGTTCAAGCGCACACGGGCAAACCACACACCCCGGTTCCGAAGGTCCGTGCCCGGGTCCGAAGCCGGGGCAACCTCAACGTGCCCGCCACGCCGCGCCGCCCCACCGCACTCATCTGACACGAATGGCCGCCAAGGGCATCGGCTTAGCGGCCATTCGTGGCAAATCGTGGACTCGGTGCAGGGGCGTTGGCGCCGGACATTGTGATCGGGCTAACTTGCCATAGGCCGCTGACGTGAAAGAATAATTTCACAGTATCGCCGGCGGCTGCGTCCGGCCGGCAGTATCCATCTTCTTCTGGAGGCCCCTTTGCCCGGTATGAACCTGACCCGCGCCGAAGCCCGCGAGCGCGCCGCCCTGATCGACGTCGACTCCTACGAGGTCAGCCTTGACCTGACGCGTGGCGAGAAAGTCTTCGGGTCCACCACGGCCGTGAAGTTCAGGGCCAAGCCTGGGTCTTCGACCTTCATCGACGCCGTGACCCACGCCGTGCACAGCGTGAGCCTCAACGGCCGCGAACTGGACCCGGGCGAGGTCTCCGACGGCGTCCGGATCCAGCTCCCGGACCTGGCGACCGAGAACCACCTGCTCGTGGTCGCCGACGCGCCCTACATGAACACCGGCGAAGGCCTGCACCGCTTCGTGGATCCGGTGGACAACGAGGTCTACCTGTACACGCAGTTCGAGGTCCCGGACTCGCGGCGCATGTTCGCCGTCTTCGAACAGCCCGACCTCAAGGCCAGCTTCACCTTCACCGTCACCGCCCCCTCGCACTGGGACCTCGTGTCCAACTCCCCCACACCGGTGCCGGTGGAGACCATCCCGGGCGCGGACGGGGGCGCCCGCTCCGTCTGGGAGTTCACCCCCACTCCGCGGCTCTCCTCCTATGTCACCGCGCTCATTGCCGGGCCGTACCAGTCGGTGCGCAGCGAAGTCACGTCGGCGGAAGGCCGGGTCACTCCGCTGGGCATCTTCGCCCGCAAGTCGCTCATGCAGTACCTCGATGCCGAGAACATCTTCGAGCTCACCCGGCAGGGTTTCGAGTTCTTCGAGGCCCAGTTCGGCTGCCCGTACCCGTTCGAGAAGTACGACCAGCTCTTCGTGCCGGAGTTCAACGCCGGCGCCATGGAAAACGCCGGGGCCGTCACCATTCTTGAAGGCTACGTCTTCCGCGGCAAGGTCACCGATGCCCAGGTGGAACGCCGCGCCATCACCGTGCTGCACGAGCTCGCGCACATGTGGTTCGGTGACCTCGTGACGATGCGCTGGTGGAACGACCTCTGGCTCAACGAGTCCTTCGCCGAATACATGTCCCACCTGGCCGCCGTGGAGAACACCGAGTTCGACCACGCCTGGACCACCTTCGCGTCCGTGGAGAAGTCCTGGGCGTACCGGCAGGACCAGCTGCCCACCACGCACCCGATCTTTGCCGAGATCAACGATCTCCAGGACGTTGAGGTGAACTTCGACGGCATCACCTACGCCAAGGGCGCCTCGGTGCTGCGCCAGCTCGTCGCCTGGGTGGGCCCGGAGGAATTCATGTCCGGGGTGCGCGAGTACTTCAGCAAGCACGCCTGGCAGAACACCGAGCTCAGCGACCTCATGGCCGAACTCGAGAAGGCCAGCGGCCGTGACCTCGAAAGGTGGGGCCAGCTCTGGCTGGAAACCGCCGGCGTCAACACCCTGACACCGGAGATCTCGGCGGACGCGGACGGCACCATCGGCTCCTTCGCCATCGTGCAGTCGGCGATCGAGAGCGAACCGACGCTGCGGCCGCACCGCCTCGCCGTCGGCTTCTACAACCTCAACGGCGCCGGCAGGCTGGAGCGGGTGCACCGCGAGGAGCTCGACGTCGACGGCGAGCGCACCGAAGTTCCGGCCCTGGCCGGCCTGGCCCAGCCGGACCTGATCCTGCTCAACGACGACGACCTCGCCTATGCCAAGGTCCGCCTGGATCCGAAGTCCCTCGCCACCGCAACGGCGCACCTGAAGGACTTCAGCCAGAGCCTCCCGCGCACCCTCGTGTGGGGCTCGGCCTGGGACGCGGCGCGCGACGGCGAATCCCCGGCCCGCGGGTACGTGGACCTGATCCTGGCCAACATTGCCGAGGAATCCGATTCCTCCGTGATCATGGTCCAGCTCCGCCAGCTTGCCACCACGCTGACCTTCTACGTGGCCGAGGAGCACCAGGCGGCCACTGCCGTAGCCGCGGCCGACAAGCTCTGGGAGCTCGCCTCGGCGGTGCCTGCCGGCTCGGACGCACAGCTGCAGTTCGTGAAGTCCTACGCCCTGCTGGCCCGCAGCGCCGGGCAGCTGGACACGGTGTCCGGGCTGCTGGACGGCTCGCTCACCCTCGACGGGCTGAGCGTGGACCAGGACCTGCGGTGGGAGCTGCTGGCGTCCCTCGTGGCAGGCAGCCGCGCCGGGCAGGAGCGGATCGACGAGGAACTGGCGCACGACAACACCTCCAACGGCCAGAACGCGGCGGCCCTGGCCAAGGCCGCCATCCCCACTCCGGAGGCCAAGGCCGAAGCCTGGGAATCGATTGTGGTCAAGGGCGATCTGTCCAACGCCCTGCAGGGCTCCGCGGTGACCGGTTTTACCCGGGTCCTGGACACGTCCCTGCTGGAGCCGTACGCCGAGAAGTACTTCGAGGCCGTCCCGGGCATCGTGGCCAACCGCACCCACGCGCTGGCCTCGCAGATCGTCGTCGGTCTCTACCCGGCCCAGCTGACCACGCAGGCCACCGTGGACCGCACGGATGAGTTCCTGGCCTCGCTGCCGGAGGACAGCTCGGCGCTGCGCCGGATGATGCTGGAGAACCGCGACGGCGTGGCCCGCTCCCTGCGGGCCCGCCAGGCTGACGTCGGCTAGGACGCCAACAGCCTGCCCCGACGATCCTGGAACCCCGGTGCCGCCCCCGCGCGGCGCCGGGGTTCCGTCGTTCTAGACTGGCCGCATGAGCCTTGACGAACACCGCTACGCGCTGACTGTCCGCTGGACTGGGAACCTCGGGTCCGGGACGTCCACATACCGCGGTTACTCACGCGACCACGACGTCGAGATCCCCGGGGTGCCGGTGTTGCGCGGCTCCGCCGATCCGACCTTTCACGGGGACCGGCAGCGTTACAACCCCGAACAGCTGCTCCTGGCCGCGCTCTCGCAGTGCCACATGCTCTCCTTCCTGCACGTGGCCGTGAAGCACGGCGTGGTGGTGACAGCTTATGAGGACCGGGCCGAGGGCCTGATGCGGACCAACCGGGACGGCAGCGGGCAGTTCGAATCCGTCACGCTGAAGCCCACGGTGACGGTGGCTGGACCGGCGGCCCCGGATGTTCTGGAGGAGCTTCACGTCCTGGCCAACAAACTCTGCTTCATTGCCCGCAGCGTCAACTTCCCGGTGTTGCACGAGCCCACGGCTGTGGTGGAGGGCCAGACAGACTGAACAGGTCAGCCGGCACCGTCAGCCGGGCCCGGCTGAGGCCTCTGCCTTGTACTCGGACACGATCCGGCGTTCCGTCTCCGGGCTCATCCCGGCCTTGCGTTCGCGGCCGAGTCCGCGGCGGCGTTCATCCGCCAAGGTGTCCCGCAGCGTGTCCATCCAGGGCCGGATGGACAGCCCGGCTGCCCGGGCAGCGTCATTGCTGCGGGTCTCGAAGCCATCATGGCCGGGCGGCAGCCACAGCGGCAGCGAGTCCGGACCGGCCCAGTAGTTCGCGCCGTGGGACGCCAGCCAGTCCTCGGGAGCCACAACGGCCTCGGAGTCGGCGTCGGCGAGCTGACGCGACTCCTCAAGGTAGGCGGCAAAGGGGACCGGTTCGCCGACGGCGTTCAGTGCCCCGGTGATCCCGTTTTCGGCGGCGGTGAGGATCCAGGCCGCGAGGTCGCGGACGTCGATGATCTGGGTCGCGTCGGTGGGGATGTCCGGGACCAGGACGGGATAGTTGTCCCGGGCGAAACGGGCCGGCCAGTACCCGTAACGGTCGGAGCCGTCCCCGGGTCCGCCGATCAGGCCGGCACGGCAGAGGTGCGCCTTGTCCCCTGCCAGTTGGCGGGTCCATTGCTCGATCGCGGACTTGGCCTCGCCGTAGTTATCCATGCTCAGTTCCGTCCCCGGCGCCAGCGGCGGAAGCACCTGGGCATCTTCGGCGGCGCCGGCCACCGAATGGTCCGCATAGACAGAGCAGCTGGAGATGAAGGTCCAGTGCCGGGCCGAGCCGGCCAGCGCCTCGAGCGCCTCCCGCGCCTGGCCAGGATCCCGCGAAACGTCGACGACGGCGTCCCACCCGCCGCTGCCGGCGGCCTCCTCGTAGGCGGCCTTCCCCTGGGAGCGGTCCGCGCGCAGCCAGGTAGCGCCGTCGGGCGGCGCAGCGACGTTACCGCGGGCCAGGCAGGTGACGTCGTGGCCGGCGGCCAGGGCCTGCCGGGCTATTTCTGCTGACAGGAAGACCGTTCCGCCGAGTACCAGGATGCGCATGGAGCCACGCTACGGCGCTAATGTTGAAGTAGACCAGAGTGTTATGCGCCCGGCGAACGCCGGCCGCCTATCCGGACGCCCAGCCCCGCTGCCGGCCGGCAGCAGGGACGCAGCAACAAGGAGTTTTCCCCCGCCGATGATCAGCCTTACCACCATCGAACCAATCACCGCCCAAGACATCGCGGCCGTCAACCTGCCGGGTGCCCTGATCAGCCTGGGGATCGGCGTCGCCGTGTGGCTAGTGGCATCCTTCGTGATCTCCGTCATCACCAAGCGCGTCGCCTCGGGCAGCACGCTCTTCAAGAAGCCGCACTTCCGCTGGGTGGCTCCGGCCTTCCGCGCCCTGGACCATGAGCGCCGGGTCCAGCGGGCACAGACAATCGGCGCACTGCTCAGCAGCGTGGTCGGCGTCCTGGTGGCCGTCCTCACCATCGTGTATGTGCTCAAGAACCTGAACGTGGACATTGCCCCGATCCTGACCAGCGTCGGCATCCTCGGTGTGGCCATCGGCTTCGGCGCCCAGCAGCTGATCCGCGACTTCCTCGCCGGCATCTTCATCACGATCGAGGACCAGTACGGCATTGGCGACATCATCGAGACCTCCGAGGTGGTGGGCACTGTCGAGGCCATGAACCTGCGGATCACCCGGGTCCGGTCCGACGACGGCACCATCTGGTACTTGCGCAACGGCGAAATCCTGCGCGTGGGCAACCGCTCCCAAGGCACCTACATTCCGCCGGAGACACCGCCGGCGGACGAGGCCGACAGCGCACCCCAGCAGAAGGCCGGAGAATAGAGAAATGACGATTCCCAGCGCCGGCGAACCCAGCCAGCCCAGGCAGCTGCTGCAAAACGATCCATTCAGCCAGCCCGGCTACACAGACAACTTCTATGATGCCGTGGGCGGCCACGAGACTTTTGTGAAGCTCATCGACGTCTTCTACGACGGCGTCGCGACCGATCCGCTGCTGCGCGCCATGTACCCGGAAGAGGACCTCGGCCCGGCCAAGCGGCGTTTCCTGATGTTCCTGGAACAGTACTGGGGCGGGCCCACCACCTACGGCGAGGAGCGCGGGCACCCGCGGCTGCGGATGCGCCACATGCCGTTCCGGGTGACGCCGGAGGCCAAGGAACGGTGGCTGTTCCACATGCGCGCCGCGGTGGATGCCCTGGAGCTGCCGCCGTTGTACGAGGGAACGCTCTGGGACTACATGGAGCGGGCAGCCCTTTCCATGGTGAACAGCCCGTCGGAGGCCTGAGCGGAGGGTGCCGGGAAGCTTCCTAGAGCCCG
Organism: Arthrobacter sp. Bi26; assembly: GCF_918697925.1. Taxonomy (GTDB): domain Bacteria; phylum Actinomycetota; class Actinomycetes; order Actinomycetales; family Micrococcaceae; genus Arthrobacter. Next base: position 54,571 of record NZ_CAKKMF010000022.1, read on the forward strand.
GTGCCGGTCCGGACCAGCACGTGGCCGCGGGTGCCGCTGAGCCGGAACCAGCGCCCGGCCCGGTAGAGCCGTTGTTCGCCGTCGGCCAGGAAGCCCAGGGTGAGGGCGGCGAACGCGGCGCCGGCCGGCAGCCCGGCGGCGTCGGGCAGTTCCCGGCCCCAGACCGTTGCCCGGGCGTTATTGACGATCAGCGCGCCCGGCTTGTCCGGGATGATCGCGGCGATCTCCCTGATGCCGGCCTCGGCGGCGGCCCGCAGGACGGTGTCCTGGACGGTGCCGAGCGGTTCCCAGCCGGCCCGCGGCGCCCCTATCCCGGCCCACGACTCGCTGACGGTCACCGGCGGGACGGGGAGTTCGACGTCGTGCTCCCCCGCCCGTGCCAAACGGTCCAGCACGGCGGACAGCGGCACGGTGACGTCAGTGTCCGCCGGCTGCGCCAGCGCCATGGTCCGCAGGCCCAGGATGGTGGGGGTGGATTCGCCCAGGAGCCGGGGCCGCAGGACGCAGACGTAGGCGGCCAGGACTGGGCCCGCGGCCTGGAGCCGGATGGCGCCGTCGTCAATGGACTTGGCGCGCGTGGCGAAGGTGCGCAGGTCGTCGAGGTCGCGGGGATCGGAGAACTGCAGGGGCTGGTTTAGGACATCAGACACACTACCGACTCTACCGGCTGCGCCTCTCGGGAGCCGCGCCGCCTTTTGAGCAGTGTCCCTTTTGAGCAGTGTGACTGTGCCGTCTAGAGTCAGACCATGACTGAAGCCGAAGCCGGACTGCTGGGGCTCCCGACCCAGGACCCCACCTCCTCGCTCATCCAACTCCTCAACCTCGGCGAGCTCGAGGGCGCGCGGACGGACGAGGACATCTTCATGGGCCCCTCCCAGCAGCAGCCCAGGCACCGCGTCTTCGGCGGCCAGGTGCTGGCGCAGTCCCTGATAGCCGGCAGCCGCACCGTCGATCCGGACCGCAGTGTGCACTCCATGCACGGCTACTTCCTCCGGCCAGGAGACGCCAACAAGCCGATCACGTTCGGCGTGCAGCGCCTGCGCGACGGCCGGTCGTTCTCGGCCCGCCGGGTCCACGCCTACCAGGAGGGCATGCCCATCCTGTCGATGATCGCGTCCTTCCAGGCCGAGGACGAGGGGATCGAGCACCAGTCCGAGATGCCCGCCGGGATCCCGGACCCCGAATCGCTGCCCAGCACTGCCGACCTGCTGGGCAAGTTCGATCACCCCGTGGCCCGGCACTGGGCGTACGAGCGGCCGTTCGATATCCGCCACGTCGATCCGGCGTTGTATGTCTCGGCCAAGGGGCCCAAGGACGCACGCAACGCCGTCTGGATGAAGACCTTCGGCCCGATGCCCGACGACGCCGGCGTGCACCGGGCCGCCCTGGCCTACGCGAGCGACTACACCCTGCTGGAGTCCATCCTCCGCAAGCACGGGATGAGCTGGATTACGCCCGGGATGTCCGTGGCAAGCCTGGACCACGCCATGTGGTGGCACCGGCCGGTCAGGGTCGACGAATGGCTCCTGTACGTCCAGGAATCGCCCAGCGCCCAGGGCGCACGGGGCCTCGCCACCGGCAAGATCTTCAGCCGGGACGGCCGGCACGTGGCGACGGTGGCCCAGGAAGGCATGGTCCGCGTCCCGAACGATTTGAAGAACAAGGTCAAGGGCGCCGTCCAGTCCAAGGTGCTGCAGCACCAGATGCGCAAGGCCGAGCGCAGCTAGCCCGCCCGTCCGCTCGCTGGCACTTAGACACCACGGCACACAAAAGCCGGCTCCCCGCGGGGAGCCGGCTTTTTCATGGCGCTGAAGCCGTGTGGGCTTAGTCGCGGGTGAGGCGGCGGTGCGTTACGCGGTGCGGCTTGGCCGCGTCCGGGCCCAGTCGCTCGACCTTGTTCTCCTCGTAGGACTCGAAGTTGCCCTCGAACCAGTACCACTTGGAGGGGTTCTCCTCGTCGCCTTCGTAGGCGAGGATGTGGGTGGCCACCCGGTCCAGGAACCAGCGGTCGTGCGAGACGACGACGGCGCAGCCCGGGAATTCGAGCAGGGCGTTTTCGAGGCTGCTGAGGGTTTCGACGTCGAGGTCGTTAGTCGGTTCGTCGAGCAGCAGCAGGTTGCCACCCTGCTTGAGGGTCAGCGCAAGGTTGAGGCGGTTGCGCTCACCACCGGAAAGCACCCCGGCCTTCTTCTGCTGGTCCGGACCCTTGAAGCCGAAGGCGGCCACGTAGGCGCGGGAGGGCATTTCGACGTGGCCGACCTGGATGTAGTCGAGACCGTCGGACACGACTTCCCACAGCGTCTTGTTGGGGTCGATGCCGCCGCGGCTCTGGTCGGCGTAGGAGATCTTGACGGAATCGCCGATCTTCAGTTCGCCGCCGTCGAGCGGTTCCAGGCCCACGATCGTCTTGAAGAGCGTGGACTTGCCGACGCCGTTGGGGCCGATGACGCCAACGATGCCGTTGCGGGGCAGGGTGAAGGACAGTCCGTCGATCAGGGTGCGATCGTCGAAGCCCTTCTGGAGATCCTTGGCCTCCAGCACGAGTCCGCCCAGGCGCGGTCCCGGCGGGATCTGGATCTCTTCGAAGTCGAGCTTGCGGGTGCGGTCCGCCTCCGCAGCCATTTCCTCGTAGCGGGCCAGACGGGCCTTGGACTTGGTCTGGCGTCCCTTGGCGTTGGACCGGACCCATTCGAGTTCTTCGGTCAGGCGCTTGGCCTGCTTGGCGTCCTTCTTGCCCTGGACTTCCAAGCGGGCGCGCTTCTTCTCCAGGTACGTGGAGTAGTTGCCCTCGTACGGGTAGAGGTGGCCGCGGTCCACTTCGGCGATCCACTCGGCCACGTGGTCAAGGAAGTAACGGTCGTGGGTGACGGCCAGGACGGCGCCGGAGTAGCTGGAGAGGTGCTGTTCGAGCCACAGCACGCTCTCGGCGTCGAGGTGGTTGGTGGGCTCGTCGAGCAGCAGCAGGTCCGGCTTCTGCAGCAGGAGCTTGCACAGCGCGACGCGGCGGCGCTCACCACCGGAGAGCAGGGTGACATCGGCATCGGCGGGCGGGCAGCGCAGTGCGTCCATGGCCTGTTCCAGCTGGGAATCGATATCCCAGGCGTCAGCCGCGTCGATCGCTTCCTGCAGCTGTCCCATTTCCTCGAGGAGGGCATCGTAGTCAGCGTCGGGGCTGGCCATTTCCTCGGAGATCTCGTTGAAGCGCAGGATCTTGCCGTAGATTTCACCGACGCCTTCCTGGACGTTGCCCAGAACGGTCTTGTCTTCGTTCAGCGGCGGCTCCTGCAGCAGGATGCCTACCGTATAGCCGGGGCTGAGCCGGGCCTCACCGTTGGAGGGAGTGTCCAGGCCTGCCATGATCTTGAGAATGGTGGACTTACCGGCACCATTCGGGCCGACAACGCCAATCTTGGCCCCCGGGAAGAAGGACATGCTTACGTCATCGAGGATGAGTTTTTCGCCGACAGCCTTACGGGCCTTGGTCATTGTGTAGATAAATTCCGCCATGCCTACAAATCTAGTGGTTCGGCCGGGATAACTCACATTCCGTGAGCCGCGCTGCGCCCCTGGCAGGCCCAGTTGCAGGAGCCATTGCCGTTGTCCTTGCGGTTGCCGTTGCCTCAGTGGCGCCGATTGCACCCGCAACCGTGCCCGGCCGCTGACGGTTCGGTTCAGTCCCGGACGCCGACAAGGCAGCCGCCCCGCTCCAGAGGCCTGGGCTCCGCTGCCCCCGGCCGGCATCGAACAGGCGGACGCTGCGAGCAGGAGCGCCACGGTTGTGGCCGCCGGAACGGCCCGGCCGCGGCGACGGGCGGCGCCGCCCGCGGCGGTAGTACCGGCCGCCAGTACCGCAGCTGCAGAGGCCGCGGCGTGTCCCGCAGCGCTCCTGGCATGTCGCATCCGGCAATTCTGCCACGCGGTGGTGTCTCCGATCCGGTGCCCGGGCATTGCCCGCCGGTGCCCGGGATTCAGGCGGCGGCCCCTTTCAGTTCGCCGGTCTCCTGGTCCACCTCCTCTTCCTCGCCGCTTGCGTCGTTGATGAAGGTCGTGTGGTCATCGGCACCGCCGTCGCCGTCCCCGCCGGTATCCCCGCCCGTATCCCCGGACTGGGTCTGGGGTCCGGCGTCGTCGCCGTCTCCGCCGCCAGGCGCACCAGCGGCACCAGGTCCTGCGGCCGGCTGGTTTCCTGCTGCGGCCGAGCGGGTGAAGTTGGCAGAGCCCCACATGAGGTCGTGGCCGACTGACTCCGCGTCAATCTCGGCGACGTGGTAGACCCTGCCGTCCTTTTCCCAGCTGCGCATCTTCAGCCTGCCAACGATGATGACCCGCTGGCCTTTCTTGATGCTGCAGCCGATGTTGCCGGCCAGTTGCCGGTAGCCCTGGACAGTGAACCAGTTGGTGTTGCCGTCCACCCAGGTGCTGGAGCCGCGGTCGTAGCGGCGCTCGGTGGCGCCGAGCCTGAAGGACGCCGTGGGCACGCCGCCGGGGGTGGTCGAACTTCTGATCTCCGAGGCGACGAAGCCCCGGACCGTAATGTTGTCGCTCATTCTCATGTCCTGTCTCGAGTTGTCGTGCCCTGCCGGGCAGTTCCAGCATCGCGCCGCGGACCGTCACCGGGGAGGGCCCGGTTGTGCCATGTGGAAAACCGGCTGCCGGCCGCGGCGTTGCGGCCTGTGGTGGGGAGTGGTCCGGGCCGCCGGACAGGCGAACGGCCAGCATTGACCCCCACCGGCCGTCCGGCACTGTAAACTTTTTGAGGCGTCCCCCGGCAGCGGCCGGCGGGTGCCACCGTGCCCCAGTAGCTCAGGGGATAGAGCAGCGGCCTTCTAATCCGCCGGTCGGGGGTTCGATTCCCTCCTGGGGCACAAGAGAGCGGCTCTGACCTGCGACAACGCAAGGTCAGAGCCGCTTCCTATTTCAGCCGGATCCTCAAATCCATTTGTTGTGTTTGAACGTCAGGAACAGCGCACCGCCCATGCCGATCATGAGCGCGAGTGCCATCGGATAGCCGAAGATCCAGTCGAGCTCGGGCATGTCGCGGAAGTTCATGCCGTAGATCGACGCGATCAACGTCGGGGCGAACAGGATGGCAGCCCACGACGATATCCGCTTGACCTGCTCATTTTGGGCGAAGCTCGATTCGGTCAGGAGCCGCATTTCGTCGTTCTGCCGCTGGGCGACGAGGGCTGCGTTGACGGCCAGCGCGTTTTGCAGCAGCGCCCGGAAGGCGGACACCCGCTCCCCCAGCCTGATGGCGTGGTCCAGGACGTCGCGGAAATGGTCCTGCAGTTCGGGGTCCGGCACCCCGTCCGGCCCGCTGCCCATAAGAGTCTGCAGGATCCCGGCCAGCGGGGCTGTCGCACGCTGGAAAGTGATGACCTGGCGGGAGAGTTCATAGATCCTGCGCGATACGCCGGGATCGGCGGCGAACAGGTCATCTTCGATTTCATCGATGTCGTTTTCGAGCCCCGCGGCCACCGGCTCGTACTCGTCCACTACCTGGTCCAGAATCGCGTACAGCACCGCGTCCGGACCGAGCGCCAGGAACTCCGGCTCGGATTCCATGCGCCGGCGCACCCGGGCCAGATCGGGAGACTCTGCCCGGCGGACAGTCACCACAAAGTCCGGGCCGGCGAACACATGGATCTCGCCGAACTCGACCTTCTCCACTTCGTCCAGGTACCGGGCGGGCCGCAGCACCAGGAACAATGTCTCGCCGTAGTGTTCCAGCTTGGCCCGCTGGTGGCCGGCGAGCGCGTCCTCCACGGCCAGGTGGCTCAGGTCGAATTCCTCGGCCACCGAGCGCAGCTCCTCAGGTTCCGGCCGGTAGAGCCCGATCCAAGCCATGCCCTGGCGCTGCCGCAGGAGAAAATACGTTTCCTCGAGGCCTTCCGGGTCGGCGGTCCGGTGACCGTCCACATAGACGGCGATGTCGATAATGGTCACGGCCGCGCCTCCTCTTCAAGGCAATCCCTTGGCTGTGACGTTATACCGTGCCCGGGCCGGTGCCAACAGCCCGAACCGCGCGCCCAACCGCCCGGACACCCCGCCGGCCATCAGCACGCTTAGTATTGAGTGGACCGGCAGGGCGCCAGGGAAAGTCTGTGCGCCCTGCCCGCAATCGAAAGGCACGGCCGCCATGACCGAGACACCCCGCAGATTCGACCCCAACAATCCCGACGATGCCCTGACCACCCAGTACCCGGGGACCGCCGACGCCACGTCCGGGTCCGGGACCTCCGAGGTTGATACCTCCCGTGCAGAGGCACCCGTGGCGCCGGCGCCGGCC